>WHUB01000005.1:1767-108072 GCA_009377395.1 Actinophytocola sp. | reverse complement strand
ATCGAGTCACGGGGCGCGAACAGCCCGCACAGCAATACCTGCGGCATCACGAACGCGGGCATGAACTGCACGGCCTGGAACTCGGTGCGGGCGAAGGCGCTGGCGAACAGGCCGAGCGCGGTGCCGAGCAGCGCGTCGAGCACCGCGATGGCGCCGAGCAGCCAGACCGAGCCGGTGATGGTCAGGCCGAGCCAGGTCAGCGAGATCACCGTCGCCACGGTGACCTGCACGATGGCGACCAGCCCGAACGCGATGGCGTAGCCGAACAGCAGGTCCAGCTTCGCGAGTGGCAGCGTCATCAGCCGCTCCAGCGTGGCGGTGGTGCGTTCCCGCAGCGTCGTGACCGAGGTGACGATGAACATGATCGCGAACGGGAACACCGCGAGCAGCGCGGGCGCCGCCCGGCTGAACGTCTGCTCGTCGTTGAACACGTAGCGCAGCAGCGTGAGCAGCAGCGACGGCATGATGATCATCAGCGCCAGGGTGCGGTGGTCGTGGCGCAGCTGGGTGAGGATGCGGCGGGTGGTCGCCAGCGTGATGGCGGGGTTCATGACGGTCATGACACGGCGTCCTTGATCAGGCGGAGGAAGGCGCGTTCCAGGTCGGACTCGCCGGTGCGGTCGCGCAGCTCGGCGGGGGACTGTGAGGCGAGCAGATCGCCCTCGCGTAGCAACAGCAGGTGCTCGCAGCGGGTGGCCTCGTCCATGACGTGGCTGGAGACGAGCAGCGTCACGCCGCGCTGCGCCAGCTCGATGAACAGTTTCCACAGCTCGTCGCGCAGCACCGGGTCGAGGCCGACGGTCGGCTCGTCCAGGATCAGCAGCTCCGGCTTGCCGAGCAGTGCGACGGCGAGGTTCGCGCGGCTGAGCTGGCCGCCGGAGAGCTGGCCGATGATCGCGTCGGCGTGCGAGCTGAGGTCGACCTCCTCGATGACCCGGGCGACGTCGGAGGCCGGTGCCCGCAGCACGGAGGCGAAGTAGGTCAGCGCCTCGGTGACGGTGATGTCGGGGTAGATCGCCGGGTTCTGGGTGGCGTAGCCGATGAGCTTGCGCAGGTCCTTGTGCCCGGCCGGTTTGCCGAGCACGGTGACCTCGCCGCCCTCGACGATCTGCACCCCGACCAGCGCGCGCATGAGCGTGGTCTTGCCGCATCCGCTCGGGCCGAGCAGCCCGGTGACGGTGCCGGGCTCGATCTCGAAGCTGATGCCGTTGAGGACGTCGCGGCCGCCGCGCTTGACGCGGAGGTCGTCGACCACGACAGCGGAATTAGTCATGTGTTTAATTCTGCGAGTGTTGAACGGCCGCTGTCAAGCGTCGGGCATTTCGTTAGGCGGTGAAGAGCTCGTCGGCGGAGTCGACCGAGACGGCGCGGTCGAGCCACCGTTCTAGCTGGTCGAGGTCGGTGCAGGAGGTGATCCGGGCACGAGCGTCGTCGGACACGGCGATACCGCGGGCGGCCAGCACCCGCAGCAGTGCCTTGGCCTCGCCTTCGGTCTTGCCTTGGCCGTAGTAGCGGCGGGCGAAGTCGCTTTCGTACTCGTAGGTCTCGATCTTGATCGGCATCATGTCCTCCCACCAGGCCTGCGCCGCCACGGGCAGCGCCGCCAGTACCTGATCAGCATACAGCTTGGCAAGCTCGTCATCGACCGCTCGCAGGCCCGCGAGCAGCGCGGACAACACCTTGTCCCCGTCCGGCGCCCCGCCGTGTGCCATCGCCGACAACACGGCCAGCTCCGGGTTCCGGGGCGCCCGAGCGGGGTTCGCGACAGTTCGGCGTGTTGTGAGTGAGCGTGATCGAATGTGTGTTTCTATGAGTGGTGTGAAGTTGGCTGAGTGGGCGCGGAGCGACGGTGTTCACTCGCAGACTGCGTATCGGTGGTTCGGGGAGGACAGGATGCCGGTGCCGGCTCGCCGGTTGGAGTCGGGAACGGTCTGGGTGGTCGCGGCGCCGGAGGACGCGTCTGGCCGGGTGGTGTTGTACGCCCGGGTGTGTTCGCATGACCAGCGCTCGGATCTGGACCGGCAGGTCGCCGGGCTCACGTCGTGGGCCACCGCGAACGGCCACGAGGTGGGTGAGGTCGTGACTGAGGTCGGGTCTGGGTTGAACGGGAAGCGACCGAAACTGCGGCGGATCTTGTCGGAGGCGTCTGTTTCGGTGGTGGTCGTGGAACACAGGGACCGGTTGGCCAGGTTCGGGGTCGAACACCTCGAAGCGACGTTGGCTGCGCATGGCCGCACGGTCGTGGTCGCCGATTCGGGTGAGACCACCGATGATCTGGTGCGGGACATGATCGAGGTCCTCACCTCGATGTGCGTGCGGCTCTGTGGCCGTGGTGGCGCCCGGAATCGGGCCATGCGGGCGGTCACCGCCACCAAACAGGACGGGCCGGAGCGGGTGTCTGCGTGATGGCGAGGTTCGAGGTTGCCGAGGGCTGGGTGGCGCAGGCGTACAAGTACGCGCTGGACCCCAGCCCGGCGCAGGTGCGGGCGTTCCGGTCGCATGCTGGTGGCGCTCGCAGGGCGCACAACACGATGCTCGCCGTGGTGAGGGCGGTACTCGACCAGCGCCAGGCGGAGCGCTCGTACGGCATTGCCGATGCCGATCTGACGCCGTCGTTGAACTGGTCGCTGGCTGGGCTGCGCAGGGAGTGGAACGCCCGCAAGAATGATGTGGCCCCGTGGTGGGGCGAGAACTCCAAAGAGGCGTACAACACCGGCCTGGACGCCCTCGCCCGCGGGTTGGATGCCTGGGACAAGTCCCGCAAGGGCGACCGGGCGGGGCTGTCGGTCGGATTCCCGAGGTTCAAGTCGGCCAGGTCACGTCGTTCGGTGCGGTTCACCACCGGTGCCATTCGCGTGGAGGCCGACCGGCACCACGTCACCCTCCCGCGGGTAGGGCGGATCAAGACGCACGAGTCCACGGGGAAACTCGCCAGGCGGGTCGAGGCGGGCACCGCACGGGTGCTGTCCGCGACTTTGAGTGAGGACTCGGCCGGACGGTGGCACGTGTCGTTCCAGACCATCGTCCAGCGCACTGTCGCCGTCCCGGGTCACGTCGGTGCCGGGGATGACGTGGTGGGTGTCGATGTCGGTGTGAAGGCCGACTCTCTGCTGGTAGTCGCCTCACCTGACGGGCGTGAGATCGACCGGGTCCCAGCCCCCAAGTCCCTCAGCAAAGCCCAGGAACGGCTGCGGGCGCTCCAGCGCAAGGCGGCCCGCCAGCACGGCCCCCACGACCCGACCACGCAACGCAAGCAGCAGCCGTCGAAACGGTGGATCAGGCAGCAGCGCAGGATCAGCCGGACCCACGCGCGTGCGGGCGCGGTCCGCCGCGACGTACTCCACAAGCACACCACCAGCCTGGCCCAGTGCCACCAGGTCATCGCCGTGGAGAGGTTGAACGCCTCCGGGATGCGCGCCGCCGGAGGCAGCCGGAAGAAGGGCCTGAACCGGGCACTCGCCGACGCCGCACTCGCGGAGATCCGGCGGATGCTGACCTACAAGACGACCTGGTACGGCTCCACGCTCGTGGAGGCCGGCCGCTACTACCCAAGCTCCAAGAGCTGTTCGGCCTGTGGCGGGCGAAAGCCAAACCTGACCCTGGCCGAGCGGACCTATATGTGTGAACACTGCGGCGCGATGATCGACCGTGACCTCAACGCCGCAATCAACCTCGCCCGCCTCGGCGACACCCATCACACGGGTGGAACGAGGACCGGTACCGGGAGTAGCCCGGCCGCCACTGCATCGAGTGGAGACGGACGTGGAGCCACGCAGGAGACCGCGACCACGCCAGTGGTCAACGCAGCAGGCCGTGAAGCGTCAACCCCGCACCAGCAACAATCGGGCAAGACGGGGACCGCCTCACCGCAAGGCGAGGCTGCCTAATGACGAGCACTCACACTTGCTCACAAGAAGGCAACGGTCGTCCACCAGCGGAATCCCGTGCGGCCCGATCACCAGCGGCCGGAGCGCATAGCCGGGATGCCCGACCTCGATCGGTGTTCCGCACCAGTCGGCGACCTTGTCGTCGGCGCACAGCACCAGCAGCACCGTCGGGCATCGCAACCGGGCGCGCAGCGTCGGCAGATACACCGGCCATGACCAGCGTTTTCCCGGGTCTCGGGTGAGCTGGACCTCGACCACCACCGCCAGCGCCGGACCCGTCCGCGCGGACAGCACCACCACCGTGTCGGCGCGGTATTCGGTCGGCGTGAGGTCCGTCAGCTCGCATGCCTGGAGCCGTGCCTCCTCGAACGGCGGCACCGCCACGCCGTCGGCCGCCGACAGCAGCTCTGCCGCCAGCTCCGGCCGCCGGTGGAACAGCTCCACGAGCACCTCGTGCAGTTGCGAGACCATGCCGGCAACCTAGGCCGAGCCACCGACATTCCTGCTCAGTCGAGGTAGCGCTGCACCACGGGCGCGACGGTGGCCACCACCTCCTCGTCGCTGGCCGAGGCCAGCGGTTCGAGCCGGACCACGTAGCGCAGCATCGCGATGCCGATCAGCTGCGCGCCGACCGCCGACATCGTCAGCTCGCGGATGCCCAGCTCTGCCGCGATCGGGCGGATCACGGTGTGGTTGATGAACTCCCGCATCATCCGCGCGGCCTGCTCGTTCGACGTCACCGAGCGCAGCATCGCCAGGAACGGCTGCCGTGCCTCGGGGTTGCCCCAGACGCTGAGGAAGAACCGCACCAGCCGCTCGCCGATCATCTCCCGGGAACCCGTGATCGCCTCGCCGATCACGTCGACCGGGTTGACCGGCAGCGCCAGCGCCGCCACGAACACCCGGTCCTTCGAGCCGAAGTAGTGGTGGATCAGCGCGGGGTTGACCTCGGCCTCGGCCGCGATCGCGCGGATCGTGGTCGCGTCGAAGCCGTGCTCGGCGAACAGGCCGCGCGCGGCGGCCAGGATCTGCTCTCGGGTCTCGGTCTGGCCGGGTCGCCGTCCCGCCTTCGCCATACCCACCGTCCTTCGCTGGTCCAGCTGTGATCAAGCGTATGGCCGCCAGTACGCTCGGGCCATGGCCGTGGCGGTAAGGGTGATCCCGTGTCTCGACGTCGACGCGGGAAGGGTCGTCAAGGGCGTCAACTTCGAGAACCTGCGGGACGCGGGCGATCCGGTGGAGCTGGCGCGCGTCTACGACGCCGAGGGCGCGGACGAGCTGACGTTCCTCGACGTGACGGCCTCGTCCGGCGACCGCGAGACCACCTTCGACGTGGTGCGGCGCACCGCGGAGCAGGTGTTCATCCCGCTCACCGTCGGCGGCGGCGTGCGCAGCACCGACGACGTCGACCGGCTGCTGCGGGCGGGCGCGGACAAGGCGAGCATCAACACCGCCGCCATCGCGCGGCCGGAGCTGTTGCGGGAGGCATCGCGCCGGTTCGGCTCGCAGTGCATCGTGCTGTCGGTCGACGCGCGCCGCGTGCCAGACGGCGGCGAGCCCACGGCGTCCGGCTTCGAGGTGACCACACACGGCGGCCGGAAGGGCACCGGCATCGACGCCGTCGAGTGGGCCGCGCGCGGCGAGGAGCTCGGCGTCGGCGAGATCCTGCTCAACTCGATGGACGCCGACGGCACCAAGGCCGGGTTCGACCTCGAGCTGATCCGGCTGGTGCGGGCCGCGGTCCGGGTGCCGGTGATCGCCAGTGGCGGCGCTGGCGAGTCCGCGCACTTCCCGCCGGCCATCGACGCGGGCGCGGACGCGGTGCTCGCCGCGAGCGTGTTCCACTTCAAGGAACTGACCATCGGCGAGGTCAAGGCGACCATGCGCGCGGCAGGGGTCGAGGTCCGGTGAGCGCGCTCGACCCGGCGACGGCCGCCCGGCTGAAGCGCAACGACGACGGGCTCATCGCCGCGATCGCCGTCGACGACGCCAGCGGCGAGGTGCTGATGCAGGCGTGGATGGACGACGAGGCGCTGCACCGCACGCTGACCACCCGCCGCGCGACGTACTACTCCCGCAGCAGGCGGCAGCTGTGGGTCAAGGGCGAGACGTCCGGACACACCCAGCAGGTGCGCGAGGTGCGGCTCGACTGCGACGGCGACGCGGTGCTGCTGCGGGTGGAGCAGACCGGTCCCGCCTGCCACACCGGCGCCGTCACCTGCTTCGACGGCGACGAGCGGGTGCTGCTGCCGCGTAGTTAGTCGATCTTGCCTGTGAGGTAGCGCTGCAGGTTGGGCGCGATCGCGGTCACCACGGTGTCGACGTCGGCCGAGGCAAGCGGCTCGAACTTGGCGACGTAGCGCACCATGCCCAGCCCGATCATCTGCGAGGCCGCCAGCGTGGCGCGGAAGAGCTGCTGGTCGGACCCGGTCGAGCGCAGCACCTCGCTGAAGACGTAGCGGATGAAGAAGTCCCGCAGCACATGCGTCGCCTGCTCGTGGCTGGCCACGCTGCGCACGATCGCGGCGAACGTGCCGCCGCCCGCCGCGTCCCAGATGCCGAGGAACCGCCGCACGAGCCGCTCGCCGAGCGTGTCCACGTCCCCGTCGAGCAGCTCGCCGACCAGCTCATGCGGCGTGAACGGCAGTTGCAGCACCGCCTCGGCGAACAGCCCCTCCTTGCTGCCGAACCAGTGGTTGACCATGGCGGCGTCCACGCCCGCGCGCTGCGCGATACCCCGGACGGTCGCGCCGTCGTAGCCCGACTCGGCGAACACGCCGCGCGCCGCGTCGATCAGCGCGGCCCTGGTGTCGCCGCCGCCCGGCCGCCGTCCCCGCCGCTTGGTGCCAGCCTCTTCGCTCACACCGTCCATCATCGCGCATCACCCGTGCGGCACCGAGCCGGGCGGGGACGGCAGAATGACGGCCATGGTCAGTACCGCTCCCGCCCTTGGTGAGGTCAGCCCCAGCAAGGCGGAGTTCGTCTCGCTCGCCCCGACGCGCCGGGTCATCCCCGTGGTCAGGACCCTGCTCGCAGACGCGGAGACGCCGATCGCGCTGTACCGCACGCTCGCGCAGGACCGGCCGGGGACGTTCCTGTTCGAGTCGGCCGAGAACGGCCAGTCGTGGTCGCGCTGGTCGTTCATCGGCGTGCGCAGCCCCGCCGCGCTCACCGTGCGCGACGGCGAGGCGTGCTGGCTCGGCACTCCGCCGGTCGGCCTGCCCGCCGAGGGCAACCCGCTCGACGTGCTGCGGGAGACGCTGAGCGTGCTGCACACCGAGCCGCTGCCTGGCATGCCGCCGCTGACCGGCGGCATGGTCGGCTACGTCGGCTACGACGCGGTGCGCTGGCTGGAACGGCTGCCGGAGCTGGCCGACGACGACCTGCGCATCCCCGAGATGGTCATGCTGTTCGCGACCGACCTGGCCGCGTTCGACCACCACGAGGGCACGGTCACGCTCATCGCCAACGCCGTCAACTGGGACGACTCGCCGGAACGCGTCGAGGCCGCCTACGACGACGCCGTGCGCAGGCTCGACGCGATGACCGAGCAGCTGGCCACCCACGCCCCGCCGACCACGGCGATGTTCGAACGCCCGGCGCCCGAGTTCACCCGCCGCCGCGACAAGGCCGACTACCACAAGGCCGTGCTGGCGGCGGTCGAGGCGATCCACGCGGGCGAGGCGTTCCAGGTGGTGCCGTCGCAGCGGTTCGAGATGACCACCGGCGCCGACGCGCTCGACGTCTACCGGGTGCTGCGCAACACCAACCCGAGCCCGTACATGTATCTGTTGCGGCTCGACGGGTTCGACATCGTGGGCTCCAGCCCGGAGTCGCTGGTCACGGTGCGCGACGGCCGCGCGACCACCCACCCGATCGCGGGCACCCGGTGGCGCGGGCAGGATCCCGACGAGGACGCGCTGCTCGCCAAGGACCTGCTCGCCGACGCCAAGGAGCGCGCCGAGCACCTGATGCTGGTCGACCTCGGCCGCAACGACCTCGGCCGGGTCTGCAAGCCGGGCACGGTGCACGTGGTGGACTTCTTCACCATCGAGCGCTACAGCCACGTCATGCACATCGTCTCCACCGTCACCGGCCAGCTCGCCGACGACAAGTCCGCCTTCGACGCCGTCGCCGCCTGCTTCCCGGCGGGCACGCTGACCGGCGCGCCGAAGGTCCGGGCGATGGAGCTGATCGAGTCGCTGGAACCGACCCGGCGGGGCCTCTACGGCGGCGTGGTCGGCTACTTCGACTTCGCGGGCGACGCCGACACCGCCATCGCGATCCGCACCGCGCTGATGCGCGACGGCGTCGCGTATGTGCAGGCCGGCGGGGGAGTCGTCGCCGACTCCGACCCCGACTACGAGGACAACGAGTCGCTGAACAAGGCGCGCACAGTGCTCTCGGCCGTCGCCGCCGCCGCGACCATGCGAGATCCCCGTGGCTGACACCCAGCCCCCGGCCCGGCGCGGCCTGGTCATCACCACCGCCGCGCTGCTGCTGAGCGCGATCACGCTGTGGGGCTCGTCGAAGCTGGCCTGGGTCGAGATGAGCCCCGGCGGCACCATCACCGGCGCCGACCTCGCCGGGTGGCTGCTGCCGCTGGCGGTGCTCGCGCTGGCCGCCGTCGCCGCCACCGTCGCGCTGCCCGGCCTGGCGCGGCGGGCACTCGGCACCGGGCTCGCGGTCGCCGGTGCGATCGCGCTGTGGCTGATCCTCAGCGGCACTCCGTACGACGCGTACCAGCCCGTCGGCCGGCCGGAGCGGACGCTGACCGGACCGGCGGTGGCCGTCGTGGGGGCACTGCTGCTGCTCGCAGCGGGCGGGTTGCTGGTCTGGCGTGGTCACCGGATGCCCCGGCTCGGCGCGAAGTACTCGGCGCCCGGCGCCAAACCCCGTGCCACGGACCCGGATGACGAGATGTGGCGCGCGCTGTCGGAGGGGGAGGATCCCACGTCGGGGTCATAGACCGCCCGGCCCCCCGGCCGGGGATCCGCCGATATGTGCGGGGTAGCATCTTTGCGGCGGGAAGGGAAAGGTTTTGTGATCGAGCTTGCGTGCACTGTGTCCGAACCGGTAAGGCGTGAGGGCGCCCGGTGAGCGTGCTGGAAGACATCCTCGCAGGGGTCAGGGAAGACCTGGCCGAACGCGAGAAGGCGTTGCCATTCGATGAGCTCAAGCAACGGGCCGCCAAGGCCCCGGAGCCGCGAAACGCCATCGCAGCGCTGAAGGAACCAGGCATCGGCGTGATCGCCGAGGTCAAGCGGCGCAGCCCGTCCAAGGGGCAGCTCGCCGACGTCCCCGACCCGGCCGCGCTGGCTGCCGACTACGCAGACGCGGGCGCCCGCGTGATCAGCGTGCTCACCGAGCAGCGGCGGTTCGGCGGGTCGCTCGCCGACCTCGACGCGGTGCGCGCCGCCGTCGACGTCCCGGTGCTGCGCAAGGACTTCATCGTCAGCCCGTACCAGGTGCACGAGGCGCGGGCGCACGGCGCCGACCTGGTGCTGCTGATCGTCGCCGCGCTGGAGCAGAACGCGCTCGCCGCGCTGCTCGACCGGGTCGAGTCGCTCGGCATGACGGCGCTGGTCGAGGTGCACAACGCCGAGGAGGCAGACCGTGCGCTGGAGAGCGGCGCGCAGGTCATCGGCGTCAACGCGCGGAACCTGCACAATCTCGAGGTCGACCGGGACGTCTTCAGCCGGCTGGCGCCCGGCCTGCCGCCGCACGTGCTCAAGATCGCCGAGTCCGGGGTGCGCGGCCCGGGCGACCTGATGACCTACGCGGGCCACGGCGCGGACGCCGTGCTGGTCGGCGAGGGCCTCGTCGCGAGCGAGGACCCGAAGTCGGCGCTGGTGCAACTCGTCACGGCAGGCTCGCACCCGGCGTGTCCGAGGCCGGCCCGGTGACGAAGCAGCGTAACCCCCACGACCCGGACGAACGGGGTCACTTCGGGCCCTACGGCGGGCGGTTCATGCCGGAGGCGCTGATCGGCGCGCTCGACGAGCTGTCGGCCGAGTACGACAAGGCCCGCCTGGACCCGGCGTTCACCGAGGAGTTCACCCGGCTGCTGCGCGACTACGCCAACCGGCCGTCGCTGCTGACCGAGGCGCCCCGGTTCGCCGAGCACGCGGGCGGCGCGCGGATCTTCCTCAAGCGCGAGGACCTCAACCACACCGGCTCCCACAAGATCAACAACGTGCTGGGCCAGGCGCTGCTCACCAAGCGGATGGGCAAGAAGCGGGTCATCGCCGAGACCGGAGCCGGTCAGCACGGCGTGGCGACCGCCACCGCGTGCGCGCTGATGGAGCTGGACTGCACCATCTACATGGGCGAGGTCGACACCGAGCGGCAGGCGCTGAACGTGGCGCGGATGAAGCTGCTCGGCGCCGAGGTCATCCCGGTCAAGACCGGCTCACGCACCCTCAAGGATGCGATCAACGAGGCGCTGCGGGACTGGGTCACCAACGTCGCCGACACGCACTACCTGCTCGGCACGGCGGCCGGAGCGCATCCGTTCCCGGTGATGGTACGCAACTTCCACACCGTGATCGGCGAGGAGGCGCGCCGCCAGATCCTGGAGCAGACCGGCAGGCTGCCGGACGCGGTCGCGGCCTGCGTCGGCGGCGGCTCCAACGCGATCGGCATCTTCCACGGCTTCATCGACGACCCGGACGTCCGGCTGGTCGGGTTCGAGCCCGGCGGGCACGGCATCGCCTCCGGCGAGCACGGCGCGACGCTGTCGGAGGGCACGCCCGGCGTGCTGCACGGCGCCCGGTCCTACCTGCTGCAGGACGACGACGGCCAGACCATCGAGGCGTACTCGATCTCGGCCGGGCTCGACTATCCGGGTGTCGGCCCGGAGCACGCCTGGCTGAAGGACACCGGCCGCGCCGAGTACCGCTCGGTCACCGACGACGAGGCGATGGACGCGTTCCAGCTGCTTTCGCGCACCGAGGGCGTCATCCCGGCGATCGAGTCGGCGCACGCGCTGGCCGGGGCGCTGGTGCTCGGCCGCGAGCTCGGCCCCGACGGGCTGATCGTGGTGAATCTCTCCGGGCGGGGCGACAAGGACATGGACACCGCCGCGAAGCACTTCGGCTACGTGGAGGAGTCGTGAGCCTGAAGAGACTGTTCGAGCAGGTCAAGGCCGAGGACAGGGCGGCGCTGATCGGCTACCTGCCCGCCGGGTTCCCGACCGTGGCCGAGTCGAAGGACCTGCTGGCGGCGATGGTCGACGGCGGCTGCGACCTGATCGAGGTCGGCGTGCCGTACTCGGACCCGGTGATGGACGGCCCGACGATCCAGGTCGCCGCGGACACCGCGCTGCGCAACGGCTTTCGGCTGCGGCAGACGTTCGACGTCGTCGAGTCCGTCACCGGCCACGGCGGCCGGGCGGTCGTGATGACCTACTGGAACCCGGTGCACCACTACGGCGTCGACGCCTTCGCGCGCGACCTCGCCGCCGCCGGGGGAGACGGCCTGATCACCCCGGACCTGGTTCCCGACGAGGCCGAGGAGTGGCTCGCCGTCTCCGAGACGCACGGGCTTGACCGGATCTTCCTGGTCGCGCCGTCCTCGTCCGAGGAGCGCATCGACCGCACCGTCAAGGCGGCGTCCGGGTTCGTCTATGCGACAGCGGTGATGGGTGTCACCGGCGCGCGGGACCAGGTGGGCGCGGGCGCCGCCGAGCTTGTGCGCCGCACCAAGGCGCACACCACGCTGCCGGTCGGCGTCGGCATCGGGGTGCGCTCCGGTGAGCAGGCTGCCGAGGTCGCCGCCTTCGCCGACGCCGTGATCGTCGGCTCGGCGTTCGTGACCGCCGCCGAGGGCGGCCCGGGCGCGGTGCGCGCGCTCGCCGAGGAACTCGCCGGGGGTGTCCGGCAGAAATCGGGACGCGCTACGGTAGCGCCGTGACTATCGCAGCCGGCCCCGTTCTCGCCAGCTTTCCGAGTCCGCCGCAAGGCGTGTGGCAGTTCGACCTCGGGTTCGTCACGATCCCGCTCCGCGCCTACGCGCTGTGCATCATCGCGGGCATCCTGGTCGCGATCTGGTGGGGTGAGCGACGCTGGGCCGCGCGGGGCGGCAACAAGGGCACGATCGTCGACGTCGCGGTCTTCGCCGTCCCGTTCGGCATCGTCGGCGGCAGGCTCTACCACGTCCTGACCGACTACTATCGCTACTTCGGCGAGGGCGCCGACCCGGTCGACGCTCTCAAGATCTGGGACGGCGGTCTCGGCATCTGGGGCGCGATCGCGCTCGGCGGAGTCGGCGCCTGGATCGCGTGCCGGACCCGCGGCATCCCGCTGCCGGTCGTCGCCGACGCGATCGCCCCCGGCATCGTGGTCGCGCAGGCCATCGGCAGGCTCGGCAACTACTTCAACCAGGAGCTCTACGGCGGTTCGACCGACCTGCCGTGGGGACTCGAGATCTTCAACCGGGTCAACCTGGAGACCGGCCGGCCCGACCAATTGCTCGGTCAGTCGACCGGCGAGGTCATCGCCGTGGTGCATCCGACGTTCCTCTACGAGCTGCTGTGGAACCTCGGTGTCGCGGTGCTGCTGGTCTGGGCCGACCGCCGCTTCCGGCTCGGCCACGGCCGGGTGTTCGCGCTCTACGTCGCCGGATACACCGCGGGCCGATTCTGGATCGAGATGATGCGCACCGACCCCGCCACCCACGTGCTCGGGCTGCGGGTCAACGTCTGGGTCTCGGTCCTGGTGTTCCTCGGCGCGGTGATCTACCTGCTGCTGGCACGTCGTCGCGGCGGCAGGGAGTCGCCCGAGGTCGCGCTGGGCAAGGCCGGACCGGCCGAGGAGACGGACACCGAGACCGCCGATGAGGAGCAGGACGAGGCGCGCGACGAGGAGCAGAGCGCGGCCGGCGAGCAGCGCGCCTCCGACACCTGACGGCGGGCCAACCTCGCTGTCGGCCGTTATGCTGGGGAACCGGTGACCTTGCGCAGGCGCGCACATCGGAGGCAGCCGCATGTTGTTCTCGGCGCTCCCGCAGCGGCAGAACGGCTATGACCCCGCGACCGAGCACGACGGGTGCGGGGTCGCGATGGTCGCGGACATCCAGGGCAGACGCTCGCACGGCATCGTCAGCGACGGCCTGACCGCGCTGGACAACCTCGAACACCGGGGCGCGGCGGGGGCCGAGCCGACCAGCGGCGACGGCGCGGGCATCCTGCTCCAGCTCCCGGACGCGCTGCTGCGCGCCGAGGCGGGCTTCGACCTGCCGGAACCCGATCCCGAGCACGGCAACCGCTACGCGGCGGGGATCGCGTTCCTGCCCGACGGCGAGCGCGGCGCCGAGGCCGTCGAGCTGGTGGAACGGCTCGCCGCCGAGGAGTGCCTCACCGTGCTCGGCTGGCGCGAGCTGCCCACCGAGCCCGACCGGGCGGGCATCGGGCCGAGCGCCCGGTCGGTCATGCCGCGCTTCGCGATGCTGTTCCTCGCCGACCCCGAGGGCACGGCCGGGATCGCGCTCGACCGGCGGGTGTTCTGCCTGCGGCGCCGGGCCGAGCACGAGAGCGCGACGGCAGGCTGCGGGGTCTACTTCCCGTCGCTGTCCGCCCGCACCATCGCCTACAAGGGCATGCTCACCGCGCCACAGCTGCGAGAGTTCTTCCCTGACCTGCGGGACGAGCGCTGTGCCAGCGCGATCGCCCTGGTGCACAGCCGGTTCTCCACCAACACCTTTCCGTCCTGGCCGCTGGCGCACCCGTATCGGTACGTGGCGCACAACGGCGAGATCAACACCATCAAGGGCAACCGCAACCGGATGCGCGCCCGCGAGGCGCTGCTGGAGTCCGACTTGATCCCCGGCGACCTCGACCGGCTGTACCCGATCTGCTCGCCGGAGGGCTCCGACTCGGCGTCGTTCGACGAGGTGCTCGAGCTGCTGCACCTCGGCGGCCGCAGCCTGCCGCACGCGGTCATGATGATGATCCCCGAGGCGTGGGAGAACCACGCCACGATGGACCCGAAACGCCGGGACTTCTACCGGTTCCACGCCAGCCTGATGGAGCCGTGGGACGGTCCGGCCAGCGTCACCTTCACCGACGGCAGCGTCGTCGGCGCGGTGCTCGACCGGAACGGGCTGCGGCCCGCCCGCTGGTGGCACACCACCGACGACCGGGTGATCTTCGCCAGCGAGGCGGGCGTGCTCGACGTGCCGCCGGAGCACATCGCCGCGAAGGGCAGGCTCAAACCGGGCCGGATGTTTCTGGTCGACACCGCCGCCGGACGGATCGTCGACGACGACGAGATCAAGTCCGGCCTCGCGAGCGAACGCCCCTACGGCGACTGGGTGCACGCCGGGCTGCTCGCGCTCGCCGACCTGCCCGACCGCGAGCACATCGTGCAGAGCCACGAGTCGGTGCTGCGGCGTCAGCTCACCTTCGGCTACACCGAGGAGGAGCTGAAGATCCTGCTCGGCCCGATGGCGACGACCGGGGCCGAGCCGGTCGGCTCGATGGGTACTGACACGCCCACCTCGGTGCTCTCGCGACGCTCCCGGCTGCTCTACGATTACTTCTTCCAGCAGTTCGCGCAGGTCACCAACCCGCCACTGGACGCGATCCGCGAGGAGCTGGTCACGTCGATGGCTCGGATCATGGGCCCGGAGCAGAACCTGCTCGCCCCCGGCCCCGCGTCCTGCCGTCACATCCAGCTCCCGCTGCCCGTGATCGACAACGACGAGCTGGCCAAGCTGATCCACGTCAACGACGACGGCAACCTGCCCGGCTTCGCCTGCCGGGTGCTGTCCGGGCTCTACGACGTCGAGGGCGGCGGGCAGGCGCTCGGCGAGGCGATCCAGCGGGTGCGCAAGGAGGCGTCGGCCGCGATCGCCGAGGGCGCGCGGATTCTGGTGCTCTCCGACCGCGACTCCGGCCGCCGGTGGGCGCCGATCCCGTCGCTGCTGCTGGTCTCGGCGGTGCACCACCATCTGGTGCGCACCAAGGAGCGGCTGCGGGTCGCGCTGGTGGTGGAGACCGGCGACGCCCGCGAGGTGCACCACATCGCGCTGCTGCTCGGCTACGGCGCGGCCGCCGTCAACCCCTACCTCGCGTTCGAGTCCATTGAGGACCTCATCGCCGACGGCGCCATCCCGGACATCGACCCGCGGGTCGCGATCCGCAACTATGTCACCGCGTTGGTCAAGGGCACGCTGAAGATCATGTCCAAAATGGGCATCTCGACCGTCGGCGCGTACACGGCGGCGCAGGTGTTCGAGGCGGTCGGACTCGGCCAGGACCTGCTGGACGAGTACTTCACCGGCACCACCTCGGTGCTCGACGGCGTCGGCCTCGACGTCCTCGCCGAGGAGGTCGCCCACCGGCATCGGCGGGCCTATCCCGAGAACCCGGCCGACCGCGCCCACCGGGGCCTGGACTCCGGCGGCGAGTACGCCTACCGGCGCGAGGGCGAGCTGCACCTGTTCACGCCGGAGACGGTGTTCCTGCTGCAGCACGCCAGCAGCACCGGCCGCGAGCGCGCCTACCGCGCCTACACCGAGGAGGTGCACCGGCTGGAACGGGAGGGCTGCGCGCTGCGCGGCATGTTCGAGCTGCGCGGCGAGCGGGAGCCGATCTCGGTGGACGAGGTCGAGTCGGTCGAGTCGATCTGCCGCCGGTTCAACACCGGCGGCATGTCCTACGGCGCGATCTCCGCCGAGTCACACGAGACGTTGGCGATCGCGATGAACCGCATCGGCGGCCGCTCCAACACCGGCGAGGGCGGCGAGGACGCCGACCGGCTCTACGACCCGGACCGCCGCAGCGCGATCAAGCAGGTCGCGTCCGGCAGGTTCGGCGTCACCAGCGAGTACCTGGTCAACGGCACCGACATCCAGATCAAGATGGCCCAGGGCGCCAAGCCGGGGGAGGGCGGCCAGCTGCCGCCGAACAAGGTCTACCCGTGGATCGCGCGCACCCGGCACTCGACACCGGGTGTCGGGCTGATCTCACCGCCGCCGCACCATGACATCTACTCCATCGAGGACCTGGCGCAGCTGATCCACGACCTCAAGAACGCCAATGACCAGGCGCGGATCCATGTCAAGCTGGTCAGCGAGTTCGGCGTCGGCACCGTCGCGGCCGGGGTGGCGAAGGCCCACGCCGACGTGGTGCTGATCTCCGGCCACGACGGCGGCACCGGGGCCGCGCCGCTGAACTCGCTCAAGCACGCCGGCACGCCGTGGGAGATCGGGCTCGCCGAGACCCACAAGACGCTGCTGCTCAACGGCCTGCGCGACCGGATCGTGGTGCAGGCGGACGGCGGCATGAAGACCGGCCGCGACGTCGTCATCGCCGCGCTGCTCGGCGCGGAGGAGTACGGCTTCGCCACCGCGCCGCTCGTCGTCGAGGGCTGCATCATGATGCGGGTCTGTCACCTCGACACCTGCCCGGTCGGGGTCGCCACCCAGAATCCGGAGCTGCGCGAGCGCTACACCGGACAGGTCGAGCACGTGGTGAACTTCTTCCGGTTCGTCGCCCAGGAGGTGCGCGAGATCCTGGCCTCGCTCGGGCTGCGCAGCATCGACGAGGCCGTCGGTCACGCCGAGTTCCTGCGCGTCGACGAGGCCGTCGAGCACTGGAAAGCCAGCGGGCTCGACCTGGCGCCGGTGTTCGACCTGCCGCGCCGCTCGCCGTACGGCGGCGCGCTGCATCAGACCAGGGAACAGGACCACGGGCTGGACGAGGCGCTGGACCGGACCGTGATCCAGCTGGTCGACGCCGCGCTGGAGGACGCGCTGCCGGTCCGGCTCGAGCTGCCGGTGCGCAACGTCAACCGCACCGTCGGCACGCTGCTCGGCGCCGAGATCACCCGCCGCTACAGCGGCGACGGCCTGCCGGACGGCACCGTCGAGCTGACGCTGACCGGCTCGGCGGGGCAGTCGCTCGGCGCGTTCCTGCCGCGCGGCGTGACCATCGACCTGATCGGCGACGCCAACGACTACGTCGGCAAGGGGCTCTCCGGCGGCCGGATCGTGGTGCGGCCGCACCCGGAGACCGAGTTCGAGGGCACCGGCGCGGAGGAACACGTCATCGCGGGCAACGTGATCGCCTACGGCGCCACCGGCGGCGAGCTCTACCTGCGCGGCAAGGTCGGGGAGCGGTGCTGCGTGCGCAACTCCGGCGCCACCGTGGTCGTCGAGGGCGTCGGCGACCACGCCTTCGAGTACATGACCGGCGGCATGGCGGTCGTGCTCGGGCCGACCGGACGGAACCTGGCCGCTGGCATGTCCGGCGGCGTCGGCTACGTGCTCGACCTCGACCCGGAGCAGGTCAACCAGGCGATGGTGGACCTGCTCGACCCCACCGCCGACGACCTGGCCACGCTCCGGCGCGTGATCGAGGACCACCACACCCGCACCGGCTCGGCCGTCGCCGCCTCGCTGCTGGGCGACTGGACCCGCCGCTCGGCCGGGTTCACCAAGGTGATGCCGCGCGACTACCAGCGGGTGCTGGACGCGGTGCGCCGCGCCCGCGCGCAGGGCCGCGACGTCGACGAGGCGATCATGGAGGAGGCCGCGCGTGGCTGATCCCACCGGCTTCCGCAAGTACCCCCGCCGGGACATGCCGAAGCGGCCGATCGCCGAGCGCGTCGGGGACTGGCACGAGGTCTACGCCGACGTCGACCCCGCGGAGCGCAACGCCGACGTGGCCGAGCAGGCCACCCGGTGCATGGACTGCGGCATCCCGTTCTGCCACTCCGGCTCGGCGGGCTGCCCGCTCGGCAACCTGATCCCGGAGTGGAACGACCTCGCGCGCCGGGGCGACTGGGAGGCGGCCAGCGAGCGGCTGCACGCCACCAACAACTTCCCCGAGTTCACCGGGATGCTGTGCCCGGCGCCGTGCGAGGCGGGCTGCGTGCTGTCGATCAGCCCCGCCTCCGGCGGCCCGGTGACGATCAAGCGGATCGAGCAGACGATCGCCGACAACGCCTGGGAACGCGGCTACGCGCGACCCGAGCGGGCCGAGGTGATCTCCGGCAAGAGCGTCGCCGTCGTCGGGTCGGGCCCCGCGGGGCTCGCCGCCGCACAGCAGCTCACCCGCGCCGGGCACGACGTCACCGTGTACGAGCGGGACGACCGGCTCGGCGGCCTGATGCGCTACGGCATTCCCGAGTTCAAGATGGCGAAGCAGCGGCTCGACCAGCGGCTCACGCAGCTGCGCGCCGAGGGCACCCGGTTCGTCACCGGCTGCGAGGTCGGCGTCGACGTCACCGTGGCGCGACTGCGGGAGTGGTTCGACGCCGTGGTGCTCGCCGTCGGCGCGCTCAACGGCAGGGACGACACGTCGACACCGGGACGCGAGCTGGACGGCATCCACCTCGCGATGAACCATCTGGTGCCGGCCAACAAGGAGTGCGAGGGTGACGCCCCGACGTCCATTTCGGCCGAAGGCAAGCACGTGATCATCGTCGGCGGCGGCGACACCGGCGCCGACTGCTACGGCACCGCGACCCGGCAGGGCGCGCTGTCGGTGACGCAGCTCGACCAGTACCCCCGGCCACCGTCCGAACGCGACGACGACCGGTCGCCGTGGCCGACCTGGCCCTATATCCTGCGTACCTATCCGGCGCACGAGGAGTTCGGCGAGCGGGAGTTCGCCGTCGGCATCGAGCGGTTCGCGGGTGGCGAGGGCGCCGACGCGGGGCATGTGCGCCACATCGACCTGCGGCCGGTGCGGGTGCACAAGGACCCGGAAAGCGGCAGCCGCGAGGTCGTCCCGGTCGGCGAGGAGGTGCGCCGCCTCCCGGCGGACCTGGTGCTGCTGGCGATCGGCTTCGCCGGGGTCGAGCCGATGCGGCTGCTCGACGACCTCGGCATCACGCTGTCGCCGCGCGGTGTCATCTCCTGCGGGTCGGACTGGCAGACCTCGGCCGACGGCGTGTTCGTGTGCGGCGACGCGCATCGGGGCGCCTCGCTGATCGTGTGGGCGATCGCCGAGGGCCGGTCGGCCGCCAGCGCCGTCGACGCCTACCTCACCGGCGCGTCGCAGCTGCCGGCGCCGGTGCATCCCACCGCGCTGCCGCTGGCGACGATGAGCTAGGCCGTGCCTCGCGGCGGCGTTGGTCTGTTCAGGTACTCGCCGCGTTAACACGTATTGCTCGGCACGCCCTGTCACCTACCGTCGATCAGAAGTGACTCTGCGACGATGTGGGCCGCCAGTGCACGGCGAGGGCCAGTGAGGGACGGGATGAAGCGACTGATCGCACGGGTGTCTGCCCTGCTCGCCGGGGGAATTGTCGCCTCGGCGCTCGTGGTGCCGCAGTCGGCGGCGGAGCCTGCCACGACGGCCGATGCGGCGACCCACCGGCTCGCGGCGACCGGCGCGACCGCGTACTGGACGCCGGAGCGGATGCGCGACGCCGTCCAGCTCGACAAGATCAAGCTGTCCCGGCCGACCGGCCTCGGCGACGTCCGCGGCGGCGCGCCGCTGAAGGTGGGCCCGACCGGCGCCGGGCCCAGCGATGTCACCGGCGAGGCATGGACGGACGGCGGCGCGGTCACCCACACCGCGGGCCGGGTGTTCTTCACCTTCGACGGCAAGGACTCCTCGTGCAGCGCCAACGCCGTCAGCAGCGAGAACCGCAGCACGGTGATCACGGCGGGGCACTGCGTCAAGTACGACGGCAGCTGGCACTCCAACTGGGTCTTCGTGCCCGGCTACCACAACGGCGAGGAGCCGTTCGGCGAGTGGCCTGCCGAGAGCCTGCACACCACGCCACAGTGGAAGAACGGCGAGGACATCAACTACGACATCGGCGCCGCCGTGGTCCGCCCGGTCGGCGGGCACCGGCTGACCGACGTCGTCGGCGGCCAGGGCATCGCGTTCAACCAGCCGCGCGGCCAGCGGACCTACGCCTTCGGCTACCCGGCGGCCAAGCCGTACGACGGCAGCAGGCTGGTCTACTGCGCGGGCACCACCTTCGAGGACATTCTCTTCTCCAACGACCAGGGCCTCGGCTGCGACATGACCGGCGGCGCCAGCGGCGGGCCGTGGCTCACCGGTTTCGACCCGCAGACCGGCACCGGCGTGCAGAGCTCGGTCAACAGCTTCAGCTACCTGTTCCTGCCGAACGTGCTGTTCGGCCCGTACTTCGGCGACGCGGCCCGCGAGCTGTACCAGATCGCGCAAGGTAGCTAGCTTCGTCGGGCACCACGGCGCGCCGGGGGCGTGGCCGTATCATGGGGCTCGTGAATTGGACAGTCGACGTCCCCATGAACACCCTGCCCTCGCTGCCGCCGCTGTCGGCCGAGCTGCGGTCGCGGCT
Organism: Actinophytocola sp.; assembly: GCA_009377395.1. Taxonomy (GTDB): domain Bacteria; phylum Actinomycetota; class Actinomycetes; order Mycobacteriales; family Pseudonocardiaceae; genus Haloechinothrix_A. The sequence continues at coordinate 87,899 of WHUB01000005.1, read as the reverse complement.
GGACACCGCGCTGACGCTGCCCGCCGCCCAGCAGCCGGAGTGGCCGGACGAGCAGGCGCTGCTGCATGTGCGCGGCGTGCTCGAGTCGGTGCCGCCGATCACGGTGCCCGCCGAGATCGACCGGCTCACCGAGCGGCTGGCGATGGTCGCCAATCGCGAGGCGTTCCTCCTGCAGGGCGGTGACTGCGCGGAGACGTTCGAGTCCAACACCGAGCCGCACATCCGCGCCAACCTGCGCACCCTGCTGCAGATGGCCGTGGTGCTGACCTACGGCGCGAGCCTGCCGGTGGTCAAGATGGCCCGGATCGCGGGCCAGTACGCCAAGCCGCGCTCCAACTCGACCGACGCGCTCGGGCTGCCGGTGTACCGGGGCGACATCGTCAACTCGCTGGCTGCCTCGCCCGAGCTGCGGGTGCCCGACCCGGCCAGGATGATCCGCGCCTACGCCAACTCGGGTGCCGCGATGAACCTGCTGCGCGCGCTGACCGCGTCCGGCATGGCCGATCTGGCGCACCTGCACGATTGGAACAAGGACTTCGTGATGAACTCGCCCGCGGGCGAGCGTTACGAGGCCCTCGCCGGCGAGATCGACCGGGGCCTGCGGTTCATGTCGGCCTGCGGCGTCAACGACTCCTCGCTGCACACCACCGAGATCTACGCCAGCCACGAGGCGCTGTTGCTCGACTACGAGCGCGCCATGCTGCGGCTCGACCGGCCGGACTCGCCGGACGCGAAGCTGTACAACCTGTCGTCGCACTACCTGTGGATCGGCGAGCGCACCCGCCAGCTCGACGGCGCGCACATCGCGTTCGCCGAGATCATGGCCAACCCGATCGGCGTCAAGATCGGCCCGACGACCACGCCGGAGCAGGCGGTCGAGTACGTCGAGCGGCTCGACCCGCACAACCAGCCGGGCAGGCTGACGCTGATCTCGCGGATGGGCAACGGCAAGGTGCGCGAGGTACTGCCCGCGATCGTGGAGAAGGTCGAGGCGTCCGGCCACAAGGTGATCTGGCAGTGCGACCCGATGCATGGCAACACGCACGAGTCGTCCAACGGCTACAAGACCCGCCACTTCGACCGGGTCGTCGACGAGGTGCAGGGCTTCTTCGAGGTGCACCGCTCGCTCGGCAGCTACCCTGGCGGCATCCACGTCGAGCTGACCGGCGAGGACGTCACCGAATGCCTCGGCGGCGCGCAGGACATCTCGGATCTCGATCTCTCCGGCCGCTACGAGACCGCCTGCGACCCGCGCCTCAACACTCAGCAGTCACTCGAACTGGCGTTCCTCGTCGCCGAGATGCTCCGCAACTGACCCGAGTGTCGAACACGAAGGCAGGAACGCAGGACACGACCTTGTGTCCTGCGCCCAGGACGCCGTGTCCTGCGTTCCCGACGTCGTGTCCTGCGTCAGCTACACAGCTCGTGCAGGATCGCGGTCTCCTTCTCGACCGCATCGGCCAGCGCGCCGATGTCGGGCGCCGCATTCGCGTTGGCGTTGAACCCGATGTGCACGCCGTCGCGGTACGACGAGAGCGCGACGCCGATCGCCTGCCCCGGCGCGAGCGGCACGACGGGGTAGGCCGCGCGCAGCGGAGCGCCGTCGACCTCCAGCGGGATGCTGGGCAGCGGCACGTTGGTCACGGTGGTGTCGAACAGCGCGTTGCCGGACATCCCGGCGAACCCGGTGAACAGCCGGTGCAGCTGGACCGGGATCTGGTTCGCCAGCAGCGGCAGCGTGCCCGGCCCGGTCTGCGGGCCCGCCGTCTTGTTGCGGTCCATGCACGCCCGGACGGTGGCGAGCCGCCGCAGCGGATCGGCGACGCCGACCGGCAGGTCGCACAGGTAGCCGGACAGCCGGTTGCCGTCGCCGGACGTTCTCGCTCGCAGGCTCACCGGTATCAGCGCCCGCAGCGTCAGCCCGGCGACGCGCTCGCCCCGCGCACGCAGCCAGCTCCGCAGCGCGCCGGAGAGCACGGCGATCGCCACGTCGTTCGGGGTGCCGCCGTGCCGCTTGCGGATCACCCGCAGGTCGGCGGCGTCGATGCGGACGAACGCCAGCCGCCGCGCCGCCGAGGAGGATGCCGCGAGCGGCGAGGCGTGCAGCGGCCGGGTCGCGCGCACGACGTCCCAGCCGTTACGCGCGGCGCTGACCACACCGTCGAGTTGCGAACGCCAGGAGCGGTCCTCCGGCTCCGGCGCTGGCGGATCGGGCTGCGGTGGCATGCCGTCGAACAGACCGGCCGCGACCTGCACCGCGCCCGCCCCGTCGGTGAGCGCGTGGTGCAGCTTGAGCAGCAGCGCGAACTGCCCGCCCGGTAGCCCGGTGAGCAGATCGAGCTGCCAGGGCGGCGCGCCGTGCGGCAGCGTTCGCGCCATCCAGTCGGACGCGTAGCGCGCCAGCAGCGTCGGGTCGTGCGGGTCTGACGCGCGGTGGACGCGGACGTGGCGGGTCACGTCGAACACCGGGTCGCGCTCCCACTCCGCGCCACCGGGCGGAAACCAGGTGTCGCGCACCCGCAGCCGGAGCCGGGGGATGCGCTTGGCGCGGTCCGCGAGCAGCGTGCGCAGCCGTTCGCCGTTCACCTGCCCGTCGGGCTGAAACACTCCCACCGCGCCCATGTGCATCGGGTTGCCCGGACTGTCCAACGCGAGAAAGGCCGCGTCGAGCCCGCTGAGCGGTTCGGTGTGTGGCACTGCAAACTCCACAGTAGAGAGATCGGGGTGACTGCGTCGGACGCCGCGTCACACTCTACGGAGCAGGCACGCACCACGCTCGGGCGAACCGCGTCAAACCCGACCGCTGACCGGTACTGACTGCAAGTTGCATGCGAGTGGCTTACGGGAACAGCCACAACTGGACGACAGACCCTGGTTCCACTCGCTCGCCGCCACCTGGATTCTGCTGGTAGACCCGCGAGACGAACCCGGCGCCGCCTTGGACCACCTGCGCGGTCAGCCCCGCGTCCGCGAGGATCCGCTGCGCCGCGCCCAGCGACCGGTACGAGACGTCGGGCACCTCGACGGCGTTGGAGACGACCACGCCGACGCGCACGCCCGTGCCCGCCAGCGTCGTCCCCGCCGCCGGTTCGGTGCGCACCACATACCCAGCCGGGACGTCGGCGTCGAACACCTCGCCCGCGTCGTACGGCACGAAGCCTGCCTGCCGCAGGATGCTGAACGCCGCCGAGCGGCTCTTGCCCGCCACGGTGGGCACCGGCGTCGGCGGCGGTCCCTTGGACAGCGCGTAGCTCACCGTCGCGCCTATCTTGACCGGGGTGCCCGGGCCCGGTGCGACCCCGATGACCGCGCCCTTGGGGATCGACTCGCGGTACTCGTCGAGGCCCGGGTCGTGTTTCGGCGTCAGCCCGGCCTGCTTGATCGCGGCGATGGCGTCCGCGCGGCTGTTGCCCGGGTCGATGTCGGGCACCGTCGGCCTGCCGAGCGACATGACGAGCGTGACCTCTCCGCCGGTGCTGACCTCGGTGCCCGCGGCCGGATCGGTGCGGATCGCGGTGCCGGTGTCGACGGTGTTGTGGTGCTTGCGCACCACGTGCGGGCGGAGCTCGGCTTGCGCCAGCGCCTGTTTCGCCCGGTCGCGCGTCATGCCGTTGACCTGCGGGACGGCGACCTGGTTCGCGGCCTGATACAGCCAGAACCCACCCGCGACTAGCCCGGCGAGCGCGAGCAGGGCAGCGGTGAACAGTGCGAACCGGGGCGCCCGGCGCCGAGGCCGCTCCTCGGCGATGCCCTCGGGCATGTGCAGTGTGTGGTTGACCGGCCTGGTGATCGGCGACATCGCGGGCACGGTGTGGTCGTCGCCGACGTCCGGCGGCGGCAGCGCGGGCACCGGCACCTGCGGCAGTCCCAGGGCGTCGCGGACCTGACGCAGCTCCGCGAGCAGCGCGGTGGCGTCGGCGGGCCGCTCCCGCACCTGCCTGCTCGTCGCGCGGCGGACGAGGTCGTCGAGCGCGGCGGGCACGAGCGGGTTGCTCGCGCTCGGGGCGGGCACGTCGGTGTTGACGTGCTGGTAGGCGACCGACAGCGCGGTGTCGCCGGAGAACGCGGGCGCGCCGGTCAGCATCTCGTACAGCAGCAGCCCGACCGAGTAGACGTCGCTGCGCTCGGTCGCCGCGCCGGTCTCGACCTGCTCCGGGGAGAGGTAGGCGACGGTGCCGAGGATGACGCTGGAGCTGGTCGTGTTCGCGCTGGCGAGGGCGCGCACCAGGCCGAAGTCGGCGACCTTGACGACGCCGGTGCCCTCCGCGGGCCCCGCCGCGCGCCCGATGAGCACGTTCTCGGGCTTGATGTCGCGGTGCACCAGGTCGGCCTGGTGCGCGACCGACAGCGCCGCCAGCACCTGCTCGGTGACGCTCAGCGCGAGGGCGGGATCGAGCTTGCCGCGCTGCTCGAGCAGGTCACGCAGCGTGCCACCGTCGACCAGCTCCATCACCAGGAAGGCGTGGGCGTTGTCGCCCGAGTAGTCGACGCCCTGGTCGTGCACCGCCACGACGTTCGGGTGGTGCAGCCTGGCCGCGGCCCGCGCCTCCCGCTCGAAGCGCTCCGCCCAGGACGGGTCGGCGGCGTAGTGCGGATCCATGACCTTGATCGCCACCGGCCGGTCGAGCCTGGTGTCGACGCCACGGTAGACGGCCGACATGCCGCCGCGCGCGAGCAGGCTCGTGACCTGGTACCGGTGATCCAGCAGTGCTCCGGCCAGGCTCGCCTCGCGTGCAGTCACGGCAGGCAATGGTAGCTGGCCGTGGTCGCGGCCTCGGCACGGATGCGCCGATAGTGCGGATGTGCTCGGCTGACGGTCGCGGTATGTGGCAAGGTGGGCACGTGGGTGCGATTCCAGTCGCCGACGACGTCCTCGATGCCGAGATCGCCGTGATCAGCCTCTCCGAGGCGGCGAAGCGGATGGGCGTGTCGCAGAGCAAAGTTCGTCAGATACTCAGGGACGGTCATCTCATCGCGGTGAGGCGCGACGGTGAGCTGTGCATCCCGGAGGACTTCTTCGGTGAGAAGGGCGCGGTGAAGGGGCTGGCCGGCACGTTGACGGTGCTCTCCGACTCCGGGTTCGAGCCGACGGAGATGTTGAATTGGCTGTTCAGCTCCGACGACAGCCTGCCGGGCGTGACACCGATCAACGCCCTGCGCACCAACCACGGCACCGAGGTGAAACGCCGGGCCCAAGCCCTGGCGCTCTGACGCCGTGTCGTGTCCCACACTCCAGCTCGCGTGTTCCACGCTCGAGTGTGGAACACGGCGGCCTGAACGTGGGACACGACATCACGGCGTCAGCCGTTCATCTTGTCGCGCCAGGCGATCCAGGACCGCAGCCGGGACAGGTCGAAGTCCGGGCCGCCCGCGCCGACCGTGAACATCGTGACGCCCAGGTCGAGCAGCGCCTGCCCCTGATCCTCCGGCTCGCCGCTGACGCCGATCGACCGCTCGATCTCGGCCGGGTCGCGGCCGACGTCGGCACAGTGCTGGTCGAGAATCCCGACCTTGCGCTCGACGACGTCCGGCTCGCCGAAGCCGTGCCAGATGTCGGCGTGCTTGGCCACGATCCGCAGCGTCTTCTTCTCGCCGCCGCCGCCGATCAGCACCGGAATGTCCCGGGTCGGCGGCGGGTTGAGCTTGCCGAGCCGCTGCTCGATGCGGGGCATGGCGTCGGCGAGGTCGTTGAGCCTGCCGCCCGCGGTGCCGAACTCGTAGCCGTACTCGTCGTAGTCCTTCTGGAACCAGCCGGACCCCATGCCGAGGATCAACCGGCCGCCGCTGATGTGGTCGACGGTGCGCGCCATGTCGGCGACCAGCTCCGGGTTGCGGTAGCTGTTGCAGGTCACCAGCGCACCGATCTCGACGCGCGACGTCCTCTCCGCCCACGCGCCGAGCATGGTCCAGCACTCGAAGTGCTTGCCCTCCGGCTCGCCGTAGAGCGGATAGAAGTGATCCCAGTTGAACACGATGTCGACGCCGAGGTCCTCGGCCTCCGACGCCGCCCGGCGGATGGCGTCGTAGTCGGCATGCTGGGGCTGAAGCTGAAATCCGATTCGGATAGGTCGGTTCGCTGCCGTGGTCATGATCCCTACCGTACCGAGGCGTGCGGTCAGGCGCTGCGTTTCGTCGCCGCGTGCGCGAGCTTCACCAGCTCGTCACGTGCCGGTTCCGCCAGCGACGTCTCCCGCAGCGCGGCCAGCGCCGCCTCGGTCATCTCGCCGATGCGCTGCTCGACGGCCGACACCGCGCCGACGGCGCGCAGCGCATCCCTCGCCGCGTCGAGCCGCGCGTCCGAGAGCCACGCGTCGTCGACGGCGGCCGCGATAGCCCGCTCCTCGGCGTCGCGCCCCGACTCCCGCGCCCGCTCCAGCCCGAGCGCGAGCAGCAGCGTCCGCTTGCCCTCACGCAGGTCGTCACCGGCCGGTTTGCCGGTGACGGCGGGGTCGCCGAACACGCCGAGCAGGTCGTCGCGCAGCTGGAACGCCACCCCGATGTCGTGGCCGAACCGCCGCAACACCGCGAGCAGCTCGTCGTCGGCGCCCGCCAGCGCGGCGCCGAGCTGCAACGGCCGCACCACGGTGTAGGCGGCGGTCTTCAGCTCGTTCACCCGCATCGCCGCCTCGGGCGAGCTGTCGCCGACCGCCTGGGTATGCACGTCGAGGTACTGTCCGGCGAGCACCTCGGTACGCATGGCCTGCCAGAACGGGCGAGCGGCGGCCAGGGCGGTCGCGGGCAGCGGCGCGGTGGCGTACATGTCCTCGGCCCACGCCAGCGCCACGTCGCCGACCAGCACTGACGCCGCGAGCCCGAACCGCTCCGGGTCGCCGAGCCAGCCGCGTTCGGCGTGCCGCTTGGCGAAGGCCACGTGCACCGTGTCGGCGCCACGCCGGGAGTCGGACGCGTCGATCAGGTCGTCGTGGACCAGGGCGCACGCCTGCAACAGCTCGAGCGCGGACACGGCCTGCAGCGCCCCGGCGGCCTCGTCGCCGGTCGCCGGTCCGCCCGCGCCGCGCCACCCCCACCAGGCGAACGTCGGGCGCAGCCGTTTGCCGCCGCCCAGCATGAACCGGCTGAGGGCGTCGATCGCCTCGCCGAACGGGCCGACGTCGCGCACCGGCTCGGTCGCGCGTTCGAGGAACAGGGCGAGCTGGCGCTCGACGGCCGCTGCGATGTTCGCGTCGGGATCGCTCACCCGCTCATCGTCCGTCGCACGGTCGCGCGACCTGGCACCGGGGTGCGGTTAATCCCTGGCGCCCGCGTCGGTGCGGCACGGTAGCGTTCCGGCATGGCACCTGAGGGCATCCACCGGATCTGCGATCAGTACGTCGGGGACTACGCCGCCGCCAACCCCGTCGCGGCGACCGAGATCGGTATCGCGGGCCATGACGACCAGCTCACCGACTACTCGCCGGAGGGCCACGCCGCCCGCGCCGCGCTCGCCCGCCGGGCGCTGGCCGACGTCGAGCGAGCCGAGCCGGCCGACGCGTCGGAGCGCGCGGCCAAGGCGGTGTTCACCGAACGCGTGGGAGTCGACGTCGACCTGCACGACGCCGGGCTCGACATGGCGAACCTGAACATCATCGCCAGCCCGGTGCACGAGCTGCGCATGGTGTTCGACCTGATGCCCACCGCGCAACCAGCCGACTGGGAGACGATCGCGACGCGGCTCGCCGCCGTGCCCGAGGCGATGGACGGCGCCAGGGCCTCGCTGCTCGCGGCCGCGAACGCGGGTCACCAGCCCGCGCTGCGCCAGGTCGCCAGGGTCGCCGAGCAGTGCGACACCTGGGCCGGCCTGCACCGCGACCCCGGCTACTTCTCGACCCGTATCGCCCACGCGCGGCAGGTCCCCGGCATGAGCGACGCACTGCTGACCGATCTCGCCCATCGCGCCCACGCCGCCGAGGAGGCGTACGCCGAGTTCGCCGGGTTCCTGCGCGCCGAGCTCGCCCCCGAGGCGACGTCGACCGACGCCGTCGGGGCGGACACCTACCGGCTGTGGTCGCGCTACTTCCTCGGCGCCGAGGTCGACCTGCGGGAGGCCTACGACTGGGGCTGGGAGGAGTTCACCCGGATCGAACGCGAGATGCGCGAGGTCGCCGACCGGATCGAGCCCGGCGCCACCCTCGCCCGCGCCGCCGAGCTGCTCGACGCGAACAGCAGGTACCAGATCACCGGCCAGGACGCCTACCAGGAATGGATGCAGCGGCTCTCCGACGACGCGCTGAACTCGTTGCGTGGCAAGCACTTCGACATCCCGGACGAGCTGATGCGGCTGGAGTGCCTGATCGCCCCGCCGGGCGGCGGCATCGGCGCCTACTACAGCGGGCCGAGCGAGGACTTCAGCCGTCCCGGCCGGATGTGGTGGTCGGTACCGTCCGATAAGGACACGTTCTCGACGTGGCGCGAGGTCACCACCGTCTACCACGAGGGCGCGCCGGGTCATCATCTGCAGATCGCGACCTCGGTGCACCAGGCGGCGACGCTGAACCGGTTCCAGCGGCTGATGGCGCTGACCTCCGGTCTCGCCGAGGGCTGGGCGCTGTACGCGGAGCGGCTGATGGACGACCTCGGCTACCTCGCCGACGACGGCGACCGGTTCGGCATGCTCGACGGTCAGCTGTTCCGCGCGGCCCGGGTCATCGTCGACATCGGCATGCACCTCGAATTGCCGATCCCCGCCGGGACCGGCTTTCACGAGGGTGCGAGGTGGACGCCCGAGCTCGGACTCGAGTTCATGCTGACCCGCACCGTCGCCGATCCCGACCACGTGCGCGACGAGATCGACCGCTACCTCGGCTGGCCCGGCCAGGCGCCCTCGTACAAGCTGGGGGAGCGGCTCTGGCACGCCGCGCGCGACGACGCCCGGGCCAGGCAGGGCGCGGACTTCGACCTGAAGGACTTCCACACTCGGGCGTTGCGGCTCGGCGGCATGGGGCTGGACACGCTGCGACAGCAGCTCGCCGAGCTGCCGTAACGGGTCAGCTCTCGCGCTTGGCGTCGGCCGGTGGGTCGAGCGGCAGCCGCTTGCCCAGGATCGCGAACGGTCGGGGGTCGCCCGCGAAGTGGTAGTCGCGCAACACGTCGTCGAAGCCGAGCTTGCGGTAGAGCCGCCACGCCTTGCTCGGCCCTTCCGGAGTGGACAGCAGCACCTTCGGCTGCTCGACGTCGGCGAGCAGGTCACGCAGCAAATGCTCGCCGATGCCCTCGCCTTGGTTCTCCGGCCGCACGTGCAGCTCCGTCAGCTCGAAGTAGTCGTCGAGCCAGTCGCCGTCGTGGCGCCCCCTGCGGCTGAGGCCCTTGCGCACCTGCTCGTGCCACCACTGGCCGACCAGTCCCCGGTAGCCGTAGGCGAGCCCGAGCAGCCGGTCCTCGGAGTCGAGCGCGACCACGTTGCGCCAGCCGTCGCGCAGCATGTGCGCCAGCCACATCGGGGTGCGCTGCTCCGCGGTGCCCTGCGGGTAGCCCATGGCGTGCATGTAGATCGCCAGCGCCTCCGGCAAGTGGGCGCGGAACTCGGTCGCGGACAGCTCGGCGAACCGGGCGCACCTCGACGACATCGTGGTCACGGTCGGCCTCCTCGGCTGGTTCTCCTTGCATGCTCCCACCTGCACGGCACGGTTCGCAGTCTAAATGGCGGCGCGGCGTTCGCGCGGGTTTTTCGGACCCTCGCGGAAGGGGCTTGAGAACGTCGGCGGGCCGCGCTACTCTCGACAGTAGTTCGAACATAAGTTCGAATCAGCGGTGCGGGGTAGGCCCGGCGGCGCGGTGGGGGAAGCGCCTGCGCCGCCGGGCGGCACCGACTGGGCAGGAAGGGGAAGATCATGAGTGCTGCTGTCGTGGCTCCGTCGCCCGCGACCCCGGTCGCGCCGATGGCGTGGGGACTGCTCGCCCAGGCCAGGCGCGGTCTCGTCGCCGCCGAGCGGGAGATCGCGCCGGTCGAGCGTTTCACCTCGGCATACGCGTCCGCGCTGCGGGCTGCCGCCGCCGTGCTCGCCGCCTCGGGGCGGCCGCACCGGGGCAGGGCACGGCCGACGAGCGTGTGGCTGCTGCTGCCGTCCGTCGCGCCCGAACTGGCCGAGTGGGCGGCGTTCTTCTCGGCGCACTCCGCGCGGCACGCCGCGGCACAGGCGGGCATCGGGAGCAGCGTCACGACGCGGGCAGCCGACGATCTGCTCCGCCAGTCCTGGCAGTTCCTCGAGCTGGCCGAGCGCGCCATCGGTGCGCCGCGTGCCCGGCGGACGGTCTGATGTCGGAGCAGGTGCTGATCGATCACGGCAGGATGCTCGACGCGATCCGGGTCGAGGTCGATCTGCTGGTTGACGCGTCACAGCACACCCGGGGCGACACCAGGGTGCCGGCGTGTCCCGGGCTGAGCGTCCGGGAGACGGTCCGCCACCTCGGCAGCGTCTACCGGCTGGTGGTCTCGTGGCTGCGGGAGGGGGCTCGGCCGCAGCAGTGGCAACGGGACCCGGCGCCGGGGGAGTCGGTGACCGAGTTCCTGCGTAGCGGATTCGAGGATCTGATCGGCGAGCTCGCGGCGAGGGATCCGTATGCGAGCACGCCGACGTGGTGGCCGGAGGATCAGACGGTCGGGTTCTGGCTGCGGCGCATGCTGCACGAGACGACGATCCACCGCACCGACGTGCAGAGCGCGGCCGGGGGCACGGTGCTCACCAACGAGATCGCGGCGGACATCGCGATCGACGGCATCGACGAGGTGTTGCTGTGCTGGTACGGCCACCGGCTCGAGATGCTCGGCGTGTCCGGCACGCGGGAGGGTTCGGTCGCCGTCAGCTCGGGCGGCAGGACGTGGTTCACGCGGGCGGGCATGTCCTACACCGAGGCGTCGCGGGCCGACACCTCGGCGCTCGACCGGGCCGCCGCGGTGGTGCGGGGCGAACCGGCGCTGGTGTACCTGTGGCTGTGGGGCCGGATCGCGACCAACATGGTCACCACCGAGGGAGACGACGACGCGGTCGCGCAGCTGTGGGCGCTGCTGCGGCTGGCGACCCGATGAGCGGGGCGGGCGGCAGGCGTCAGCGGCGCCAGAACCACAGCGACTGCCGGGACTCTCGCATCGCCTGCTTCCGGCGATCGGAGGTGAGCCGGGTGAGGTAGAGCTTGCCGTCGAGGTGGTCGGTCTCGTGTTGCAGGCACTGGGCGAGCAGGCCCTCGCCCGCCACGGTCACCGGCTCGTTGTTGACGTCGACGCCGCGCACCACGGCCGAGACCGAGCGCTCGACCGGGAACCACAGCTCGGGCACGGACAGGCAGCCCTCGGAGATCTCGTGGGTCTGCTCGGACAGCTCGACCAGCTCCGGGTTGAGCACGTAGCCGAGCTCGCCGTCCACGCGGTAGCTGAACGCCCGTAGGCTGACCCCGATCTGCGGCGCGGCCAGCCCGGCCCTGCCCGGCAGCGCCACCGTGTCGAGCAGGTCGTCGACGAGCGCCTTGGTGCTCGCGTCGAACCGCGTGATCGGGTCGCACACGGTCGTGAGCACCGGATCGCCGAAGTACCGGAGATCGCGGACAGCCATCGCCACACCTCGCCTTCCGCCCCGCTGCTGCGCCGCACTGTAGATACCACCCCGTGCCCCGCACGCGGCTACCGGGGATCGGCGGGTTGGAGCGGTACGGTCCGAGCATGGCCGTGCTGCCGTACGACCCGCACCACTACTACACGGTGGACGAGTTCGCCGCGCTACCCGAGGACACCAGCGCGCACTACGAGCTGCAGGACGGCGTCATCATCACGAGCCCGAAGCCCGTGAAGGAGCACATGTTCGCGTCCTTCGAGCTCGCGGGTCAGATCGATCTTCAGCTACCGGGCGATCTCTGCGTTCTCGGTGGGATCGACGTGGATCTCCAGCTCGCTACTCCCGTCGTGCGAGCGCCGGATCTCGTGATCGCGAAAACCAGCGTGTTCGGGCAGCGAGGGCTGACGACGGCCTCCGACCTGGTGCTCGCGGTCGAGGTGCTCTCCCCGAGCTCGGTGCGCACAGATACCGTGACCAAGCCCGTGGACTACGCCGACGCCGGTATTCCGAACTATTGGGTCATCGACCCGAACCCTCCGGTCACCGCGACCGTCTACCACCTCGTGGACGGCGCATACGAGGAGTCGCAGCGGGCTGCGGGGCAGTTCACCGTCAGCGAGCCGTGCGCACTGACCATCGACCTCGACGCCCTGCTGCCGCCGTCCTGAAGACCGCACCGGCCTGCTCAGTGCGCGCGCAGCCGCAGTCCCTGCGGGGTGTGCCGGAACCCGGCCTCGCCGAGGACGTCGGCGAGGTCCGACCACAGCGCCTGCTCGCCGTCAGCCTTGCGCACCAGCAGCGAGTCGATCCGCCCCGCACTGACCTGCGCCGCCAGCGCGTCGGCTGCGGCGCGCAGCGTAGTGCGATCGGTGGTGAAGGTCAGCAGCGACGAGCCGCCGCGTTCGAGATACAGCGCGGGCACGCCGTCGACGAGCACGACCACCGCACCGGCCTTGCGTCCCGGCCGGTGTGCCGTGCCCCCGGCGGGCGTCGGCCACGCGAGCGCGGCACCGTACGGCTGCGCCGGGTCGCTGGCGGCGAGCACCACGGTCCCGGCGTGCCGCCCGCCACCGGCGTCGGACAGCGACCGCAGCCGGTCGACGGCCCCGCGCGCCGCGAACTGCGCCGCGCCCAGGCCGTCCACGACGTAGCCCCGGATCACCTGGCCCGCGTCCGCCATACCGCGCAGCACCGGATAGATGCCCGCGAACCCGCCGCTGACCCGCTCTGCGTCGAGCGCGCCCCGGGTCAGCACGCCGTGCCGCTCCAGCAGCGCCTCGGTCCGCGCGTGCGCACGACGGGTCAGGTCGGGCTCTCGCGGCGGGGTCAGCGACCACCGGCCGGTGACCGTCGGCGGCCCGGTCATCGTCGGCATGGCGGGGCGGCCCGCGCGCAGCCGGGCGTACCGGCCGCGCGGCGGCTGCCTGCGCGGCCGGTGGGTACCGCCGCCGGACAGCACCGCTCGCAGCCCCGCGATGCTGTCGCCGGTGACCCAACCCGCCCACACCAGCTCCCACAGCGCCGTCACCACATCGGCATCGTTCGGTCGCGGCACCTCGCGGGACACCGCGTCCACCAACTGCCGGAAGAACAGCGCACCGCCGTCGAGCGCATACCGGATCGCGGCGGTCAGCTCGCCGGGCGGTTCCGGCAGCGGTTCCGGCAGCAGCAGGTCCGCCACGTCGGCCGGGGCGAGCGCGAGCCAGCCGTCCCCGGACGACAACGAGCCGCAGCCGCACCACGTCACCTCGCCCGCCGTGGTCAGCTCGTCCAGCAGGGCGGGGGAGTAGCCGGGCAGCCGCGCGGGCAGCACCAGCGATTCGAGCGCGCTGGCCGGGATCGGCGCGCCCGCCAGCATCTCGACGCAGGAGTACAGGTCGTCCACCGCGCTGTGCGACCGCCCGGACCCGATGCCGTGCCAGGCGGGCAGGAACCGCCCCAGCGCCGCCTGCTCGACCGGCTCGACGTCCTTGCGCAGCCGGGCGAGACAGGCGCGGCGGATCCGGCGCAGCACGTCGGCGTCGCAGTAGTCGACGCCCCCGGCCGACGCCGGGTCCAGCTCGCCGCGCACCAGCGTGCCGCGCGCGACGAGCCGGTCCAGCACCCCGGTGACCGTGGCCGGGTCCAGCTCGAACCGGCCCGCCGCCCGCTCGGCCGGGAACGGGCCGCGCGTCCTGGCGTAGCGGGCCAGCAGATCCGCGAGCGGGTCGGGCACCGGCTCGGTGAACGCCGCCGGAATGTCCGGCGGCAGCGCCACCCCGAGCGCGGCCGCCACTCGGCCCGCGTCCTCGACCGCGAGAAACCGCTCCTCGCCCGCGATCGGCACCACGATCGCCCTGCCCGCGTCCCGCAGCTCCGCCAGCCACTCCGGCGCGACACCCCGCCGCTCCGCCTCGGCCGCCGACAGGTCACCGAGCACCCGCAGCAGGTCGGCGGCGTCCTCGACGCCGCGCGCGTGCCGATCCTCCGGCAGGTGCTGTAGCGCCGCCTCGACCTCGGCGATGACGTCGGCGTCCAGCAGCTCGCGCAGCGAGTCGGTGCCGAGCAGCTCCGCCAGCAGGTCGGTGTCGATCGAGAGCGCCGTCGCCCGCCGTTCCGCGAGCGGCAGGTCGTCGTCGTAGATGTTGAGCCCGACATAGCCGAACAGCAGGTTCCGCGCGAACGGCGACGCCTTCGGCGTCTCGACCTCGACCACCCGCACGTTGCGCTGCTGGATCGCGGTCAGCAGCCAGCGCAGGTTGTCGACGTCGTAGAGGTCGCGCAGGCATTCCCGCATCGCCTCGTGCACGATCGGGAACCGCTCGTAGGACGCGGCGACCGCGAGCAGCTGCGACGACCGGTGCCGCTGCTGCCACAGCGGGGTGCGCCGGCGAGGGTCGCGCCTCGGCAGCAGCAGCGACCGTGCCGCGCACTCCCGGAACCGCGCGGCGAACAGCGCGCTCGACCCCAGCTCGGCGGTCAGCAGCTCCTCGACGCCGTCCGGGTCGAACACGATGTCGGCGGCGCCCGGCAGCCCGCCCCGGTGTGGCGAGTCGGCCATGCCCTCCCACTCGACCGAGTCGGGCAGCCGCAGCACGATCCCGTCATCGGAGTGCGCGACGTGCGTGTCGACGCCCCGCCGCTGCCGCAGCTCGGCCCCGATCAGCAGCGCCCACGGCCCGTTGACCGCGCCGCCGAACGGTGAGTGCACCACGATGCGCCAGTCGCCCAGCTCGTCGCGGAACCGCTCGACCACCACGGTGCGGTCGTCCGGCACGTGACCGGTGGCCACCCGCTGCTCGGCCAGGTGGTCGAGCAGGTTGTCGGCGGCCCACCCGTCGAGCCCGGCGGCGGTGAGCCGCTGCCGCGCCACCTGCTCGTCGGCCGAGGTGATCTCCCGCAGGAAACCGCCGATCGCGCTGCCGAGCTCGAACGGCCGCGACGGCGTGTCGCCCTTCCAGAACGGCATCCGCGCCGCCTCGCCCGGCGCGGGCGCGACGACGACCCGATCGTGGGTGATCTCGGTGATCCGCCAGGACGACGTGCCGAGCAGGATGGTGTCGCCGACCCGGGACTCGTGCACCATCTCTTCGTCCAGCTCGCCCACCCGCGAGCCGCGCGACCCGTTCGCCGCCGCCGTCATGACCGGATACAGCCCCCGGTCCGGGATCGTGCCGCCGGAGGTCACCGCGAGCCGCTGCGCGCCAGGCCGGGCGGTGACGGTGCCCGCCGTCCGGTCCCACACGATGCGGGGACGCAGCTCGGCGAAGTCGGTGCTGGGGTAGCGCCCGGCAAGCATGTCGAGCACCGCGTCGAACGACTCGTCGCCGAGCCGGACGAACGGCGCGGCGCGGCGCACGGTTGCCGCCAGCTCGGCCACCGGGTAGTCGTCCATCGCGACCATCGCGACGATCTGCTGCGCCAGCACGTCGAGCGGGTTGCGGGGGTAGTGCAGCTCCTCGATCGCACCGCCCGCCATGCGCTCGGCGACCACGGCGCTCGCGGCCAGCTCGCCCCGCATTTTCGGGAACAGCACCCCGGTCGAGGTCGCGTCGACGGTGTGGCTGGCCCGCCCGACCCGCTGCATCCCGGCCGCGACGCTCGGCGGCGGCTCGATCTGCACCACCAAGTCGACCGCGCCCATGTCGATGCCCAGCTCGAGCGAGGACGTCGCGACCACGCAGGGCAGCGTGCCCGCCTTCAGCTCCGCCTCGGCGACGCTGCGCTGCTCGCGCGCCATCGAGCCGTGATGGGCCTTGGCAATGACGGTGGGTGGCACCCCGGTCGTGATGCCCGACTGGCCGATCGCCTGCGCCGGATGCCGCCGCAACGGCCGCTGCTCGTCGGCGTGCAACTCGTTGAGCCGCGCGGTGATCCGTTCGGCGAGCCGCCGCGAGTTGGTGAACACGATCGTCGAACGGTGCGCCGTGATCAGCTCGTACACCCGGCGCTCCACCGACGGCCAGATCGACGGCTTGCGGTGCTCCGTGTCCGTGTCCGGCTCGGCGGGCGGGGAGGTCATGTCCTCGACCGGCACCTCGACCGTGACCGAGATCGTCTTGCGCGTCTCCGGCCGCACCACCCGCACCGGCCGCCCGCCGGTGAGAAAGGTGGCGACCTCGTCGACCGGCCGCACCGTCGCCGACAGCCCGATGCGCTGGGCGGGCTCGGCGAGCAGCGCGTCGAGACGTTCCAGCGACAGCGCGAGATGCGCGCCGCGCTTGGTGCCCGCGACCGCGTGCACCTCGTCGACGATCACCGTCTCGACGCCGCGTAGCGCCTCCCGCGCGGTCGACGTCAGCAGCAGGTACAGCGACTCCGGCGTGGTCACCAAAATGTCCGGCGGCCTGCGCGCCAGCGTGCGCCGTTCGCTCGCCGTGGTGTCGCCGGTGCGCATGCCGATCGTGATGTCCGGCGGGGTGAGGCCGAGCTCGCCCGCCGCCGCGGTGATGCCGTCCAGCGGGGTGCGCAGGTTGCGCTGCACGTCCACCGCGAGCGCCTTCAGCGGCGAGACGTAGAGGACCCGGCAGCGGTGCAACGGGTCGGCGGGCACGGCCTCGGTGGCGAGACGGTCGATGGCGTGCAGGAACGCGGCGAGCGTCTTGCCCGAGCCGGTCGGTGACACGACCAGGGCGTGCTCGCCGGAGTGCGCCGCCCGCCACGCGCCGTCCTGCACCGGGGTCGGCGCGGCGAAGGCGCCCGCGAACCAGTCGCGGGTCGGCGCCGAGAACAGCCGCAGCACGTCAGCGGGCTCACTGCCAGCCATGCCGCCATCATGGCGCACGACACCGACAGTCCGGCGGAGCCTGCGGTTGGGAGCTTCGCCGTTCGGCGGGCGGGGCCGCCCGAGCGCAGCGAGGGTGGTCGCGAATGCCGAACCACCGCCGGTTTGGGCCGAGGTGGAACGGACCTCGTCAAGGGAGATCGATGGCGAAGGTCACAGAGCTCGGGTTATTTCAGCGCTCAGCGGTCCCGGTCGCGGTTCCTGCGCCAGCCGATGATCAGCGTGACGAGCGCGGTGGCGACCACGATGAGCGCCGCCAGCGGGAGCGCGACGCCCACCCACTCGGGGGCGTTGAACTGATCCATGAGCACGGTCGCAACCGTACCCCTGGCTGCCGGTACGGTTGGCCCCCGTGCGCATCACCGTGTTTCGCAGGCTGATGGCGGATGAGTTCGGTGACATCAGGGCGGCGACGCTGATGACCGACCACGTCATCAGCTCACTTGGCGGCAGGACACCGGAGCAGGCGCTGGCTGCCGGGGTCGCCGCCAAGGACATCTGGCGCGCGGTCTGCGAGGAGCTCGACGTCCCGCGCGAGCGCCGCTGACATTTTCGCCGCCGTTTCGGCGTGTCGCACTGACATCGAACACCTGTTCGCTACCATGATGCGTGCGGCGAGGTGGCCACACGCGCACGCCACGTATCCGTAACTGTCGGTGCCCGGTCGTACCGTCGGCCCGACACACAACACAGGCTTCTATCAGCGAGGTGGACATCCATGGCAGCACCGGATCGGGACAAGGCGCTCGAGCTGGCCCTTGCGCAGATCGACAAGCAGTACGGCAAGGGGTCGGTGATGCGGCTCGGCGACGAGGAGCGCGCGCCCATCCAGGCGATCCCGAGCGGCGCCATCGCGCTCGACGTCGCGCTCGGCATCGGCGGCCTGCCGCGCGGCCGCGTCGTCGAGATCTACGGCCCGGAGAGCAGCGGTAAGACCACCGTCGCGCTGCATGCGGTCGCCAACGCGCAGGACGCGGGCGGCATCGCGGCGTTCATCGACGCCGAGCACGCGCTCGACCCGGAGTACGCCAAGAGTCTCGGTGTCGACACCGACGCGCTGCTCGTCTCGCAGCCGGACACCGGGGAGCAGGCGCTGGAGATCGCCGACATGCTGATCCGCTCCGGCGCGCTCGACGTCCTGGTCATCGACTCGGTCGCCGCGCTGGTGCCGAGGGCGGAGATCGAGGGCGAGATGGGCGACTCGCACGTCGGCCTGCAGGCGCGGCTGATGAGCCAGGCGCTGCGGAAGCTGACCTCGGCGCTGCACACGTCCAACACCACCGCGATCTTCATCAACCAGCTCCGGGAGAAGGTCGGCATCATGTTCGGCTCACCGGAGACCACCACCGGCGGCAAGGCGCTGAAGTTCTACGCCTCGATACGGCTCGACGTGCGCCGGATCGAGACGCTCAAGGACGGCGGCGAGCCGGTCGGCAACCGCACTAGGGTCAAGGTCGTCAAGAACAAGGTCGCCCCGCCGTTCAAGCAGGCCGAGTTCGACATCCTCTACGGCAAGGGCATCTCGCGTGAGGGCTCGCTGATCGACATGGGCGTCGACCAGGGCATCCTGCGCAAGTCCGGCGCCTGGTACACCTACGAGGGCGACCAGCTCGGGCAGGGCAAGGAGAACGCGAGGCGGTTCCTGGGAGACAACCCGGACATCGCCAACGAGATCGAGAAGCGGATCAAGGAGAAGCTCGGCATCGGCCCGACTCTCGACGCCGATGACACCGCGCCCGCCCCGGTCGAGTTCTAGGTCCGATGGCACGGCAGGCCAACCGGGACGACGACGTCGAGCCCGGCGCCGAGGACGACGGAACGGATTCCGGCGAGCAGTTCCGGCAAGCCAAGTCGATCTGCCTCCGGCTGCTCGCGGTGCGTCCTCGCAGCCGGGCCAATCTGGCGAAAGCCCTGGCGCGCAAGGGGTTCGACGATGAGATCGCCGGTGAGGTGCTCGACCGGCTGGAACAAGCCAAGCTGATCGACGACGCCGAGTTCGCCGACATGGTGGTGCGCTCCCGGCACACCCATCAGGGGCTCGGCAGGCAGGCGTTGCGGTCGCAGCTCATCCGGCAGGGTGTCGCCGCCGAGGTCGTCGAGGACGCGGTCAGCGCGATCGACCCCGCCGAGGAAGAGGAGCGAGCACGCGAACTGGTCCGCAAGCGGATGCGCGGCCTGGCGAGCGCCGACGACCGGACCACCGTCCGGCGGCTGGTCGGCGTGCTGGCACGCAAGGGCTACCCGCAAGGAACGGCCTACCGGGTGGTGCGGCAGGAACTGGCTGCGGCCGGGCGCGACATGGGAGCGCTGGAGGGGGCCGTGGAGGAGCCGTAGCGGGCTGTTTCCGGAGGTCGGTGGCGGCGTCGATCATGACGGCAGCGGTGGGGCACGTGTGACCCCGGATGCGGTTGAGGTGTGGCGCCGACTACAGTGCGGGGCCAAGGAGCGGGGCTTGTGCCTATGGTCACAGGGGCCTGATCAAGGCTAGAGCCGACCATGCGACTCACGGCCCAGCCAAGTCGTGGCGTGTTCATTGAGTGGCACATGGAGGTGCCGAGGTGGCGACCAGCGAGATCGCGGAACTTCGACGAGGTATCGGCGGGTTGTGCCGGTTCCGGGACGGCCGTCACCGGAGGTGCACCCCATGACGGCGACCGACACCGGCGTTCACGCACCGCCCCGCGCCCGCCTGCCCGTTCCGTCGCTGCGGACCGACCGGTGGTGGGTGCCGCCGGTGCTCACCGTCGTCGGGCTGTCGATCTTCGTCATCTACGCGACGTTCCGGGCGTTCCAGCAGGACTACTACTGGGTCTCCGAGTACCACTATCTGACGCCGTTCTACTCGCCGTGCATGTCGACCGGCTGCGTCGAGGGTGCGGCGCACTTCGGCCGGTTCCTGCCGGACAATCCGCTCATCCCGTACGCCGCGCTGAGCCTGCCGTTCCTGCTGGCCTTCCGGCTGACCTGCTACTACTACCGCAAGGCGTACTACCGGTCGTTCTGGCTCTCGCCGCCGGCCTGCGCGGTGCCCGAGCCGCACACCCGCTATACCGGCGAGACCCGGCTGCCGCTGATCCTGCAGAACGTGCACCGCTACTTCTTCTACGCCGCGGTGCTCATCTCGGTGATCAACACCTATGACGCCATCCTCGCCTTCCACTCACCGGACGGCGGCTTCGGCCTCGGGCTCGGCAACATCATCCTGGTCGCCAACGTGATCCTGCTGTGGTGCTACACGCTGTCGTGCCACTCCTGCCGTCACGTCACCGGCGGCCGGCTGCGGCATTTCTCGAAGCACCCGGTCCGCTACTGGCTGTGGACCAAGGTGTCGGTGCTCAACACCCGGCACATGGAATTCGCCTGGATCACGATCGGCACGCTGATTCTGACCGACTTGTACGTGTTCCTCGTGGCGAGCGGTGCGATCTCCGACCCACGCATCATCGGCTGAGGCCGGTGTCCCACCACACTGCTGAGGTGAATGAGTGACCGAGGTAGAACGCCACAACTTCGACGTCATCGTGATCGGCGCCGGTGGCGCCGGTCTGCGTGCGGCGATCGAGGCGCGAGAGCGTGGCCTGTCCACCGCCGTGATCTGCAAGTCGTTGTTCGGCAAGGCGCACACCGTGATGGCCGAGGGCGGTTGCGCCGCCTCGATGGGCAACGCCAACCCGAATGACTCGTGGCAGGTCCACTACCGCGACACCATGCGTGGCGGCAAGTTCCTCAACAACTGGCGGATGGCCGAGCTGCACGCCAAGGAGGCGCCGGACCGGGTCTGGGAGCTGGAGACCTACGGCGCGCTGTTCGACCGCACCGAGGACGGCCGCATCAGCCAGCGCAACTTCGGTGGCCACACCTACCCGAGGCTGGCGCACGTCGGTGACCGCACCGGGCTGGAACTCATTCGCACCATGCAGCAGAAGATCGTCTCGCTGCAGCAGGAGGACAAGGCCGAGTTCGGCGACTACGAGGCCAAGCTCAAGGTCTTCCACGAGTGCGCGATCACCGAGTTGCTCAAGGACGACTCGGGCGCGATCTCCGGTGCGTTCGGCTACTGGCGTGAGTCGGGCCGGTTCGTGCTGTTCGAGACCGGCGCCATCGTGATGGCCACCGGCGGGATCGGCAAGTCCTTCCAGGTCACCTCGAACTCGTGGGAGTACACCGGCGACGGGCACGCGCTGGCGCTCCGGACCGGCGCGAGCCTGATCAACATGGAGTTCGTGCAGTTCCACCCGACCGGCATGGTCTGGCCACCGAGCGTGAAGGGCATCCTGGTCACCGAGGGCGTGCGCGGTGACGGCGGTGTGCTGAAGAACTCCGAGGGCGAGCGGTTCATGTTCCGCTACGTGCCCGACGTGTTCAAGGGCCAGTACGCCGAGACCGAGGAGGAGGCCGACCGCTGGTACACCGACCCGGACAACAACCGCCGCACGCCGGACCTGCTGCCGCGCGATGAGGTCGCGCGCGCGATCAACACCGAGGTCAAGGAGGGGCGCGGCTCCCCGCACGGCGGCGTCTACCTCGACATCGCCAGCCGCATGCCCGCCGAAGAGATCAAGCGCAGGCTGCCGTCGATGTACCACCAGTTCAAGGAACTGGCCGATGTCGACATCACGGCCGAGCCGATGGAGGTCGGTCCGACCTGCCACTACGTGATGGGTGGCATCGAGGTGGAGCCCGACACCGGCGAGTCGACCGTGCCCGGGCTGTTCGCGGCGGGGGAGTGCTCCGGCGGCATGCACGGCTCGAACCGGCTCGGCGGCAACTCGCTGTCCGACCTGCTCGTGTTCGGCAGGCGGGCCGGGATGGGCGCCGCCACCTATGTCGAGTCGCTCGAGCGCAGGCCCGTGGTGCTGCAGTCGGACATCGACGGCGCCGCGCGGTCGGCGTTGTCGCCGTACGAACCGGCGAAGAGCGAGGGCTCGCGGGAGAACCCGTACACCCTCCATTTCGAGCTGCAGCAGACGATGAACGAGCTGGTGGGCATCATCCGCACCGGCGAGGAGATCGAGCAGGCGCTCGGCAGGCTCGCCGAGATCAGGGCCAGGGTGCGCAACGTCGTCGTCGAGGGACACCGGCAGTTCAACCCCGGCTGGCACCTGGCGCTCGACCTGCGGAACATGATGGTCGTCAGTGAGTCGGTGGCCAAGGCCGCGTTGCTGCGCACCGAGAGCAGGGGCGGTCACACCCGCGACGACTACCCGATGCTCGACGCGGACTGGCGCAACAAGCTGCTCGTCTGCCGCGCGTCCGGGGAGGACTCGGTGGTTCCCGACGTCACGGTCGAGCCCAAGGACCAGGTGCCTATGCGCCAGGACCTGCTCGAGCTGTTCGAACTGTCCGAACTGGAGAAGTACTACACGGAGGCGGAGCTGACCACACACCCCGCCACCGAGGGAGACAGGGCATGAGCTACAAGGGCCAATTCCGGGTATGGCGCGGCGATTCGGACGGCGGCTCGCTGGAAGACTTCGAGGTCGAGGTCAACGAGGGCGAGGTCGTGCTCGACATCATCCACCGGCTGCAGGCCACCCAGGCGCCCGATCTGGCGGTGCGCTGGAACTGCAAGGCCGGCAAGTGCGGCTCATGCTCGGCAGAGGTCAACGGCAGGCCCCGGCTGCTGTGCATGACCCGGATGTCGCTGTTCGACACGGACGAGGTCATCACCGTCACGCCGATGCGGGCGTTCTCGATCGTGCGTGACCTCGTCACCGACGTGTCCTACAACTACGAGAAGGCACGAGAGGTGCAGGCGTTCACTCCGCCCAAGGACCTGGCGCCGGGGGAGTACCGGATGCAGCAGGTCGACGTGCAGCGCTCGCAGGAGTTCCGCAAGTGCATCGAGTGCTTCCTGTGCCAGGACACCTGCCACGTGGTGCGTGACCACGAGGAGAACAAGCTCAACTTCTCCGGGCCGCGGTTCCTGATGCGGATCGCCGAGCTGGAGATGCACCCGCTCGACACCGCCGACCGGCGCGACACCGCGCAGGACGACCACGGTCTCGGCTACTGCAACATCACCAAGTGCTGCACCGAGGTGTGCCCGGAGAACATCAAGATCACCGACAACGCGCTGATCCCGATGAAGGAGCGCGTCGCCGGTCGCCGCTACGACCCGGTGGTGTGGCTCGGCAACAAGCTGTTCAAGCGCGGCAAATAGGCATAGCGAGCAACGGCCCGGTCGCCATGTTGGCGACCGGGCCGTTCGTGTCTGTCAGATCCCTCCGCCGCCGCCGAACCGCATGCCGGGCGCCTGCTCCTCGATCATGTCGCCGGCGACGACCGACGTGCCGCGTTTGCGGGTGCGCAACCACTTCTCCAGCCAGCTCGCGAACGAGGTGAGCACGAAGTTAACCGCGATGTAGATCGCCGCGACGACGATCAGGGTCGGGATGACGTTGAAGTAGTACGCCGCCGCCGGCCGGACGCTGTTGATCAGCTCGGGGAAGCCGAGCACAGCGCCGCCGATCGCGGTGTCCTTCACGATCACGACGAGCTGACTGACGATGGCGGGCAGCATGGCGGTCACCGCCTGCGGCAACAGCACGTTGGTCATCAGCTGGCCCTTGCGCATCCCGACCGCCAGCGCCGCCTCGCTCTGACCGCGGGGAATCGACAGGATGCCCGCGCGCACCACCTCGGCGAGCACCGAGCCGTTGTAGAGCACCAGGCCGGTCACCACGGCGTACAAATACCGGGTGTCGGTGGGGAAGTCGGCGAACTGCGAGTACGCCACGTTCGCCGAGAGCATCAGGATCAGCACCGGCACCGCGCGGAAGAACTCCACGACCACGCTGGCCGGCCAGCTGATCCACCGGTGGTCCGACAGCCGGGCGATGCCGAAGAACGCCCCGATCGGCAGCGCGATCAGGATCGACAGCCCCGCGGCCTTCGCGGTGTTCTGCAAGCCCGGCAGCAGATAGGTCTCCCAGGCCTCGGTTCCGCCGAGGTAGGGCTGCCACCTCAGCCAAGAGAGCTGCCCCTTCTCGGCCATCGCGTTGAGCACCCACCACACCAGCAGCGCGAGCAGCACAAGGAACAGCACGGCGTAGAGGACGTTGCGCGCCTTCGCCTTCGGGCCGGGGGTGTCGTACAGAACCGCAGAACTCATCGCTTCACCGCCACCCTGTTGGAGATCCAGCCGAGAATCAGCCCGGTGGGCAGCGTCAGGCACACGAAGCCGAGCGCGAAGATCCCGGTGATGAGGAACAACAGGTCCGCCTCGTTCTCGATCATTTCCTTCATCAGCAGCGCGGCCTCGCCGACGCCGATGGCCGCCGCGATCGTGGTGTTCTTGGTGAGCGCGATCATCACGCTCGCCAGCGGTCCGATCACCGACCGGAACGCCTGCGGCAGCACGATGTGGCCGAGCACCTGCGCGAATCCCAGACCGAGCGCCCGCGCCGCCTCGGACTGTCCTACCTGGACGGTGTTGATGCCGGACCGCAGCGACTCGCACACGAAGCACGCGGTGTAGGCGATGAAGCCGAGCACGGCGAGCCGGAAGCCGATTGTGTCGAACCGCTCGGCGCCCATCGTGACGCCCATGGTCTGCCACAGCCCGAGCGAGGTCGCCACGATGATCACCGTGAGCGGGGTGTTGCGGACGACGTTGATGTAGGCGGTGCCGAACCAGCGCATCACCGGCACCGGGCTGACCCGCATCGCGACGAGGACGGTGCCCCAGATCAGCGAGCCGATCGCCGAGAGCACGGTCAGCTGGACGGTCACCCAGAACGCGCCGAGGATGCGGTACTCCTCGAACAGCGTGGCTAGCTCCTCGATCACTCTCGTACCTTCACCAAATCGGGGAGTGGGTGGCGCGCCCAGTGCTCGGCGCGCCACCCACTCACTGCCGTCGACCTACTTCTCGGTGATCTTGGGCGGGTCGGCCTGGAAGTTGCTCTCCCCGAGGTGGGCGTCGAAGAACTCCTGCCACGAGCCGTCCTCGATCATGTGCTTGATGGCCTCGTTGACCTTGTTGCGCAGCTCGGTGTCACCCTCCTTGAGGCCGACACCGTACGGCTCGTCGGAGAGGTTGAAGCCGAGCAGCTTGAACATGCCCTGATAGCGCGGGTCGGAGGCGAACCCGGCCAGGATCGAGTTGTCGGTGGTGACCGCGTCGACCGCGCCGCTCTGCAGCCCGGTCATGCACTCCGAGTAGCCGCCATACTCGACCAGGTTGGCCTGCGGGGCGAAGTCCTGCTTGACGTTCTGCGCCGAGGTGGACCCGGTGACCGAGCACAGCTTGAGGTCGGAGTCCTTGAGGTCGGCCTCGGTCTTGATCTCGTTGTAGTCCTTGCGCACCATCAGGTCCTGGTGCGCCATCAGGTACGGACCCGCGAAGTCGACGATCTTGTCGCGCTCCGCGTCGATGGTGTACGTGGCGGTGACCAGGTCGACGTCACCGTTCTTGATGAGGTTCTCCCGCTCTTCCGAGGGGGCCTCGCGCCACTTGACGTTGACGTCCTCGCCCCAGATGTCCTTGGCGATGTAGCAGCCCACGGCGACGTCGAAGCCGTCCAAGCCGTCCGGCGTCTTCAGGCCGAGACCGGGCTGGTCGTACTTCGTGCCGATCGTGACCGTCTTGCCGCCGCCGCCGGGGCAGGCGTCCGCGGCGACCTGCGCCTCGTCGCCGCCCGCGCCACCGTCGCCGCCGCCGCAGCCGGCGAGGATCAGGCCGGTCGCGGCAACGACCGCACCTGCCCGCAGAACTCGACCAATTCGCATTTTCTTCTGTTCCCTTCCGATCTACCATCAGCCGGCCAGGAGTGCGGCCGCCTGTCATGGACTCCTAATGGGTGAGGATCTTGCTCAGGAAGTCCTTCGCGCGGTCCGACTTCGGGTTCGTGAAGAAGTCGTCCGGCGTGGTGTCCTCGACGATCTCACCATCGGACATGAACATGACCCGGTGCGCGGCTCGCCGCGCGAAACCCATCTCGTGGGTGATGACGAACATGGTCATGCCCTCCTTCGCGAGGTCGGTCATGACGTCCAGAACCTCTTGCACCATCTCGGGATCGAGTGCCGATGTCGGTTCGTCGAACATCATCACCTTGGGCGCCATGGCCAGTGCCCTGGCGATCGCAGCGCGCTGCTGCTGCCCGCCGGAGAGCTGCGCGGGATACTTCTGCGCCTGGTTGGCGATGCCGACCCGGTCGAGCAACTTCATCGCCGTGTTGTGCGCCTCGGTCTTCTTCAGCTTGCGCACCTTGACCGGCGCGAGCATCACGTTGTCGATGATCGTCTTGTGCGCGAACAGGTTGAACTGCTGAAACACCATGCCGACGTCGGCGCGCAGCGCGGCGAGCGCGTTGCCCTCCTTGGGCATCTGCCTGCCGTCCACCTCGATCGTGCCCGTGTCGATCGGTTCGAGGCGGTTGATGGCGCGGCACAGCGTCGACTTGCCCGAGCCCGAGGGTCCGAGCACGACGACGACCTGACCGCGCGGCACCTCGAAGTCGATGTCCTTGAGCACGTGCAGGTCACCGAAGAACTTGTTCACGTCGGTGACCTTGATCATCGGCCCGGTCGACGCCGCCTCTGTCATCTGGCCTCCATACCGGCGAACCTCGCTCCTCGATCTGATTCGACACCCGGATTCAACACCCGGCGGCACGTTCGTGCGCGCATTTCGCCCCAACCGCAACCGACGTGTCACCTGGATCGCCACGTGACAACGACCGGACGGGCTACGGCGTGCGGGTTACTCTAATCACAAGATCAATAACCGTGCATGCGGCCGGACGGCGACCTGTGCTCATCGCGGGAGGGCCACGTCCTACCCTTGGAGCGTGGCACTCACCTACCAGATCCGCACCTTCGGCTGCCAGATGAACGTGCACGATTCGGAACGTCTCGCTGGGCAGCTCGAAGGCGCAGGCTACGTGCTGGCCCAGGGCAGCGGGCACGACGACGCCGACGTCATCGTGTTCAACACCTGCGCGGTGAGGGAGAACGCCGACAACCGGCTCTACGGCAACCTCGGCCACCTGGCGCGGGTGAAGAAGGCGCGCCCCGGCCTCCAGATCGCCGTCGGCGGCTGCCTCGCGCAGAAGGATCGTGGCGAAATCGTTAAGCGCGCGCCGTGGGTCGACGTCGTGTTCGGCACCCACAACATCGGCTCGCTGCCGACGCTGCTCGACCGCGCGCGGCACAACCGGGAGGCCGAGGTCGAGATCCTCGAGTCGCTCGAGACCTTCCCGTCGACGCTGCCCGCCCGGCGCGACTCGGCGTACTCCGGCTGGGTGTCCATCTCGGTCGGCTGCAACAACACCTGCACCTTCTGCATCGTGCCGTCGCTGCGCGGCAAGGAGCGCGACCGCAGGCCGGGGGACGTGCTCGCCGAGGTGGAGGCGCTTGTCGCGGAGGGCGTGCTCGAGGTGACGCTGCTCGGCCAGAACGTCAACTCCTACGGCGTCGAGTTCGGCGACCGCCACGCCTTCGGCAAGTTGCTGCGTGCCTGCGGGGAGATCGACGGCCTGGAACGGCTCCGGTTCACCTCGCCGCACCCGGCCGCGTTCACCGACGACGTGATCGACGCGATGGCCGAGACGCCGAACGTGTGCCCGCAGCTGCACATGCCGTTGCAGTCCGGTTCGGACCGGGTGCTCAAGGCGATGCGGCGCTCCTACCGGGGCAGCCGGTTCCTCTCGATCATCGACAAGGTGCGGGAGCGGATGCCGCACGCCGCCATCACCACCGACATCATCGTCGGCTTTCCGGGCGAGACCGAGGAGGACTTCCAAGCCACCCTCGACGTGGTGCGGCAGGCCCGGTTCGCCAGCGCGTTCACCTTCCAGTACTCCAAGCGGCCCGGCACCCCGGCGGCCGAGCTGGACGGCCAGGTGCCCAAGGACGTCGTGCAGGACCGCTACGACCGGCTGGTCGCGCTGCAGGACGAGATCGCCTGGCAGGAGAACAAGCGGCTGGTCGGGGAGCGGGTCGAGCTGCTGGTGGCCAGCGGCGAGGGCCGCAAGGACGCCGCGACGCACCGGATGAGCGGTCGCGCCCGCGACGGCAGGCTGGTGCACTTCACGCCGACCGGGGACGCCGTCGACGGCGCGGTCCGGCCCGGCGACATCGTCACGACCACCATCACCTATGGTGCCCCGCACCACCTCGTCGCCGACGCCGACCTGCTGTCCCACCGCCGCACCACGGCCGGTGACAACGCGGAGGCGGGACGGCGGCCGCGCACCGACGGCATCGAACAGGTCGGGCTCGGGATGCCCGCGATCGGGGCGAAGACCGAGTCCGAACCCGCGACCGGTGGCTGTTCGGTGTGCTGAACGAGGGAGGCGAACCTGCCGTGGTGAGCGAGCCGGGCAGCCAGTCAGGTGACCATGAGACGCCGGACGAGGATCGCGAGGTGGCCGAGTTGCGTGCCGAGATCGACGAGGTGGAGCGTGCCGTCGCGCGCCGGATCGAGCCGGGCAGCCGGGGGTTCGTCATCGCGGTGCTGGTCTTCGCCATGATCATCGCACTGCTGCTGCCCTGGGTGGGCGACAGCGCGGGCTGGCAGGTGTTGCTGCGCGGTGACGAGTCCGCGATCCCGAGGCTGTTCGCCGCGACGTCCGTCGGGTTCGGTGTGGTCGCGTCGGCGCTGACGCTCATCGCGCGGCGCTGGTGGCTGGCGTGGGTGTGCGCCGTCGGCTGCTGCATCGCCTCGGTCGACGGCCTGCTCGCGATCTGGTCGCAGCAGTCGTCCGGCGCCTCCGGCGTGCCAGGCTCGGGCCCCGGCATCGGCATGATCATCGCACTGCTGCTGGTGATCATGCTCGCGGCCAACTGGCTGCGCACCGCGTGGTCGCGGCCGGACACCGTCGGCTGAGCGGACTCAGCGCTCCGCGACCGCCTTCTCGGCCGCCTGCATCCACTCGCGCCACTGCGCGGCCTGCTCCTCGGCCTGCTTGGCCCGCCGGTCGTCGCCGGAGGCGCGCGCCTTCGCCGCCTGTTCCTCGAACTGCTCGACGCGCTCCCGGAACTGCGCGGCGCGGGCCAGCGCCTCGGGGTCGGTGCGGCGCCACTTGCTGTTCTCGGCCGAGCGGACCCGGTCCTGCACCGCCTTGAGCTTGCCGTCGAGCTCGCGGATCCGCTCGCGCGGGACCTTGCCGATCTCGTCCCACTGGTCCTGGATCTTGCGGAGCTGTGCCTTGGCCGCCTCCAGGTTGGCGGCCGGGTCGATCTTGTCGGCCTCGGCCAGCAGCTCCTCCTTGCGCCGCGCGTTCTCGGTGAACTCGGCGTCCCGCTCGGAGAACGCGGCGGAGCGGCGGGAGAAGAAGGTGTCCTGCGCGGCACGGAACCGCTGCCACAGCGCCTCGTCGCTGTCGCGCGGCGCCCTGCCCGCCGCCTTCCACTCGCTCATCAGCTGCTTGTAGCGGTTCGCCGTCGGACCCCAGTCGGTCGAGTCGACCAGCGACTCGGCCTCGACGATCAGCTCCTCCTTGCGCACCTTCGCGGCGGCGCGCTGCTTGTCCAGCTCGGCGAAGTGCGAGCCGCGCCGCCGGTTGAAACCCTCGCGGGCCTTGGAGAACCGCTTCCACAGCTCGTCGTCGGTCTTGCGGTCGATCCCCTTGATCGTCTTCCACTCGTCGAGGATCTCCTTGAGCCGGTCGCCCGCGACCTTCCACTGTGTCGAGTTCTCCGCGATGGCCTCCGCCTCGGCCGCCAGCTCCTCCTTGCGGGCGATCGCGGCGGTGCGGGTGGCCTCGCGTTCCTGCCTGGCCTCGCCGACGGCCTGCTCGGCGTGCTCGATCACGTGGTCCAGCCGCGCCCGCAGCGCGTCGATGTCGCCGACGACGGGCGCCTCGTCAAGGCCGTCACGCAGCTGGGCCGCGGTCTGCAACGCCTGCTTCGGGTTGCCGCGCCCGGTGGTCAGCCTCGACTCGAGCAGCTCGACCTCGGTGCGGACGTCGTCGAACTTACGGGCGTAGTGCAGCAACCCCGCCTCGGCGGATCCCGCCTGCCAGATGCCGACCGCGCGCTCACCGCTGGACGTCGTGACGTACACGGTGCCGTCCTCGTCGATGCGGCCCCAGCGGGTGGGGGCGGCCTCGGCGTTCGGCACCGGCGGCGCGGCGTGCGCGATGCTCACGTGGCCCTGTAACACCTCGGTGGGCGCCGGCGCGTGCGTTGTTGACTCCTGGGTCGCCTTGTGGTCCGCCATGACGGCTCCTTTATCGGCTATGTGCCATCGGCCTGGTGCTGCCGGTGGCCGCCCCGCCGGGCAGCGGGGCCGTGTTGTGACTCACCTGCTGTCTACCCTTCACTACGTGCTTGCCGCATTCAAGCAGGTCAGCGCCGAGTCCGGTACTCCAATGCCGGGAATGCCCTGCTCGGGCCACTCGCCGCGCTGCCGCGTAGGCTCGATCGGCGTGATTGCGCGTGTTGCCCTCGTGCCGTATCCGCCGCTGCTGGTCGGCGAGCTGGCCCCGGGCTACGACCGGCAGCTCACCGAGCTGCGGGCGGCGGTCTCGAACGCGGTGCGCTGGCTGGCCGAGGGTGCGACGCACTGGCTCGCCGTCGCCGCCGACGAGAGCGGGCGGGCGCGCCACGCCGGGCAGCGGGGAAGTTTCGCCTCCTACGGCGCCGACGTCACTGTCACCCTGTCGAGTGGATCGAACGGCGCCGGTCCGGCCGCGCTGCCGCTGCCGGTGCTGATGGCGGGCTGGCTGCGGGGGCAGGCCGGAGCCGAGTCAGTGGCGGTCGAGCTGCTGGACGCCGCGACCGGGCAGCCCGACTGCGAGCGCGCCGGTGCCGCGCTCGCCACCGGCGACGACACCGCGCTGCTGGTGCTGGCCGACGGGTCCACCAGGCACGGCGAGAAGTCGCCCGGCGGCAAGGACGACCGGGCGCCCGAGTTCGACGCGGGCATCGCCGACGCGCTCGACAAGGTGGACGCGGACGCGCTCGCCCGCATCGACGCCACGCTGGCGGGCAAGCTCGGCGCGGCTGGTCGGGCGGCCTGGCAGGTCGCGGGCGGGGTGGCGCGGGCGCGCGACTGGCGCGGCACGCTGCACTACACCGGCGCGCCGTTCGGCGTCGGCTACCACGTGGCGACCTGGGAGGCGCGGTGAGCGGCGTGCGGCCGGTCGCCGTCGTCGGGCCGACCGCGACCGGCAAGTCGGACGTCGCGATCGAGCTGGCGCTCGCGCTCGACGGCGAGGTCGTCAACGCCGACGCGATGCAGCTCTACCGGGGCATGGACATCGGCACCGCGAAGGTGCCGCCGGAGGAGCGGCGCGGCGTCGAGCACCACCTGCTCGACGTGCTCGACGTGACCGAGACCGCCTCGGTCGCCGCCTACCAGCGCGACGCCCGCGCCCGCATCGAACGGCTGCTCGGCGACGGCGTGGTGCCGGTGATCTGCGGCGGCTCCGGGCTGTACGTGCAGGCCATCCTCGACGACCTGCGGTTTCCCGGCACCGACCCTGAGGTGCGGGCGCGGCTGGCCCGCGAGGCCGAGGAGGTCGGCGCGGCGGCGATGCACGCCCGGCTCGCCGAGCAGGACCCGGCCGCCGCCATCGCGATCCTGCCGAGTAACACCCGGCGGGTCGTGCGGGCGCTCGAGGTCATCACCATCACCGGGCGGCCGTTCTCCGCGACCATGCCGGAACGCGGCGCGCCCCGCTACGACACCGTGCTCGTCGGGCTCGACCGGGAGGTCGCCGAGCTGGACCAGCGGGTCGATCTCCGGGTCACCCGCATGTTCGAGGCTGGTCTCGTCGACGAGGTGCGCGGGCTGATCGGCCGGGGACTGCGGGAGGGCACCACGGCGCCCCGCGCGCTCGGCTACCAGCAGGTGCTCGCCGCGCTCGACGGGGACGGCGACCTCGCCGTGGCGGCAGAGGACACCGCGCGGGCGACCCGCCGGTTCGTGCGACGGCAGCGGTCCTGGTTCCGCCGCGACGAGCGGGTCCGCTGGTTCGACGCCGCCGAGCCCGGCGTGCTGACCAGCGTCCTTCACCACGTAACCTGAACCATGTGGGCATCACCTTCCTGAAGGGGCACGGCACGCAGAACGACTTCGTGCTGCTGCCCGACCCCGACGCGGCGCTCGCGCTGACCGAGGACCGGGTGCTGGCGCTGTGCGACCGGCAGCGCGGCCTCGGCGCCGACGGCGTGCTGCGCGTGGTGCGCACGGCCGCCTTGCCCGCCGATGTGCCCGGCACGGCCGGGTCGGCGAGCGAGTGGTTCATGGACTACCGCAACGCCGACGGGTCGATCGCCGAGATGTGCGGCAACGGGGTGCGAGTGTTCGCCAGGTACCTGGTCGAGGCCGGTCTGGTCGAGACGAGCGAGTTCGTCGTCGGCAGCAGGGCAGGCGACCGGGCGGTCACGGTGCACGACGACCGCAGCGTCACCGTCGCCATGGGCAAGGCCACCGTCACCGGCCGCTCGGCGGCGATACTGTCCGGCAGGCGCTACGACGGCATCACCGTCGACGTCGGCAACCCGCACCTGGTCACCGTTCTCGACGAGGACGTGACCGGGCTCGACCTGCGCGACCGGCCGGAACTCGACCCGGCCGACTTCCCGCGCGGCGGCAACGTCGAGTTCGTCAACCGGCTCGGCGACGACGTGCTGCGGATGCGGGTCATCGAGCGCGGCGTCGGCGAGACCCGCTCCTGCGGCACCGGGACCGTCGCGGCGGCCGCCGCCGACCTCTATGCCGCCAGCGAGGACACGGGCTCCCGGATCGTGTGGATTCCCGGCGGCGAGGTCACGGTGCGTGTCCAGGCCGACGGGGCGACGCTCACCGGCCCCGCGGTGATTCTCGCGGAAGGTGCCCTCGACGAGGCGTGGTGGGTTGACCCTGCGTAGCGATCACTGGGCAGCTCCCGCCGGTCGCCGCGTGTCGCTGGACCAATTCACTCGCCGCGGTGCGTGCCGTCGTGGGACGATGGGGTCAAGATGACGGAAATGACACACAACGGCGCCCCCGTCGACGACCCGCTCGACGACACCACGGCGCCCGATCTGTCCGCGGGCGAGTGGGAGCGCGAGGGACGCGCGGGGCTCCGGCGAGTCGCCGGGCTGTCCACCGAACTCTCCGACATCACCGAGGTCGAGTACCGAAAACTGCGCCTGGAGCGCGTGGTGCTCGTCGGGGTGTGGACCGAGGGCACCGCGGCACAGTCGGAGGCATCGCTCGCCGAGCTGGGCAGGCTGGCCGAGACGGCGGGCTCCGAGGTGCTCGAAGGCGTGATCCAGCGCAGGCACCGGCCCGACCCCGCCACCTACATCGGCTCCGGCAAGGTGCGCGAGCTGGCCGACATCGTGCGGGCGACCGGGTCGGACACCGTCATCGCCGACGGTGAGCTGTCCCCCGGTCAGCTTCGGCAGCTTGAGGACAAGCTGTCGGTGAAAGTGATCGACAGGACCGCGCTGATCCTCGACATCTTCGCCCAGCACGCCCGGTCCCGGGAGGGCAAGGCACAGGTCGAGCTGGCGCAGTTGCAGTACCTGATCCCCCGGCTGCGCGGCTGGGGAGAGTCGCTGTCCCGGCAGGCCGGTGGCCGTGCCGGTGGCGCGGGCGGCGGCGTCGGCCTGCGTGGTCCCGGTGAGACCAAGCTGGAGACCGACCGCAGGCGGATCAGCAAGCGGGCGTCCAAGCTGCGCAAGGAGATCGCGGCCATGGACACCATCCGCGAGACCAAGCGCAGCCGCAGGCTCGCCAACGCGGTGCCGAGCGTGGCCATCGTCGGCTACACCAACGCGGGCAAGTCCAGCCTGCTCAACGCGATCACCGGCGCCGGGGTGCTGGTCGAGGACGAGCTGTTCGCCACCCTCGACCCGACCACCCGCCGGACCGAGACGCCCGACGGCCGGGCGTTCACGTTGACCGACACCGTCGGGTTCGTGCGGCATCTGCCGCACCAGCTCGTCGACGCGTTCCGTTCCACCCTGGAGGAGACCGCGCACGCCGACCTGCTGCTGCACGTCGTCGATGGTTCCGATCCGGCGCCGGAGGAGCAGGTCAACGCCGTGCGGGAGGTGCTGGGCGACGTCGCCAGCCACCAGGGCGAGCCGCTGCCACCCGAACTGCTCGTGATCAATAAGGCGGACGCGGCGGACGAGCTGGCGCTGGCCCGGCTGCGCACGCTGCTGCCCGGCGCGCTCGTGGGCTCGGCGGCGACCGGCGAGGGCATCGGCGACCTGGTCGACGAGCTGGCGAGCCGGGTGCCCCGGCCCGCGGCGCAGATCGACGCGCTGGTGCCCTACACCCGGGGCGAGCTGGTCTCGCGGGTCCACGCCGAGGGCCAGGTGCTGACCGAGGACCACATCGAAGGCGGCACGAGGCTCACCGCGCGGGTGCATCCCGATCTGGCCGCCGCGCTGAGCGAGTTCGCCGCCAATGGGTCGGTCGCGTAAGTCGCGCGCCTGCCTGGTGGCGGCGCTGATCGCCCTGTTCCTGCTGCCCGGGACCGCGCTGGCGGCCGGGAAACCGAAGCCGGTGTGCACGGTCGACGACCCCAGGCTGACGGAGCTGTCCGGGCTCGCTGCCGACGGCACGAACATCTACGCAGTCAACGACGGCGGCGCCAGGCTGAAGGTGTTCGTGCTCGACCGCTCGTGCGCGCTGCGCAAGGTCATCACCGGCGCCATCGACCCGTACGACGTCGAAGACCTTGCCATCGCCAACGACAGGACGCTCTGGCTCGGCGACACCGGCGACAACAGCCTGCAGCGCGACACGGTGGCGGTGCACACGCTGCGCCCGGACGGCACCGCCCGGCTGTACCGGCTGACCTACCCCGACGGCAGGCACGACGCCGAGGCGCTGCTGCTCGGCCCGTCCGAGGTGCCGTACATCGTCACCAAGAACGTGCTCGGCACCGCGGGCGTGTACCGGCCGACCGGTCCGCTGCGCAGCCCCGGCCCGACCCCGCTGACCAAGGTCGCGGAGGTCACCGTCCTGGCCAGCTCGACCAACGGCGGCCCCGCAGGCGCCGCGAGCGCGGCGCTGGTCACCGGCGGCGCGGTGAGCGCGGACGGTTCGGTCGTCGCGCTGCGCACTTACACCGACGCGTACCTGTATCCCGCGCCCGACGGCGACATCGTGGCCGCCCTGTCGCGGCAGCCGGTGCGGATCCCGCTGCCGCACGAGCGACAGGGCGAGGCGGTCGCGCTGGCCCCGGACGGCTCGCTGCTGTCCGGTGGCGAGGGCAGCGGACAGCCGATCCGTTCGGTGTCCGGCGCGGTAGCCATGGCGCAGGCCGTGCAGGAGCAGGCCGCCGAGAAACGGGAGCGCGAGCAGCGGGCGGGCGAGCAAGACTCGGCGACGGCAAGCGAGCCGACCGCGGCGGACAAGGCCGGGATGCCGCCGCTTCCCGGCTTCGTCGTGACCGTGAGCGTCGTGGTCGTGCTGTACGCGGGCGTGACCTGGTACCGCAGGCGGTCTTAAGAGACCAGAGCGGTCAGAGCCGCCGGAGCACCGCGACGACCTTGCCGAGGATGGTGGCGTCCTCGCCCGGGATTGGCTCGTAGGCGTCGTTCTGCGGCAGCAGCAGCACGCGGTCGTCGGTGCGTTTGAACGTCTTGACGGTGGCTTCGCCCTCGATCATCGCGGCGACGATCTCGCCGTTGTCCGCGGTGGGTTGCTGGCGTACCACCACCCAGTCGCCGTCGGCGATCGCCGCGTCGATCATCGAGTCACCCGTGACGCTGAGCAGGAACAGCTCACCGTCGCCGACCAGGTCCTTGGGCAGCGGGAAGATGTCCTCGATCGCCTGCTCGGCGAGCACTGGCCCACCGGCGGCGATGCGCCCGACGAGCGGCACGTAGGTCGGGGACGGCCGCGACGCCTGGTCCTCTTCCTCGTCGGGTCCGCGCAGCGTGGCCGGGTCGACCTCGGCGGGGATGACGCCGACCGCCCGTGGCCGGTTCGGGTCGCGGCGGAGGTAGCCCTTGCGTTGCAGCGCCAGCAGCTGGTGCTGGACCGAGGACGTGGACGCGAGCCCGACGGCGTCGCCGATCTCGCGCACGCTCGGCGGATATCCCAGCCTGCTCACCCAGGATCGAATGACCTCGAGGATCTGGCCCTGGCGTACCGTCAGGTCCTCGAGATCCGCCTTCTCGGGGAAGGGGTGGACGTTGTCCCCTGCGGGGTGCTCGGACGAGTCCTTGCCGCCCGCGTGCGCCTTGGGCTTCTTCGTGTCAGCCACGCCTGCTTCCTCCCAGTTGTCGTGCCCGGTCGTTTCCCGCTGCTTACCGACCGTAGCGCGACACGCCCATGACTTCAAACAATTGTTCGATCGACACGCCGGGTGATTTCGGCCGGTCCAGCCGCCCGGGTGACGGCCCCGGCGACCTCGCGGTAGCGGCTCGCACTCGATTTTGTCGGTGCCGCGTGGTACACCTTCGCTCAGACGTTCGATAGAACTCGTGTTCGATGTCAGGAGGGTCAGATGCCGGTTCTCAGCGAAGGCCGTGCGGGCGGATACGGCTCGCGTGCCAGGGGCGTGACCACGGGAGCCGCCGCTGTCACCGGGACGGCGACGGCGCGTAGGGCGGTCGTCCCGGCGTTCGACACCGCGCCGACACCGCGCCGTGGCCGGGTGCCCGGCCGGCAGCGGCCGGGCGGCGGAGCACGGGGGCTGCCCGGCGCGACCCGTCCCGTCGTGACGGCGTGTACCGTGTCGCGGCGGCCCGCGGACGGCTGGCGTTGGCCGCTGGCAGTCGCGGTGGCCGTCTTCGCGGTGATCGTCGGGTTCGGGTCGACCGTCGGCGGGCTCGCGGAAGGTATGGCGCCCGCCGTGCCGAAGTCGACGACCGTGGTGGCGGTCGCGCCGGGGGAGTCGTTGTGGCAGTTGGCCGAGCGGTATGCGCCCGGGGCCGATGCGGCGGCGGTTGTCACTCGAATAGAGACGCTCAACGACATCACCGCGGGTCAGGTGTCCGCCGGCGACGTGCTCAGCGTGCCGACCGCGGGCAAATGAGCGAGGCTGGGCGGTGGCCGAGTCGTGAAGTCGATCATGCGACGGGTTTCACCCCCTCGGGTCGTTGCGGATCATGCTGAGGCGATCTAGGGTCGACCCCAACATGTAGTAGTTACATGGGTGTAGTTGTTCCACAAGTTGGGTTAGAATCGACGTAGGTTGTCCACAGGGCGACGACGGTGGTCCACGGGGGATCCACAAATCGATCACCAGCGCCAGGTGTGCGTGGTGCTCCGTGGTGGCGCCCGGGAAGAGGTAGGTGACTCGCATGCGGTGTCCGTTCTGTCGCAACGCGGACTCCCGGGTCGTCGACTCCCGGGAGGTCGAGGACGGGCAGGCGATCAGGAGGCGCAGATCCTGCTCGGGCTGTGGGCGGCGGTTCACGACATCGGAGACGATGGTGCTCGCCGTCGTGAAGCGCTCCGGTGTCACCGAGCAGTTCAGCAGGGAGAAGGTCGTCGGGGGAGTGCGGCGTGCCTGCCAGGGGCGTCCGGTCAACGACGACGATCTGCAGCAGCTCGCGCACCGCGTCGAGGAGTCGATCCGGTCGGCGGGGCTGGCCGAGATCCCG
This sequence comes from Actinophytocola sp., assembly GCA_009377395.1. Taxonomy (GTDB): domain Bacteria; phylum Actinomycetota; class Actinomycetes; order Mycobacteriales; family Pseudonocardiaceae; genus Haloechinothrix_A. Next base: position 50,576 of record WHUB01000005.1, on the reverse strand, counting down.
AGCCACGAGGTCGGGCTCGCGATCCTCGGCCCGTTGCGGGAGCTGGACGGGGTTGCGTACCTGCGGTTCGCGAGTGTCTACCGGGCCTTCACGTCGATCGAGGACTTCGAGAAGGAGATCGCCGGCCTTCGTGCGGCGACGGCCGGGGAGGAGAACCCAGCGGCGGGCAGCGGCGCCGAAGGAGCATGACAGTCAGGCAGCGAACGGCGTGCGGTCCATGCACGTCGCAGTGAGGGAGATGGCATGACGGAGACCGTGGGCGTGAGTACCACGTCGGGCAAGAAGCGCAAGGCAGCGAGGGGGCTGACCGTGCGGCGTGTGTTCACCACGGAGGGAGTGCACCCCTACGAGCAGGTCACCTGGGAGCAGCGCGATGTCGTGATGACGAACTGGCGGGACGGCTCGGTGAACTTCGAGCAGCGCGGGGTCGAGTTCCCCCAGTTCTGGTCCGTCAACGCGACCAACATCGTGACCAGCAAGTACTTCCGGGGCGCCGTGGGGACCGAGGCGCGGGAGCGCAGCCTCAAGCAGTTGATCGACCGGGTGGTGAAGACCTACACGCGGGCGGGGGTCGAGCACGGCTACTTCGCGACCGACGCCGACGCCGAGGTCTTCGAGCACGAGCTGACCTGGATGCTGCTGCACCAGGTGTTCAGCTTCAACTCGCCGGTGTGGTTCAACGTCGGCACCCAGTCGAAGCAGCAGGTGTCGGCCTGCCAGCCATATGACGCGCTGGTGAGCACGCCGGCGGGCATGATTCCGATCGGCGCTCTGGTGAAGCAGGATGCAGTTGGTGCCAAGGTCTACGACGCACACGGCCTGACCAAGATCATCGCGACCAAGTTCAACGGTCAAAAGGACGTACTCCGCATCCACACCAAGGCGGGACATTCGCTCGATGTCACCGCGGATCATCTCGTCTGGCGGGCCTCAAGCACCGTCGGCAGCGGCAGCTTTGTTCCGGCTGGTGAGCTGCGCGAGGGTGACAAGCTGGAGTGGCACCGGCGGACCTCGTTCGGCGAAGCCGAGATCACTACTAGGGACATCGCGGAAGCCGCGCTCGCTGGCTGGCTGCAGTCCGACGGCTTCGTCGGGCAGTACCACGGCACCAACCGCTCGCTGACGATCGAAGCCATGACGGTGACACCGTCCGAGCGGGAGTGGGTAACGAAGGCGCTGGATATCGTCTTCCCTGACGTCCACCGGAAGGAACGCAAGGTCGAGACCAAGGATGAGGCTCTCGACTGCCGGCGCATACGGCTGTATGGAAAGCAACTGAACGACTTCGTTGAGAAGTGGAACCTGCGGGTTCGAGGTGCTGACATGGCCGCGCCATCGGCGCTCCTCACGGCACCGCTTCCCGTGGTCGCCGCGTACCTTCGCAGCGTTTTCCAGTCCGAGGGCTTCGTCTCCGCGCGGGAACGCTCCACGATGGTCGGGATGTACATGATCAGCGAGCAGCTGATCCGAGACGTCCAGCACCTGCTGGCGCGGTTCGGCATCTTCGCCAGGGTCTACCGCAAGACGGAGAAGCGGGCAGATCGTCACGATACCTGGGGTATCCAGATCCAAAGTGGCGGCGACCGGCGCATCTTCGCCGATGAGATCGGCTTCATCGACCCAGTCAAGGCCGAGAAGCTAGAGCGTTCGTTCGAGAAGCCCGGTCGCGCGGCTCACGAGTTCAAACGCATCGAGATCGCCCGGATCGAGTCACGCGGCGTCATGGACGTCTATGACATCCAGACGGAGTCCGGTGAGTATCTTTCCGGCGGACTTCGTGTCCACAACTGTTTCATCCTCTCGGTCGACGACGACATGGAGTCGATCCTCAACTGGTACAAGGAAGAGGGCCTGATCTTCAAGGGCGGCTCCGGCGCCGGGCTGAACCTGTCGCGGATCCGGTCGTCGAAGGAGCTGCTGCACTCCGGCGGCACCGCGTCCGGGCCAGTGTCGTTCATGCGCGGCGCCGATGCGTCGGCGGGCACGATCAAGTCGGGTGGCGCGACCCGGCGGGCGGCCAAGATGGTGGTGCTCGACGTCGACCACCCCGACATCGAGGAGTTCATCCAGACCAAGGCGCGGGAAGAGGTCAAGATCAAGGCGCTGCGTGAGGCCGGTTTCGACATGGACCTCGGTGGGGCCGACATGGCCTCGGTGCAGTACCAGAACGCGAACAACTCGGTGCGGATCTCCGACGAGTTCATGCGAGCCGTCGAGTCGGGTGACAAGTTCGGGCTGCGCGCCCGTACCACCGGCGAGGTCGTCGACGAGGTCGACGCCAAGGAGCTGTTCCAGTCGATGGCCAAGGCGGCCTGGGACTGCGCCGATCCCGGGCTGCAGTACGACGACACGATCAACGACTGGCACACCTGCCCGGAGACGGGCCGCATCACCGCGTCCAACCCGTGCTCGGAGTACATGCACCTGGACAACTCCAGCTGCAACCTCGCCTCGCTGAACCTGATGAAGTTCGTCTCCGACGACGGCACTTTCGACGCCAAGCTGTTCGCCAAGGCGGTCGAGTTCGTCATCACCGCGATGGACATCTCGATCTGCTTCGCGGACTTCCCGACCGAGGCGATCGGCGACACCACGCGCAAGTACCGCCAGCTCGGCATCGGCTACGCCAACCTCGGTGCGCTGCTGATGGCCACCGGACACGCCTACGACTCCGACAGCGGCCGGTCGATCGCCGCCGCGATCACCTCGCTGATGACCGGCGTGTCGTACCGGCGTTCGGCCGAGCTGGCCGGGGTGGTCGGCCCGTACGAGGGCTACGCCCGCAACGCCGACGCGCACCAGCGGGTGATGCGCAAGCACGCCGCCGCCAACGACGAGATCAGGGCGTCACACCCCAACGACATCGCGGTGCGCAAGCTGGCGACCGCCGAGTGGCAGCGGGGCATCGAGATCGGCGGCAAGAACGGCTGGCGCAACGCGCAGGCCAGCGTGCTGGCCCCGACCGGCACGATCGGCTTCATGATGGACTGCGACACCACCGGCATCGAGCCGGACTTCTCGCTGGTCAAGTTCAAGAAGCTGGTGGGCGGCGGGTCCATGCAGATCGTCAACCAGACGGTGCCGCGCGCGCTGACCTCGCTGGGCTACCAGAACGAGCAGGTCGAGGCGATCGTGGAGTACATCGCCGAGCACGGCCACGTCATCGACGCCCCTGGGCTGCGGCCGGAGCACTACGAGGTGTTCGACTGCGCCATGGGGGAGCGGTCCATCGCGCCGATGGGGCACGTGCGGATGATGGCGGCGGTGCAGCCGTTCCTGTCCGGCGCCATCTCCAAGACGGTGAACATGCCCGAGGCGGCCACCGTCGAGGAAGTCGAGGAGATCTACTTCAAGGGCTGGCAGCTCGGGCTCAAGGCGCTGGCGATCTACCGCGACAACTGCAAGGTGGGTCAGCCGCTGTCCACCGGCAAGTCCGAGAAGGCCGAGGCAGAGCCGGAGAAGGTGGTCGAGTACCGGCCGGTGCGCAAGCGGCTGCCGAAGAAGCGCCCGAGCCAGACGGTGTCGTTCACCGTCGGTGGCGCCGAGGGTTACCTGACGACCGGGTGCTACCCGGACGACGGGCTCGGCGAGATCTTCGTCAAGCTCGGCAAGCAGGGCTCGACGCTGGCCGGTGTCATGGACGCCTTCGCGACGTCGATCTCGGTGGGCCTGCAGTACGGCATCCCGCTCGAGTTCTACGTCAGCAAGTTCCAGAACCTGCGGTTCGAGCCGGCTGGGATGACCGACGACCCGGACGTGCGGTTCGCGACCAGCGTGCTCGACTACCTGTTCCGCAGGATGGCGCTGGACTACCTGCCGTACGAGAAGCGGCAGCAGCTCGGCATCTTCACCGCGGCGGAACGCTCGTCGGCGCTCGCGGGTGAGGACGCGGGCTCGGCGGAGGACGAGCTCGACCTGGACACGCTGCGCGGCAGCGTCGAGTCCAGCAGCGCGGCGAGCGAGCCCGAGTCGATCGAGCAGAAGCCGGATCTCAGCGATGCGCACACCACCACCGAGCTGCTGGAGCTCCAGCTCGGCAAGGCGGCCGACGCGCCGCTGTGCATGACCTGCGGCACGAAGATGCGGCCGGCCGGGTCCTGCTACGCCTGCGAGGGCTGCGGCGCCACCTCCGGCTGCAGCTAGCCGCAGCTGCGCCGACCACCGGGAGGGGCCGGGGTGCCACTACGCCAGACGCCCCGGCCCTGACCTGGGGAAAGGGTCGCGCATACAGTCATGTGACGCTTCCGGTGGCTTCCGCGATCGGTCGAATCCGGGTTAACCTGCTGTGAACCGGATCACGTCATAGCGGGAAGGTGTTCGATGCGGATCGCCGATGTACTGCGTAGCAAAGGTACCGAGGTAGCGACGATTTCCCCCACGGCCATCGTGTCGGAACTGCTTGCCGAGCTGTCCGAGAACAACATCGGTGCCATGGTCGTGCTGGCGGACGACGGCATCGCCGGCATCGTGTCCGAGCGAGACATCGTCCGCCGTCTTCACGAACGCGGCTCGGCGGCATTACGGGCGCCGGTCTCGGAGATCATGACCACTGCCGTCGCAACCTGTACCCCTGACGAGACCGTCGACCATCTCACCGTGCTGATGACGGAGCGCAGGATCCGGCACGTCCCCGTGGTGTCCAACGGGCGGCTCGCCGGGATCGTCAGCATCGGTGACGTCGTGAAGAGCCGGATGGACGAGCTCGAACACGCCCAGGAGCAACTACAGGCGTACATCGTCCAGGGCTGAACCCGCCCCTGCTTATCCGCATCGAGCGGCTGTCCACAGCGTTCGCCAGCGCTCGCCGGACCGTCGTGCGCGGCCGTCCAGGGCGGCACGCTGATGGTCATGACTCATCGAGACAACGACCGCACTCCGGCCGTCACACTGCGCGGCATCGGCGACACGCTCGCGGCCATCCCGCACCTGCTCGGCTTCCACCCGAGCGACTCCATCGTGCTGCTCACCGGCACCGAGCACGGCAAGCCGCTCGGCCGTACGCTGCGCGGCGACCTGCCGCCGGATCACCTGGTCGACGCCGTCGCGGCCGACATGATCGCGACACTGGCGGAGGACGACCCGTCCGCTGCCCTCATCATCGTCATCGGCGGCGCCGACGACGACGTCGCGCCGCCGCACGAGCCACTGGTGGTCGCCGTGCGCCGCGAGCTCGCCGCGCACGGCGTCACCGACGTCGCGGCGTACTGGGTGCCCGAACTGGCCGCAGACGCCAGGTACCGCTGCTACGACGACCCCGGCCGCACCGGCCGGATGTCCGACCCGGGCAGCAGCGTGCTCGCGGCCGTGATGGCCAGCAAGGGATACGTCACCTACGCCAGCAGATCCGAGCTGGTCGCGCTGCTCGCGCCGGACAGCGAACCACGGGTGGCGCGACGTGCCGAGCTGATCGAGGCGCGCCGCGCTGCGGGCACCGGGACGTGGCCGCTGCCGTGCCGCGTCGCGATCGTGCGATACGGGCTCTGCGCCGCCCGTCGCGACGGCGTGACGCTCACCGACACCCAGATCGCCACGCTGGCCATCGCACTGTCCGATGTGGAGGTGCGCGACGCCTGCCTGGCGACCGCGCTACCGCCCGACTCCGAGCGGGCCGGCGCGGCGGCGGCATTGTGGCAGGCTCTGACCCGCGCGCTGCCCGCGCCGGAACGCGCCATCCCCGCCAGCCTCGCCGCGTACGCGGCCTACATGCGAGGGGACGGCGCGCTGGCCTCGATCGCGCTCAGCACGGCGCTCGACGCCGACCCGGACCACCTGCTCGCCGGGCTGCTCGACCAGGCGCTGCGGCACGGCATCCCGCCCAGTCGGCTGCACCAGCTCGCCGGGCACGACACGATCGGACTGTGCGCGGGAGAGGACGACCTGGACGCATCGGCCTAGCGTGCGTCAGCCGCGCTGGGCGAACTCCCAGGCGTCGGCGACGATCCCGGACAGCTCTGCCCGCTCCGGCTTCCAGCCGAGCTCTGCCTTGGCCCGGTCGCTCGACGCCACCAGCACCGCCGGATCACCCGCCCGCCGCTGCGCGACGACGGCCGGGATCGGGTGCCCGGTGACCTCGCGGCAGGCGTCGATGACCTGCCGCACCGAGAACCCGGTGCCGTTGCCGAGGTTGTAGATCGCGTGCTCGCCCGCCGTGGCGTTGGCCAGCGCGAGCAGATGCGCGTCGGCCAGGTCGACCACGTGGATGTAGTCGCGCACCGCAGTGCCGTCCTGCGTCGGGTAGTCGTCGCCGTAGATCTGCACCTGCGTGCGGTCGCCGGTCGCCACCTGCAGCACGATCGGAATCAGGTGGGTCTCGGTGGTGTGGCGCTCGCCGTAGCGGCCGTACGCGCCGGCCACGTTGAAGTAGCGCAGGCTCACCGCGGCGAGCCCGTGGGCGCGCGCGTAGCTGGTGATGGCGTGGTCGATGGCGAGCTTGGTCGCGCCGTAGGTGTTGGTCGGCTGAGTGGGCGCCGACTCCGCGATCGGGCTCTGCTCCGGCTCACCGTAGGTGGCCGCCGTCGAGGAGAACACCAGCCGCGGGATGCCGTGCGCCCGCATCGCGTCGAGCAGCCGCAGCGAGGTGAGCGCGTTGCCGTGCCAGTAGCTGCTCGGGTCCTGCATCGACTCGCCGACCAGCGACTTCGCCGCGAAGTGCAGCAGCCCGTCGAAACCCTCCGCGAACAGCGTCGTCGCGACCTCGGCCGCGTCCCCCTCGATGAACCGGGCGCCGTCGGGCACGGCGTCGCGGTGCCCGGTCGACAGGTCGTCAACCACGGTCACCTCGTGGCCCGCCTCGAGCAGCCGGGCCGTGCAGACGCTGCCGATGTAGCCCGCCCCGCCGGTGACCACGAGCTTCTGACGGGTGCCTTCGTTGTCGATCACGATCGTGCCTTTCGCTGCGGTAGCTCTGACCCCTCCCTGTGTCGGCAGACCGTACCGTGCCGAGCAGCGACGGCGAGGTTCACCCTTCGCTACCTGCCAGCGGTACCACTGGCGGGTTAGCTCGGCCGAGCGGGAATCCCGGGAGAGGGAACGAAACGGTCAGGCGGGGACGGCGAGCACCGCGTGCAGCACGGTCGCGTCCACTTCCAGCGCGTTGCCGTCGCCGGTGATCTCGATGTCCGACGCCTTCGCGTTCTTCGGCTTGAGCACCTGCACGGTGCCGCCCGGGACAAGGCCAACCGTGCGCAGCCGCGCCATCAGCGGCTCGTCGATCTGGACGTGCTCGGCAATCCGCCGGATCTCGGCGGACCCGCCGCCGGAACGCGCGAACTCGTCGAGGCGCACCAAGCCGGACTCGGCGGGCGGCGCCGGTTCGCCGACACCCAGCTTGTCGAGCCCGGGGATCGGGTTCCCGTACGGCGACGTCTTCGGGTTCTCCAGCAGCATGACGAGCTTGCGTTCCACCGCCTCGCTCATCACGTGTTCCCAGCGGCACGCCTCGGCGTGGACGTGCTCCCACTCCAGCCCGATGACGTCGACCAGCAACCGCTCGGCGAGCCGGTGCTTGCGCATCACGGCCACCGCCAGCTCCCGGCCGTGGTCGGTGAGCTCCAGATGACGATCCCCAGCGACGGTGACCAGCTTGTCGCGTTCCATCCGCGCCACCGTCTGGCTCACCGTCGGCCCGCTCTGCTGCAACCGCTCCGCGATCCGCGCGCGCAGCGGCACGACACCCTCTTCTTCGAGCTCGAAGATGGTGCGCAGATACATCTCCGTGGTGTCGATCAGCTCATTCACGGAACAAAACCTTTCGTCACTTCTCCATGGTAGTCGTCGACGCGGGAAAGTTCGCATCCGGCAACGGCCGGGTGGAGCACAGATGCGCGAGAATCGGCATTATGCATCCGCTGATCGGCACCCAGGAACTCGCATCGCTACTCGCCTCGGCCGAACCGCCTGTGGTACTGGACGTGCGCTGGCGGCTGACCGGCCCTCCCGGGATCGAATCCTACGCCGATTCACATCTGCCGGGAGCGGTGTTCCTCTCCATCGACGACGACCTCGCCGGCCCGCCGGGCGACGGCGGCAGGCACCCGCTGCCCGGCCCCGCCGCACTGGAACGCACGCTGCGCGCGGCGGGCGTGCGCGGCGACAGCCTCGTCGTCGCCTACGACGACGCGGACGGCTCGACCGCGGCGCGCGCCTGGTGGCTGCTGCGGTGGGCCGGGCACCGGAACGTGGCCGTGCTCGACGGCGGGTTCGCGGCGTGGACCGAGGAGGGCAGGCCGGTCACCGCCGAGGTGCCCGACCCCAAGCCGGGCGACATCGAGGTCACGCCGGGCGGGATGCCGGTGCTGGACACCGACGCGGCCGCCGCGCTCGCCCAGGAGGCGGTGCTGCTCGACGCCAGGGCGCCCGCGCGCTACGCCGGGGAGACCGAGCCGGTCGACCCGAGAGCGGGCCACATCCCCGGCGCGGTGAACGCGCCGTTCGCCGCGCACCTCGGCGAGAACGGCCGCTGGCTGCCCGCCGACCGGCTCGCCGAGCGGTTCGCCGCCCTCGGCGTGTCCGGCGACCGCCCGGCCGGCGCGTACTGCGGCTCCGGCGTCACCGCCGCGTCCGTCGTGCTCGCGCTGGCAGCGGCGGGCAGAGCAGAGCCTGTCGCGCTGTACCCGGGGTCGTGGTCGCAGTGGAGCGCCGATCCCGACCGGCCCGCCGCGACCGGCGCCGACCCCGGCTGAGCCGTCCGGACGGCCGGGTGCCCGCCGGTGATCTGGCGGCTACCCTGTCACGGTGTCTACTCCGACCGAAGCCGCAGTCGTGTGGAACTCGGGGCTGCTCGACTATGACCTCGGCGGATCCCATCCGCTCAACCCGGTCCGGCTCGACCTGACCATTCGGCTCGCCACCGAGCTCGGCGTGCTCGACGGCGTCTCGCTGCTGGTGCCGGAGCACGCCCCGGAGTCCGAGCTGCTGCGCGTCCACAGCACCGACTACCTCGACGCCGTCAAACGTGCCCCGGACACGCCCTACGACGTGGGCCACGGGCTCGGCACCGACGACAACCCGGTCTTCGAGAACATGCACGAGTCCGCCTCGCTCGTCGTCGGGTCCAGCCTGCTCGCGGCGCGGCAGATCGCCTCCGGCAGAACCAGCCGGGCGGTCAACATCGCGGGCGGGCTGCACCACGCGATGCGCGACAACGCGGCGGGATTCTGCGTCTACAACGACTGCTCGATCGCGATCTCCTGGCTGCTCGACAACGGGTTCGACCGCATCGCCTACATCGACACCGACGTCCATCACGGCGACGGCGTGCAGGCCGCGTTCTACGACGACCCGAGGGTGCTGACGATCTCGCTGCACCAGCATCCGATGACGCTGTGGCCGGGGACCGGGCTGTCGACCGAGATCGGCGGCGAGCACGCGTTCGGCGGCGCGGTCAACCTGCCGCTGCCGCCGATGACCTCCGACTCCGGCTGGCTGCGCGCGTTCGACGCGGTCGTGCCGTCGCTGCTCGGCGCGTTCCAGCCGCAGATCCTCGTCACCCAGTGCGGGGTCGACTCGCACCGGGACGACCCGCTGGCCGACCTCGCGCTCACCGTCGACGGGCACCGCGCCATCTACCTGCGGCTACGTGAGCTGGCCGAGCGGCACAGCGGCGGCAAGTGGCTCGCCCTCGGCGGTGGCGGCTACCAGCTCGTCAGGGTGGTGCCCCGGTCGTGGACACATCTGCTCGCGATCGCGCTCGGCCGGGACCTCGCGCCCGACACGCCGATGCCGCAGGGCTGGCTCAAGGCAGTGCGCTCGGCAGCGCCGCAGCTGGTCGTGCCGACCACGCTGTCGGACGGGGCGGACGCCACCAGCCGGCCCTGGGGCGGGGACTCCGAGCACGGCGTCGACGAGGCGATCAAGCAGACCCGGCGCGCCGTGTTCCCGTTGCACGGCCTGGACCCGGACGATCCGAGAGACTAGGGGCATGACGACCGCACCGAGCGCAGCCGGCCCGCGGGACCCGTTCGAGTACCCGCGCCGGTGGGAGGCCGACGTCGTGCTGGCCGACGGCCGCACCGCCCACCTGCGCCCGATCGTGCCGGACGACGCCGACGCGATCGTCTCGTTCCACGGCAAGCTCTCCGACGAGACGCGCTACCTGCGCTACTTCGGCGCCTACCCGAGGATCCCCGACCGCGACCTGCGGCGGTTCACCGTCGTCGACCACTACAACCGGGTGGCCTTCACCGCGCTGATCGGTGACGAGATCGTCGCCGTCGGCCGCTACGAGCGGCTCGACGACGGGCCGAACGCCGAGGTGGCCTTCGTCGTCGCCGACGCCCACCAGGGCAGAGGGCTCGGCTCGATCCTGCTGGAACATCTCGCCGCCGCGGCGGCCGAATGCGGCATCGACCGCTTCGTCGCCGAGGTGCTGGCCGAGAACCGGGCGATGGCGCGGGTGTTCGCCGAGGCCGGTTACCAGGTCAGCCGGGAGCTGGAGCAGGGCACGCTGCACCTCGAGTTCAACATCGACCCCACCGAGGAGTCGCTCGAGGTGGCGCGGGCGCGGGAGCAGGCCGCGGAGGCGCGCAGCGTGCACAACCTGCTGCATCCCCGCTCGGTCGCCGTCATCGGGGCCTCCCGCGACCCGGACAAGATCGGCTACGCGGTACTGACCAACGTGCTCACCGCCGACTTCGCCGGCACCGTGTACCCGGTCAACCCGGCGCACGAGTCGGTGCGCGGGGTGCGGGCGTATCGCTCCGTCGTCGACGTGCCCGGCGAGGTGGACCTCGCCATCGTCGCGGTGCCCGCCGAGCAGGTGGCCGACGTGCTCGACGGCGCGCTCGCCAAGGGGGTCTCCGCGCTGGTGATCGTCTCGGCCGGCTTCGGGGAGAGCGGGCCACACGGGCTGCACGCCGAGCTGCGGCTGGCTGGAGAGGCGCGGGCGCACGGCATGCGGGTGGTCGGCCCGAACGCGCTCGGCGTGGTCAACACCGACCCCTCGGTGCGGTTCAACGGCTCGCTCGCGCCACAGCTGCCGCCCCGGGGCAACACCGGGTTCTTCTGCCAGTCCGGCGCGCTCGGCATCGCGATCCTCGCCGACGCTCGGCAGCGCGGGCTCGGGCTGTCGACGTTCGTCTCGGCGGGCAACCGGGCCGACGTCTCCGGCAACGACCTGTTGCAGTACTGGGAGACCGACCCGAACACCGACGTGGTGCTGCTTTACCTGGAGTCGTTCGGCAACCCGCGCAAGTTCGCCCGGCTGGCGCGCAGGCTCGCGCGCAGCAAGCCGATCGTCGCGGTGCGGTCGGGGCGGCACGCTGTCAGCCGCGAGCTGGCCGCGACCTCGGCCAACGTCGACGAGGCCAGCGTGCAGGCGCTGTTCGAGCAGGCGGGCATCATCCGGGTCGACTCGCTGGCGCAGCTCTTCGACACCGCGCTGGTGCTGGCGAACCAGCCGCTGCCGGAGGGGCCGAGCGTCGCCGTGGTCGGCAACTCGGCCGCGATCGGCGCGCTCGCGGCCGACACCGCGATGGCCCAGGGCCTCACGCTCGCGTTCGACCCGGTCGACGTCGGGGCGCAGAGCGGACCCGAGGAGTTCGCCGCCGCGGTACGCGACGCGCTGCACGATCCGGACGTCGACGCGCTCGTGGTGGTGTTCGTGCCGCCGCTCGCGATCGCGGGCACCGCCTACGCCCGCGCGGTGCGTGAGGTCGCCACCGCCGCGTCGCAGCGCGCCGCTAAGCCCATCGTGTCGACGTTCCTCGCCGTCGAGGGCGTGCCGGAGGAGCTGGCGGTGCGCGCCGGGGACGGAACCCCGATGTTCGGCTCGATCCCGTCATACCCGAGCCCGGAACGGGCGGTGACCTCGCTGGCGCGGGTGATCCGCTATGCCGCGTGGCGGCAGCGGCCGACCGGCTCCTTCGTGCGTCCCGATGGGCTGCATCCCGAGCACGCCGGTCAGGTGGTGCACACCGCGCTGGCCGGGCCGCGTGCCGACGAGGAAGACGTCCACCACTGGCTCTCCGACGCACAGTGCCAGGAGCTGCTGGGCTGCTACGGCATCGACGTAGTGCCGTTCGAACGGGTCGCCACGGCGGACGACGCCGTCGCCGCGGCCGAGCGGCTCGGCTACCCGGTCGCGGTGAAGTCGGTCGATCAACGGCTGAGCAGGCGGCCCGACCTGTCCGGCGCCCGGCTCGACCTGCTCAGCGAGGACGGGGTGCGGACCGCGCACGAGGATCTGCTCGAGGTGTCCGGGGCGCCGGAGGTCTACGTGCAGCGGATGGGGCCGCGCGGCAGCTCGTGCGCGATCACGCTGCAGGACGACCCGTCGTTCGGCTCGCTGGTGACGTTCGGGCTCTCCGGCGTGCTCGGCGACCTGATCGGGGACCGGGCCTACCGGGCGGTGCCGCTGACCGACACCGACGCGGCCGACCTGGTGCGAGAGCCGAGGATGGCGCCGCTGCTGGCCGGCTACACCGGCGACGAGCCCGCCGACCTCGCCGCGCTGTCCGGCCTGGTGCTACGGGTGGCGGCGCTGTCGGAGGACATCCCCGAGGTGCGAGCGCTCGAGCTGGATCCGGTGATCGCCACGCCGGACGGCGCCACCGTCGTCAGCGCCCGCATCGCCGTCGGCGAGCCGCCGTCGCGTCCCGACAGCGGGCCGCGCAGACTCCGCTCGATCGACGAGCCGACGGAGTAGTTGGGCCTTCTGGGGGTCGCGGGCGCCACACCGGCGGCATGATGTATGTCACGCCGCGCGGGTCGTCCCGGCGTCGCGGCGTGCGGTCAACTCTGGGTAGTTGATCACGCTCCGTGTCCGTCGCTCCACATCGGACCGTCAGGCGTGCCGGGGCGGCGCCCAAGCGCGGAATCCGTTGCTGTGCAGGCGAAATCGATGCTCGTCGGGTGCTGTTCGCCCGGCCTGGGCCGATTCGCCGGTGTTCTCCCCGGCTGTCGAGATGATCAGCGGCCGAAGTGATCGTGACCAGCGGGAATGCCGTTACATCGCACCCGGGTTGGTGTGACGGCCGTCATGCCGGAGGTTTGCCGGGCCTGATCGCACACGGTTACCGTCGCTCGGCACGTCACGGTTCGGTCACGACGACAGGTGCGGGCAGCTCTGCCGCGCCGCCGGGATCCCCCGCCCGGTGTCGGTCCGGACCTCCCCGAGACGGAAGGCAGCAGCATGCCCGCGACACCCTCTGACGGTGATAGACGCTCCCCGGCGCCGCGCAGCAAGGCGGACGCCGGGGACAGCAGCAACAACCCCCTCATGCCGATGCATCGGCAGTTCATCGCCGCGCTGCTCGCCGCGGGTGCGCTGGTGCCGCTGGCCCAGCCCGCCGAGGCGCAGGGCACGGTGGCGCTCAAGGCGTTCGTGCAGCAGCCGCGACCGGCGCCCTCGCAGCCCGTGGTCGACCCGCTGCGCGAGCTGGAACGGACGAAGCGCGTCATCCTGGCAGAGCAACTGCGGGTGGAGGAGCGCGCGGAGCGCCGGGCGGCCGCGCGTCGTGCCGCCGAGCGGGCGAGGCGCGAGGCCGCCGAACGCGCCAGGGAACGGCGGGAGGCCGCCCGGCCCGACGTCGTCCGGCCGACGACCGGCACGCTGACGTCCGGCTTCGGCTCCCGCTGGGGCACCGCCCACCTCGGCATCGACATCGCCAACGACCTCGGCACGCCGATCGTCGCGGCCGCCGACGGCGTCGTGGTCGAGGCGGGCCCCGCGAGCGGCTTCGGGCTGTGGGTGCAGGTGCGCCACGACGACGGCACGATCACCATGTACGGCCACGTGAACGAGATCACCGCCTGGGAAGGTCAGCGGGTCTCGGCGGGCGAGCAGATCGCCACCATCGGCGACCGCGGCTACTCGACCGGCACGCACCTGCACTTCGAGGTCTGGCAGGGCGGCTCGACCAAGGTCGACCCGGTGGCCTGGCTCGCCGAGAACGGCGTCTCGGTGTGACACCCCGCCTCAGCGGAACGAGATCTGCAGCACCGGCTCCGACGTCTCGTCGAAGAAGTCGTTGCCCTTGTCGTCGACGACGATGAAGGCGGGGAAGTCCTCGACCTCGATCTTCCAGATCGCCTCCATGCCCAGCTCGGGGTACTCCAGCACCTCGACCTTCTTGATGCAGTCCTGGGCGAGCCGGGCGGCCGGCCCGCCGATCGAGCCGAGGTAGAACCCGCCGTGCTGCTCACAGGACGCGGCGACCTGCTTGGAGCGGTTGCCCTTGGCCAGCATCACCATCGAGCCGCCCGCCTGCTGGAACCGCGCCACGTAGGAGTCCATCCTGCCCGCCGTCGTCGGCCCGAACGACCCCGACGCGTAGCCGTCCGGCGTCTTGGCCGGTCCGGCGTAGTACACCGGGTGGGCCTTGAGGTACCGCGGCATCTCCTCGCCCGCGTCGAGCCGCTCGGCGATCTTGGCGTGGGCGATGTCGCGGGCCACCACGAGCGGGCCGGTCAGCGACAGCCGGGTCTTGACCGGAAGTTGTGTCAGCGTCGCCCGGATCTCGTCCATCGGCCGGGTCAGATCGATCGAGACGACCTCGTCGGAGAGGTCCTCGTCGGTGACTTCGGGCAGGAACCGTGCCGGGTCTCGCTCGAGCTGCTCGATGAACACGCCGTCCGGCGTGATCTTGGCCTTGGCCTGCCGGTCGGCCGAGCAGGACACGGCGACGCCGACCGGGCAGGACGCGCCGTGCCGAGGCAGCCGGATGACGCGGACGTCGTGGCAGAAGTACTTGCCGCCGAACTGCGCGCCGATGCCGAACTGGCGGGTCATCTCCAGCACCTGCTGCTCGAGGTCGACGTCGCGGAAGGCGTGCCCGAGCGGCGATCCCTCCTGCGGCAGATCGTCCAGGTAGCGCGCCGAGGCGAGCTTGGCGACCTTGAGGTTGTACTCGGCCGACATGCCGCCGACCACGATCGCGAGGTGATACGGCGGGCAGGCCGCGGTGCCGAGGCCGCGCAGCTTCTCGTCGAGGAACCCGGCGAGCCGCTTCGGGTTCAGCAGCGCCTTGGTCTCCTGGTACAGGAACGTCTTGTTCGCGCTGCCGCCGCCCTTGGCCATGAACAGGAACTCATACGACGGCTCCTCGCCCGGCTTGTGGTACAGCTCGATCTGCGCCGGCAGGTTGGAGCCGGTGTTCTTCTCGTCCCAGAACGTCACCGGCGCCATCTGCGAGTAGCGCAGGTTCAGCTCTTGGTAGGCGTCGAAGATGCCGCGCGCGAGCGCCCGCTCGTCGTCGCCGCCGGTGAGCACCTGCTCGGTGCGCTTGCCCATGACGATCGCGGTGCCGGTGTCCTGGCACATCGGCAGCACGCCGCCCGCCGAGATGGCGGCGTTGCGCAGCAGGTCCATGGCGACGAAGCGGTCGTTGCCGCTGGCCTCGGAGTCGTCGACGATGGAGCGCAGCTGCTCGAGGTGCGAGGTGCGCAGCAGGTGCTGGATGTCGGTGATCGCCGTCTTGGCGAGCGCGGTCAACGCCTCCGGGTCGACCTCCAGGAACGTGCGGCCCGCCGCCTCGACGACGCGCACGCCCTCCTCGCTGATCAGGCGGTATTCGGTGGTGGTGTCCTTGGCAAGCGGAAGTACGTCGCTGTACTCGAAGGTGGTCACGGTGGTGCTGGCTCCCTACGCGCTCCGACACGGGTAGCTCAGACGGTACCGCGTGCCGGGGCGTGCGGACGGCGACCACCCGCTGCCGGTGTGAGCCACGACGTTTCGGTAGTCGGAAGGCCGGGCCCACCCCGACGGACCCGACCTTCCGGGGGAACGTGGCAGGCGCTCGGGCCCGACCACGTGGACCTACCTGTCACCGGAGGCGATCATTGCCGCATCGCCTCCCGACCGTGCCGTGATCGCGACCACAAGTCAACGTCCGATCGGGTTCCCATCGTGACCGGAGCGTAATCGGCCCCGGGCAGCAGCGGGTCAGCTGGCGTAGGCGCGCAGCCGGTCGGCGCGCTCGCCCTGCCGCAGTTTCGCCATGACCTCGCGCTCTATCTGCCGCACCCGCTCGCGGGAGAGGCCGAAGTGGCGGCCGATCTGGTCCAGCGTGCGCGGCTCACCGTCGTCGATGCCGTAGCGCAGCCGGATCACGTGCTGCTCGCGGTCCTCGAGCGTGCCGAGCACGCGGCGCAGGTCGTCCTGCAGGATGCCCGAGATCACCGCGTTCTCGGCGTCGATGGCCTCGGAGTCCTCGATGAAGTCGCCGAGCGGAGCGTCCTCCTCGGTGCCGACCGGCATGTCGAGGCTCACCGGGTCGCGCGCGTGGTCGAGCAGCTTGGCGATCTTCCCCTCGGGGATGCCGGACTCCTCGGCCAGCTCCGCGTGGGTCGCCTCCCTGCCGTACCGCTGGTGCAGGTCGCGCTTGATCCGGCTCAGCTTGTTGACCTGCTCGACCAGGTGTACCGGCAGCCGGATGGTGCGGCTCTGGTCGGCCATGCCTCGCGTGATGGCCTGCCGGATCCACCACGTCGCGTAGGTGGAGAACTTGAAGCCCTTGGCGTAGTCGAACTTCTCCACCGCGCGGATCAGACCCAGGTTGCCCTCCTGGATCAGGTCGAGCAGCGGCATGCCGCGCCCGGTGTAGCGCTTGGCGAGCGAGACGACGAGTCGCAGGTTCGCTTCGAGCAGGTGGTTCTTGGCGCGCGCGCCATCGCGCACCAGCGCCACCAGCTCCGAGCGCCGCCCGCGGGAGAGGTTCTCCTCCGTGTCGAGCATGTGCTGAGCGAACACACCGGCCTCGATCCGCTTGGCGAGGTCGACCTCGTCGGCAGCCGTCAGCAGTGCCGTTTTGCCGATACCATTGAGGTACACGCGTACGAGATCAGCTGCCGGGCCCTGCGCGTCGAGGTCTGCGTCATGCTGCGGACTCGGTTGGATCGGCACCACCGCCGTCACGTCAGCAGCCGCCTCGATCGGCGTCTCGCGAGCCTCGAGAGTCTCCACGGACATGCTCAGCCTCCCCTTGCACCCTGGCAACAGGCGTGGACGGATTCCCGTCCCACGGTCCGGCCTCCTCAAGTGCCGGACACCCAGAACAACGCTGCCGCTCACGCAATCGTTCCCGACGCGAACAAGTTTTCCGTTGTGTTCCCGAGCGCACCCTCGACTAAACCTGAACTTTTGCTGAGAACGCACGTACAGCCGCGAATATACCTCGGATATCCGGGTTCTTGCTGGTCAGTCGTACCGGAAACACGTTGTGTTACACCGGCAATTGCGTACCGGATCGTCGGGCGGTTTCCGTTTGACTCCATCGAACACGTGTTCTAGAGTTGTCGGCTATACAACCGGAGAGGGGCGCGATGGAGTCAGACCTCGACCAGCACCGTGAACGGGCCGTCGTTGACGCTGTGCAGCCGCATCATCGCGCCGAACCGCCCGGTCTCGACCGTCGCGCCGCGTGCCCGCAGTTCGTCGACGACCGCCGCCACCAGTGGCTCGGCGTGTTCGGGCCGAGCGGCTGCGGTCCACGAGGGCCGCCTGCCCTTGCGGGTGTCGCCGTAGAGCGTGAACTGGCTGACCACCAGCAACGGCGCGTCCGCCGTCGCGCAGGACTGCTCGTCGCGCAACAGCCGCAGCTCGTGCAGCTTGCGGGCCATGCGGGGCACCTGCTCCTCGGTGTCCTCGGCGCCGATGCCGAGCAGCACGAGTAGCCCCTGGCCGCTGATCTCGCCGACGAAATCCTCGTCGACGGTCACGCTCGCCTCAGTGACCCTGGTGACGACCGCCCTCATCCGGCGTCCGGCATCCCATCGGCGGGCAGCAACATGCCGTGCCGGACCAGCTCCCGCACCACCGGCAGTGCCGCGTCGGCCAGCGCGTCCACCGGCTCGCCGTATGCCGCCGCCAGCAGACCGAGCAGATCCGACAGCGGCAGCGCGCCCTGGCATCCGGCCAGCAGCGAGCTCACCAGCTCGTCCACCTCGTGCTGCCAGCCGGGACCGTCGGTGCGGTGCAGCCTGCGGATCGTCGGCTGCCAGCCATCCTCGCCCGGTGCCGAGATCTGCTCCAGCGCCACCGAGTCGGGGACGAGGAAGGTCTCCGCGAGCAGATCGGGGTGCTCGCGCAGCCAGCCGACGCGGTCCAGCCAGGCTGCCGCCTCGTCGCCGAGCGGGTCGTCGTAGGCGTGCCGTAGGTCCTCGCACAGCACGGTGGGGTGGTCGGTATCGCCGCGGCCCAGCGTGACGAAGCCGAAGCCGACACCGTCGACCTTGTTCTCGGCGAACCAGTCGAGCCAGCCGGCGGCCTGGTCGCGTCCCAGCGGTGACCGGGGGTCGATGCCCGCGTCGCGCAGCCACGTGCCGACGTACAGCCCCGGGTCGGCGATGTCGCGCTGCACGAACCAGGCGTCGGTGCCGGGCGGCACCCAGCCGCTGACCCGGTCGGTCCAGTCCTCGCCGTCACGGTGCAGCCAGGACGCGAGCACGTGGCCCGTCCCGCCCGGTTCGAGGAACCCGGGAAGCTGCCGCACGACGAGCGCGCTGGCGTCGTCACCGGCGAGCCCGGAGTCGCGATAGGTGAAGTCGACCCGCGCAGGGCCGACGACGAAAGGAGGGTTGCACACGATCTGATCGAACCGCCTGCGAGCGACGGGCGCGAACCACTCGCCTTGGACCAGCTCGACGTCGAGACCGTTGAGGGCGAAGGTGCCCGCCGCGATCGCGAGCGCGCGCTCGGAGACGTCGGTCGCGGTGACCCGGCCGGCGTGCCTGCTGCTGTGCAGGGCCTGCACCCCGTTGCCGGTGCCGAGGTCGAGCAGCGAGCCCACCTGCCGCCTGCTGGTGGCGCGGACCAGGCTCATCGAAGCCTGCCCGATGCCGAGCACGTGGTCGGTCGGCAGCTCGCGGTCGAGCCAGCGGCGGTGTTCCGGTTCCAGATCGGAGATCACCCACCACGAGCCGTCCTCGTCGGCGTGCGGGCGGACGTCGAACCCGGCCCGGACGCGCTCACCCGCCGCGCGCAGCAGCCCGGTCGCGATCGCCTCGTCGAGCGACAGCGGTGCCAGCGCCGCCGCGGCGACCGTGCCGGTCTCGGCGCCGCCGAGCAGGAACAGCCGGACCAGCGTGCCGAGGTCGCCCGCGTCCAGGCTGGCGCGGTGCGCCAGCTCCGGCTCGTCGCGGGTGAGCGCGGCGTGCGCGTGCCCGCCGATGGCGGCGAGCACGCCGTCGGCGTCGTAGCCGGTGCGCTGGAACGCCTCCCGCAGTCGCGCGCAGAACTCGGACGAGAAGTGGGGCACATCGGTGGTCACGGCTGCTTATCGTGCCAGGACACCGTGCCGGTCGCCGCACGGATTCATACCGGTGCGGCGGGACTGTCGGAACCAGCGGCCCCGCGGCGTAGGGTTGGGGGAGTACGCGAGTGGAGGTGGGCAGCAGATGAGCAGGTCGAGCTACAGCGCCGACAACCCGGTGTTGATCACGGCTGCCGCCCGCTCGTACGACGACGAGTTCGCCGCCCGCAAGCGCAAGTACTTGATCATGATGAGCCTGCGGTTCCCGTGCCTGATCCTGGCCGGGATCTTCTACCAGACCTGGTGGCTCGCGCTCGGGTTCATCCTGCTCTCGGTGCCGCTGCCGTGGGTGGCGGTGCTCATCGCCAACGACCGGCCGCCGCGCAAGGCCGAGGACGTCAACCGCTACGAACGTCCCGCGCGGGCGCTCGAAGCGCGCGAGCATCGCGTCATCGATCTCTGACGCCGCACACTCCGGCCGCTATACCTGGGCGCCGTCGTCGCCATCCGACCCGGACGGGCGCTGGTCGTCACGGGCGTGGAGCAGCAGGAACCCGAGTCCCGCCGCGAGCGAGAGAATGCCGAGCGGCGTCGCGATGGTCGCCGAGATGCCGATGATATGCGGCGCGATCAGCAGCAGCAGCCCGAGGACGAAGAACAACGCCACGATGCCCATGCTGCGGGTCGGCTTCGGCAGCGGCGGTGGTTCCGGCGGCACGAAATGCTCGTCATCGTCGTCGGCAGACGTCGAGCCGGACAGCATCGTGTCGTCCCAGCCGACATCGCTGGTACGCCAGTCGCTGCCTGCCGCGGGCGCCTGCGCGCCGCGCTCGCCCCCGCCCTCCGAGTCGTCCCGGGTCGACGCCGGGGGGTCGTCGCGGGTGTCGGTGTCCATGCGGGTGCCGACACCCTCCGCCCGCAGGTCGGCGACGATCTCGCCGAAGATCGCGTCGACGTCGTCCTGGCCGTTGTGCTCGTCACCGGTCCTGCTCATGTCGCGCCCAGTTCGGTGCGTGGAGTTTCGATCCTGCCTTCATGTATACGCGTGGCGAACGCGAGACTGCGCTCGAAAATTTCCGGTGCGTCATGGTCGAGCGTCGCGACGTGATAGCTGCGGTGTAACGGCACCGTCGTGATGTCGGTGCTGCTGACCTCGGTGGCGACGATGCGGGCGTTCTCCGGCTCGACGACGTGGTCGACGGTCGAGTGCAGCAACAGCATCGGCTGGCGCACCTTCGGCAGGTCGGCACGCACCAGCGTCCACAGCTGGGCCAGGCTGGCCGCCGCGCGCAGCGGCACCCGCCCGTAGCTCAGCTCGTCGGCGCCCGGCTTGGCGATGTCGCCGCCGAGCCCGACGACCGACGGCCACACCCGCGACAGCACCGGCAGCAGCCGCACCTTCTTGCGGGTCGTCATCACCGACGGGTTGACCAGCGCGATGCCCGCGAGCGCGTCGCCGAACTCCTGCGCCAGCCGCAGCGTCAGGGTGCCGCCCATCGACAGCCCGAACACGAACACCGACTCACACGACCCGAGCAGCGCGGTCGCCTCCTCGCGCACGCAGGTGTACCAGTCCTGCCAGGTGGTGCGGTTCATCTCCTGCCAGGTGGTGCCGTGGCCGGGCAGCCGTGGCCCGCGCACCGTCAGCCCGGCGTCGGCGAGGTGCTTGCCCCACGGCCGCATGCTGAACGGGGAGCCGGTGAAGCCGTGGCACAACAGCACGCCGATCTCGGACGAGCCGGAGTGGGCGAACGGCTCGGCGCCGGGGAGGACAGGCATACCGGACTCCGTCTCTCGCAATCCGCTGGTGTGGTTCCATGTTCGCATGAACCACACCGATTGGGTGGCAGCCGTCATGGGGTAACCGTGCTGTGAGATCGGTCGCGCGCCGGACAGTGATCGGCTCGCTGAGATTGTGCCCGCCCCAGCCGGGTTCGTACTCTGATCGGGCCGCGAAAGCACGGAAGTGGGTGTGTAGTGCTCTATTGGACCTTGAAGTACGTCCTGCTAGGTCCGCTCCTGAAACTGTTCTGGCCGGCGAAGATCACCGGCCTCGACAACATCCCGAAGACCGGCGGCGCGGTCGTCGCGAGCAACCACCTCGCCGTCGTCGACTCCTTCTTCCTGCCGACGCACGTCAAGCGCCGCATAGTGTTCCTCGCCAAGAGCGAGTACTTCACCGAGCCCGGCGTCAAGGGCACCTTGAAGAAGTGGTTCTTCACCGGAACCGGGCAGTACCCGGTCGACCGGTCCGGTGGCTCGGCCGGGCAGGCCGCGCTGAACACCGGCGTCCGGCTGCTGCGGGAGGGCAGGCTGCTCGGTGTCTACCCGGAAGGCACCCGCTCGCCGGACGGCAGACTGCACAAGGGCAAGACCGGCATCGCGCGGATGGCGCTCGAGGCGCGGGTGCCGGTCGTGCCGGTCGCGATGCTCGGCACCGACAAGGTCAACCCGATCGGCTCCAAGATGTGGTGGCCCAAGCGCATCCGGATCCACATCGGCAAGCCGCTCGACTTCTCCCGCTACGACGGTCTCGCCGGTGACCGGTTCATCGAGCGTTCCATCACCGACGAGGTGATGTACGCGCTGATGGAGCTCTCCGGTCAGGAGTACGTCGACATCTACGCCGCGCGGGCCAAGGAGCTCGCCGAGGCCGAGGCAGGCGGGGCGACGGTCGCGGTGCCGAGGCAGGGCAGCGGCCGTGACGTCACCCGCACCCCGGAGACCGAGGCGAGCTGACGCGAGCGGCCCCGGGCCAGTTGGCGGTGCTCAGGCTTCGTAGGGTTGCCGGGTGAGATTCTTCTACGACACCGAGTTCATCGAGGACGGCAGGACGATCGACCTGGTGTCCATCGGTGTCGTCGACGAACGCGGCCGCGAGTTCTATGCGGTGTCGACCGAGTTCGACGCCGGCCGGGCCGGTTCGTGGGTGCGTGAGCACGTGCTGCCGCAGCTGCCGTCGCCGAGCGACGCGGCATGGCGCAGCCGGGATCGGATCAAGCAGGACCTGCTCGACTTCATCGGAAAGCCGCACGACGGCGTACAACTCTGGGCCTGGTTCGCCGCCTACGACCACGTCGCGCTGGCGCAGCTCTGGGGCGCGATGCCCGCGTTGCCGCGCCAGCTTCCCCGCTTCACCCGTGACCTGCGGCAGCGCTGGGAGGACCTGGGTAAGCCGCAGTTGCCGCCGCCGCCCGCGAACGCGCATGACGCGCTCGCGGACGCGCGGCACAACCTCGCCCGGTGGGAGGCGCTCGAACAGGTACGCCGCAGGCGCGGGCTGCCCGGTTGACCGTCAGCGGCGAGAGCGGACGGCGGTCGCGAGCCGGTCGAGCAGTCCGCTCGTGGTGTCGAAGTCCATGCAGGCGTCGGTGATGCTGCTGCCGTAGTCGAGCTCGTCGCGTTTGCCGAGCGTGAGGTCCTGCCTGCCCTCGGCGAGGAAGCTCTCCAGCATGATGCCGGTGATGCCGCGCTCACCGGCGGCGATGCGCTCGGCGACCTCGGCGGTGACCTCGGCCTGACGGCGGTGGTCCTTGCCGCTGTTGCCGTGGCTGGCGTCGATGATCACGCGCTCCGGCAGGCCCGCCTTCGCCAGCCGGGCGAGCGTGGCGGCGACGGTGGCGGCGTCGTGGTTCGGTCCCGCCGCGCTGCCCCGCAGGATGACGTGGCAGTCGGCGTTGCCCGACGTCGTCAGCAGCGCGGCGAGGCCGTCGTCGTTGATGCCGGGGAAGACGTGGCTCGCCGCCGCCGCGCGGGTGGCGTCGACCGCGACCTGGACGTCGCCCTCGGTGGAGTTCTTGATGCCGATCGGCATGGACAGGCCGCTGCACAGCTGCCGGTGCACCTGGCTGGCGGCGGTGCGGGCGCCGATCGAGCCCCAGCTCACCGCGTCGGCGATGAACTGCGGGGTGATCGGGTCGAGGAACTCGCAGCCCACCGGCAGGCCCAGCTCGGAGATGTCGCGCAGCAGCTTGCGGGCGATGCGCAGACCCCGGTTGACGGCGAAGCTGCCGTCGAGATCGGGGTCGTTGATCAGGCCCTTCCAGCCGAGGGTGGTGCGGGGCTTCTCGAAGTACACCCGCATCACGATGTGCAGGTCGTCGGCCAGCCGCTCGGCCTGCGTGGCCAGCTTGGCGGCGTAGTCCAGCGCGGCGTCCGGGTCGTGCACCGAGCACGGCCCGACGACGACCAGCAGCCGGTCGTCGTCACCGCCCAGCACGCCGACGGTGTCGGCGCGGCCCTGGCTCACCGTCTTGGCGGCGGCCGGTGCCAGCGGGAGCTCCTGCCGGAGCAACGCGGGCGACAGCAACGGGCTGACGCCGGTGACGCGCTGGTTGTGCAACTCGATGGGGGACGCTTCGCCTCTGCCTGCGGTCGGCGGCATGGTGTCTTCCTTTCTCCAAGCCGCCCCGGGCGTCCGAGCCGGCTTGTGGTTCCGGCTCGGGGTGAGAGGTCAGCGCAAGGTTCGGCCGCCGTGCCCACCCAGGGCCGGCTCGCTAAACCAGAAATAGCGCCGCATGGGCATCACCGTAACAGGCTTGGTGCGCACATCCGGTGGCCCGGGGTGGGTCGGCTGCACCGATCCAGTGGCCGTGACTAGGCTGAACCCGGCGATGTGAGGCCCCGCACAGAGGAACCCGGAGGATGTATGCGTGTTGGCTTGCTGACCGGCGGCGGCGACTGCCCTGGACTGAACGCCGTGATCAGGGCGGTGGTGCGCAAGGGGATCGAGGACTACGACTGGGACCTCGTCGGCTTCCGCAACGGCTGGCAGGGACCGATGACCGGCGACAGCAGGCCACTCGGGCTCGACCACGTCGAGGACATCCTGGCGCGCGGCGGCACCATCCTCGGATCCTCGCGCACCAACCCCTACAAGGAGAACGACGGCGCGGGCCGGATCAAGTCGACGCTCGCCGAGCAGGGCGTCGACGCGCTGGTAGCCATCGGCGGCGAGGACACCCTCGGCGTGGCGAGCAGGCTCACCGACGACGGCGTGAACGTCGTCGGCGTGCCCAAGACGATCGACAACGACCTCGACGCGACCGACTACACCTTCGGCTTCGACACCGCGGTGCACATCGCCACCGAGGCCATCGACCGGCTGCGGACGACGGCCGAGTCGCACCACCGCGCGCTCGTCGTCGAGGTGATGGGCAGGCACGCGGGCTGGATCGCGCTGCACTCGGGCCTGGCCGGTGGCGCGAACGTGATCCTGGTGCCCGAGCGGGAGTTCTCCGTCGAGCAGGTGGTCGAGTGGGTCGAGCGCCGGTTCGAGCGGATGTACGCGCCGATCATCGTGGTCGCCGAGGGCGCGGTCCCGGTCGGCGGCGCCGAGCTGCTGCACTCCGGAGAACGGGACGCCTTCGGCCACGTCCGGCTCGGCGGCGTCGGCCAGTGGCTCGCCGAGGAGATCGCCGACCGCACCGGCAAGGAGTCCCGCGCGGTCGTGCTCGGCCACGTGCAGCGGGGCGGCACGCCGACCGCCTACGACCGGGTGCTCGCGACCCGGTTCGGGCTGCAGGCCACCCAGGCGGTCGCCGACGGCGACTTCGGCACCATGGTCGCGTTGCGCGGCACCGATATCGTCCGAGTGAGGCTGTCCGAGGCGACCGCCAAGATCAAGACGGTGCCGAAGGACCGCTACGAGGAAGCCCAGGTGTTCTTCGGCTGAGGCGGGTGCATCCCGGAGCCGAGCGAGCACCGTCGCGCCGGTAACCTTCGGCGCGTGTCCATGGGAAGTGCTGGGTCGATGACAGGCTGGCGTCCGAGCAGGACGGAACCGGTGCCGGTGACCACCCTTGTCGCGCGCGCGGATGGACGTCTCATCCCCGCCGCAGGCGCCGACCGCGGTGACGAGACCACGGTGAGCGGTGCCGTGCTGCGCGCGCAGCAGGTGCGGCCCGGCGACCTGTTCGCCGCGCTGCCCGGCGCCCGGGCGCACGGCGCCGACTTCGCCGACGAGGCCATCGCCGCGGGCGCGGCCGCCGTGCTCACCGATCCCGACGGCGCGGCGCGGCCCCGGCTGGCCGAGCCGGAGGTGCCGCTGCTGGTGCACGACGACCCGCGCGGCGTGCTCGGCGACATCGCGGCCTGGATCTACGGTGAGCCGTCGCTCGACGTCGCCGTGCTCGGTATCACCGGCACGTCGGGCAAGACGACGACGGCGTACCTGGTCGAGTCCGGCCTGCGCGCGGCGGGCAGGACGACCGGCCTGGTCGGCACGGTGGAGACCCGCGTCGCGGGCGAGCGGCTGGCCAGCGCGTTCACCACGCCGGAGGCCCCCGACCTGCAGGCGCTGTTCGCGCTGATGGTGGAGCGCGGCGTCACCCACGTGCCGATGGAGGTCTCCAGCCACGCGCTCTCGCTCGGCCGGGTCAACGGCACCCGGTTCACCGTCGGCGCCTTCACCAACCTCTCGCAGGACCACCTCGACTTCCACCGCGACATGGAGGAGTACTTCGCGGCGAAGGCGCTGCTGTTCGACGGCCGGTCGACGACGGAGGTCGTCGTCATCGACACCGCGTGGGGCCAGACGCTGGTCACGCCGCAGACGATCACCGTCGCGCTCGACGCGGGCACCGGCGCCGCCTGGACCGCGAGCGACCTCGATTCCACGCCTACCGGGGAGCAGTCGTTCACGCTGCGCGGCCCGGGCGGGCTCACGATCCCGACCAGCCTGCCGCTGCCGGGCGAGTTCAACGTGGTGAACGCGTTGCTCGCGGCCGCCATCCTCGACGTCACCGGCGTCGAGCCGGAGCAGATCGCGGCCGGGCTGTCCTCGGTGCAGGTGCCGGGCCGGATGGAGCGCGTCGACGAGGGCCAGCGGTTCACCGCCGTCGTGGACTACGCGCACAAACCGGCCGCCGTCGCGCTCGCCCTCGACGCGCTGCGGGCGCAGACCAGTGGCAAGGTGATCACCGTGCTCGGCTGCGGTGGGGATCGTGACGCCGGCAAGCGCCCGCTGATGGGCGAGGCCGCCGCCAGGCGCAGCGACGTGCTGATCGTCACCGACGACAACCCGCGCAGCGAGGACCCGGCCGAGATCAGGGCGGCGGTGCTCGCGGGCGCCAAGGGGCACGGCGCGCCGCACGGCGGCGAGGTGGCCGAGATCGGCGACCGCCGGGAGGCCATCGCGCACGCCGTCTCGCTGGCGGCGCCGGGCGACACCGTGTTCATCGCGGGCAAGGGGCACGAGACCGGTCAGGACGTCGGCGGGGTGGTGCACCCGTTCTCCGACCGCGACGAGCTGGCCGCCGCGCTGCGCGCCGCGGTGGAAGGGGCACGGCTGTGATCGCGCTGACGCTGGCCCGGCTGGCCGAGATCATCGGTGGCACGCTGCACAACAGCGACGGCAGCGAGCTCATCACCGCCGGGGTCGAGTTCGACTCCCGCCGCATCGAGGCGGGCGGGCTGTTCGTCGCGCTGCCCGGCGAGCGGGTCGACGGCCACGACTTCGCGCGCGACGTCGTGGCCAAGGGCGCGGCGGGCGTGCTCGCGGCGCGCCCGGTCGACGCGCCCGCCGTGATCGTGCCGCCGCTGCCGCCGGGCGCGGCCAACGCGGGCTCGGTCGCGCTCGCCGGCGACACCGACGGCTCCGGCGCCGCTGTGCTCGCCGCCCTCGGCGCGCTGGCGCGCCATGTGGTCGGCGAGCTGGCCGAGACCGGGCTCGCCGTCGTCGGTGTGACCGGCTCGTCGGGCAAGACGTCGACCAAGGACGTCATCGCGCAGCTGCTGGAGCCGATGGGCCCGACGGTCGCCCCGCCCGGGTCGTTCAACAACGAGCTCGGCCATCCCTGGACCGCGCTGCTCGCCGACGCCGAGACCCGGCACCTGGTGCTCGAGCTGTCGGCGCGCGGGCCGGGCCACATCGCCGAGCTGGCCCGGATAGCGCCGCCCCGGCTCGGCGTCGTGCTCAACGTCGGCACCGCCCACGTCGGTGAGTTCGGCTCCCGGGAGGGCATCGCGGCCACCAAGGGCGAGCTGGTCGAGGCGCTGCCGCCCGCCGAGCGGGGTGGGGTCGCGGTGCTCAACGCCGACGACCCGCTGGTCGCCGCCATGGCCGAGCGCACCAGCGCGAAGGTGGTGCGGGTCGGGGAGTCACCCGGCGCCGACGTCCGGGCGGTCGACGTCCGGCTCGACGACCTGGCGCGGCCGTCGTTCCGGCTGGTCAGCGAGCACGGCGAGGCCGAGGTGACGCTCGGGCTGCACGGCGAGCACCACGTCGGCAACGCGCTCGCCGCGGCCGCCGTCGCACTGGAGCTGGGCGCCTCGGTCGACGAGGTGGCGGAGCGGCTCGCGGCGGCGGAGCGGCGCTCGGAGCGCCGGATGCACGTCAGCACCCGCGCCGACGGGATGGTCGTGCTCAACGACTCCTACAACGCGAACCCGGAGTCGACGCGGGCGGCGTTGAAGGCGCTCGCGTCGATCGGTCGGGGACGGCGGACCTGGGCCGTGCTCGGCGAGATGGCCGAGCTCGGTGCGGACAGCGTCAGGTCGCACGACGAGATCGGCAGGCTCGCGGTGCGGCTCAACATCAACCGGCTGGTCGTGGTCGGCGAGCGGGCGGAGGCAATGCACCACGGCGCGTGCCACGAAGGTTCCTGGGGCGACGAGTCGATGCTCGTCGCGGACGCGGACGAGGCCATCGCGGTCCTCGCCGAGCAGGCGGGGCCCGATGACGCCGTGCTGGTGAAGGCGTCTAAAGTGGCCGGGCTCTGGCGGGTCGCCGACGCGCTGCTCGGGGCGGTCGGCACAGGAACACGGGATGGTGGTAACGCGTGATCAGCATTCTGATCGCCGCTTCGGTTGGTCTGCTCGTCTCGATTCTGCTCACGCCGTACCTCATCCGGGTGTTCGCCAGGCAGGGCTTCGGCCAGGAGATCAGGGAAGAGGGCCCGCAGGGGCATCGCTCCAAGCGCGGCACGCCGACGATGGGCGGCGTGGCGATCATCGTCGCGACGGTTGCCGGGTACTTCACCGCGCACCTGCTGCGGGCCTTCGCCACCGACGGCACCGGGCCGTCCGCGTCCGGTTTCGTCGTGCTCTACCTCGCCGTCGGGCTCGGCGTCGTCGGCTTCCTCGACGACTTCATCAAGATCCGCAAGCAGCGCAACCTCGGCCTGAACAAGACGTCCAAACTGGTCGGACAGCTCGTCATCGCGGTCAGCTTCGCGATCCTGTCGATCAACTTCGCCGACGAGAACGGCCTCACCCCGGCCTCGCTGCAACTGTCCTACGTGCGCGACCTCGCTCTGATCACCTTCCCGGTCCCGGTGTTCGTGATCTTCTGCTACCTGCTGATCTCGGCGTGGTCGAACGCGGTCAACTTCACCGACGGCCTCGACGGCCTCGCCGGTGGCGCGTCGGCGATGGTGCTCGGCACCTACGTGGTGATCTCGTTCTGGCAGGCGCGGCTGTCGTGCACCCCGGTGCCGCAGGACGCCTGCTACCACGTCCGGGACGCGCTCGATCTCGCCGTCGTCGCCGCCGCCGCGACCGGCGCCTGTATCGGCTTCATGTGGTGGAACGCGGCGCCCGCCAAGATCTTCATGGGGGACACCGGCTCGCTCGCGCTCGGCGGGCTCGTCGCCGGGCTGTCGGTGACCACCCGCACCGAGCTGCTCGCCATCGTCATCGGCGGCCTGTTCGTGGTCGAGATGGTCTCGGTCGTCATCCAGATCGCGGTGTTCCGCACCACCCGGCGCAGGCTGTTCCGCATGGCGCCGTTCCACCACCACTTCGAGCTGGCGGGCTGGGCCGAGACCACCGTGATCATCCGGTTCTGGCTGCTGGCCGGCATCTGCTGCATGTTCGGGCTCGGGCTGTTCTACAGCGAGCAGCTGTCCTTCGTGGGAGGTTAGGTGGACCTGCGCGGTCGCGAGGTGCTCGTCGCCGGAGCGGGCGTGACGGGACGCTCGGTCGTCACGACGCTGTGCGAGGCAGGCGCGCGGGTCACCGTCACCGACGCCGACGCGGGGCGGCTCGCCGGGCTCTCCGACACCCCGGCGCGGATCGAGCAGAGCCTCACCACGCCCCCTGACGGCACCGAACTCGTGGTGACCAGCCCCGGCTGGCGGCCCGACTCGCCGCTGCTGGCCGCAGCCGCCGCGGCGGGCATCGAGGTGATCGGCGACGTCGAGCTGGCGTGGCGCATCGGCCGCGAGCGGGAGACGCCGCCGGTGTGGCTCGCGGTCACCGGCACCAACGGCAAGACCACCACCGTCGGGATGCTCGCCGCGATGCTGCGTGCGTCCGGGGCCAACGCCGTGGCCTGCGGCAACGTCGGTTTCGCCGTGCTCGACGCCGTCCACGCCGGGTACGAGGTGCTTGCCGTCGAGCTGTCCAGCTTCCAGCTGCACTGGTCGAACAGCCTCGCGCCGCGCGCGTCGGTGGTGCTCAACGTCGCCGAGGACCACCTCGACTGGCACGGCGACCTCGACGCCTACTCCGCCGCCAAGGGCACGCTGCACGCCGCGACCCAGGTCGCCGTCGCCAACGCCGATGACGAGATCTCGACGCGGCTGGTCGCCGACCACGCCGCTCCCGACGCGCAGTGGGTCGGCTTCACCCTCGGCAAGCCGAAGCCCGGCCAGCTCGGCGTCGTCGACGGCAGCCTGGTCGACGCCGCGTATTCGGACGAGCCAGTCGTGCTCGCCGACGTCGCCGACGTGCGCCCCGAGGGTGACCACAACGTCGCGAACGCGCTGGCCGCCGCCGCGCTGGCCCGCGCCTACGGCGTCGCGCCCGAGGCGGTGCGCGCCGGGCTGCGCGGCTTCACCCCCGGCGCGCACCGGGCCGCCGAGGTCGCCACCGTCGCGGGCGTGCGCTACATCAACGACTCCAAGGCCACCAACCCGCACGCGGCGTCCGGCTCGCTGCTGTCCTACGAGCACGTGGTCTGGATCGCGGGCGGGCAGCTCAAGGGCGCCGAGGTGGCCACGCTCGTCGCCGAGGCCGCCGACCGGTTGCGCGGCGTCGTGCTGCTGGGCGCCGATGCGGCTGTGATCAGTGACGCGGTTTCCCGACACGCGCCGGATGTCCCCATGACCACGCTCGATCCGGGTGACGATAACCCCATGGTTGCGGCGGTGAACGCGGCGAGCGCATGGGCACGGCCAGGTGACGTCGTGCTGCTCGCCCCTGCCGCTGCTTCGCTGGACATGTTCCGCGACTACGCCCACCGCGGTGAGGCGTTCGCCGATGCGGTACGTGCGCTGGCGGGGGAGTCGGCAGATGGCGACGATTGAGCAGACAGGCAGGACGGCGAGCGCCGGATCGGGCACGAAGCAGGGCAAGCGGCCCCGTGCCGGGCGGCGGAACAGGCGCGGCGGGCTCGCCGCGAAGCTGGCCGCCCTGCGCGGCGCGCTGACGGCGTGGCTGTCGCGACCGCTGGCCTCGTTCCACCTCGTGCTCGCGTTGTGCGGGAGTCTCACCGCGATCGGCGCGGTGATGGTGCTGTCGGCATCGTCGGTCGAGTCGACCTTCCTCACCGACGGCGCGAGCGCCTACACGCTGTTCCAGAAGCACATCACCTTCGTCGGGCTCGGCATGGTCGCGTTCTGGATCGGACTGCGGGTGCCACTGCGGGTGGTCAGGGGCGCGTCCAGCATGCTGGTGATCGTCTCGATCGGACTGCTCATCACCGTGCTGACCCCGGCCGGGTCGGTCGTCAACGGCTCGCGCGGCTGGATCGTCGTCGCCGGTTTCTCGCTGCAGCCGGTCGAGGTCGCCAAGGGCGCGCTCGCACTGTGGGGCGCGCACATCCTTGTGGTCAAGGCGCGGCTGACGCATCTGTGGCGGCACGTGCTGGTGCCGCTGGTGCCGGTGGCGCTGGTGATGTTCGCGCTGCTGATGGCACAGCCGGACCTCGGCGGCACCGTCAGCCTCGGCGTCGTGCTCGTCGCGCTGCTGTGGTTCGGCGGCGCGCCGAGAGGGTTGTTCACGGCGCTCATCGCGGGCGGTATCGCCGGGGTGATCGGTCTCGCGCTGATCTCCGACTACCGCATCGCCAGGATCATGTCCTTCCTCCACCCGACCGCCGACCCGATGGGTGCCGGCTACCAGGCGGCGCAGGCGCAGTACGCCCTCGCCGACGGCGGGCTGTTCGGCCGCGGCCTGGGCCAGGGCGGCTCGAAGTGGAGCTACCTGCCCAACGTGCACAACGACTTCATCTTCGCGCTGATCGGTGAGGAGCTCGGCTTCGTCGGCTGCGCCGTGGTGATCGCGCTGTTCGCCGGGGTCGCCGTCGTCGGGCTCCGCATCGCCAACCGCAACATCGACCCGTGGATCAGCATCGTCGCGGGCACGCTGACCGCGTGGCTGGTCTCGCAGGCCGCCATCAACATCGGCTACGTCGCCGGGTTGCTGCCCGTCACCGGGCTCACGCTACCGTTGATTTCGTACGGCGGTACCTCGCTGGTGATCACGCTCGGGCTGTTCGGCATCCTGGCCAACTGCGCCCGGCACGAACCGGAGGCGGTCGCCGCGTTGCGCACCCAGGGACCGGGCAAGTTCGGCACGATCTTCCGGTTGCAGGCCCCCGAGGCGTACCGGCCACCGACCAGGCCCAAGCCGGGCAGGCGGCAGCCGAGGCGGGGCGGGCCCCCCGCGCGCAACGCGTCCGCGACCCGCAGCCGCACCACGGCGCGCCAGAGCAGGGCCGTGCGGCGGAGTGAGCCACGACGTGGAGGACGAAGGTGAGCGAGGCAATCACCGTTACCGAACCGACGGTTGTCGTTGCCGGTGGCGGGACGGCCGGCCACATCGAGCCGGCGCTCGCGCTGGCGGATGCGGTGATGCGGCTGCGGCCGCAGGCGCGCGTCGTCGCCCTCGGCACCGAGCGCGGCCTGGAGAGCACGCTGGTGCCCGCGCGCGGCTACCGGCTCGAGCTGGTGCCGCCGGTGCCGTTGCCGCGCAAGCTCACCCCGGAGCTGCTGCGGATGCCCGGCAAGGTGATGCACTCGGTCCGGCGCACCCGCGAGGTGCTCGACCGGGTCGGCGCCGATGTCGTCGTCGGTTTCGGCGGCTACGTCGCGCTGTCGGCGTATCTCGCCGCGCGCGGCCGGGTGCCGATCTTCGTGCACGAGGCGAACCGGCACGCCGGGCTGGCGAACAAGGTCGGCGCCCGGTTCGCCCAGCGGGTCTTCGGCGCGGCGGACGGCACCCCCCTGCCCGGTGCGGAGACCATCGGCATCCCGCTGCGGCGGGCCATCACCGCGCTGGACCGGGCCGCGCTGCGCAAGGAGGCGCGGGCGGAGTTTGGGCTCGACCCCGACGCGCCGACGCTGCTCGTCTTCGGCGGCTCGCAGGGCGCCCGCTCGCTCAACGACGCGGTGTCGGGCGCGGCGCGCGAGCTCGCCGAGGCCGGGATCGGGGTGCTGCACGCCCACGGCCCGAAGAACACCCTCGCGGTGCGCGAGTTCCCCGGCGCGCCCGCGTACGTGCCGGTGCCGTATCTGGACCGGATGGACCTCGCCTACGCCGCGGCCGACGCGGTGCTGTGCCGGTCCGGCGCGATGACGGTGGCCGAGGTGTCGGCGGTCGGCCTGCCCGCGGTGTTCGTACCGCTGCCGCACGGCAACGGCGAGCAGGCGCTCAATGCCGAGCCCGCCGTCAAGGCGGGAGCGGCCGTCATGGTCGACGACGCACGGCTGACACCGGAGTGGGTGGCCGAGCATGTCGTCCCGATGGTCCGTGACCGTGCGCGATTGGAGACAATGAGTGCCGCTGCGGTTGGTCTCGGGCACCGAGAGGCCGACGAAGTGCTCGCCAAGATCGTGCTGGAGGCTTGCGGTGGCTGAGAACGGCGTTCCCGAGGTGCTGCGCCGCGCGCATCTGATCGGCATCGGCGGGGCGGGAATGAGCGGGATCGCGCGCATCCTGCTCGCGCGGGGCGCCGAGGTGTCCGGTTCGGACGCCAAGGACTCCCGCAGCTTCCTGACGCTGCGCGCCCAGGGCGCCGACATCTCCGTCGGGCAGCGCGCGGAGAACATCGACCGCCTCACCTCGCCGCCGTCCGCGGTGATCGTGTCGACCGCGATCCGCGACACCAACCCCGAGCTGGTGCGCGCCCGCGAGCGCGGCATCCCCGTGCTGCACCGCGCCGAGGCACTGGCCGAGCTGATGACGGGCGACACCGTCGCCTGCATCGCGGGCACGCACGGCAAGACGTCGACGACGTCGATGCTGACCGTCGCGTTGCAGCACTGCCGGCTCGACCCGTCGTTCGCGATCGGCGGCGACCTCAACGAGTCCGGCGCCAACGCGCACCACGGCAGCGGCGAGATGTTCGTCGCGGAGGCCGACGAGAGCGACGGCTCGTTCCTCGCCTTCGAGCCGACCGTCGCGGTGATCACCAACATCGAGCCGGACCACCTCGACCACCACGGCACCCCGGACGCCTACTCCTCGGTGTTCACCGAGTTCGTCAGCAGGGTCACGCCGGGCGGCGCGCTGATCGTGTGCGCCGACGACGCGGCGGCCGACGAGCTGGCCACCCGCGCCGCCACCGACGGCCTGCTCGCCGACGGGGTGCGGGTGCGCCGCTACGGGCGCACGGCGCCCGGTTTCGACGATGTCCGGGTGCTCGACTACCGGCCGGTGCCCGATGACGGCGGGGTGGTGCGGGTCGCGCTGCGCGGCGACGAGACCGAGATCCACGTCGCGGTGCCCGGCGAGCACATGGCCTTCAACGCGATCGCGGCGCTGCTCGCGGGCGAGGAACTGGGCGCGCCCGCCGAGTGCCTGGCCGAGGGTGTCGCCGCGTTCGGCGGGGTGCGCAGGCGGTTCGAGTTCAAGGGCCGCTCCGGTGAGGTCAGGGTCTACGACGACTACGCCCATCACCCCACCGAAGTCGCCGCTCAGCTGCGGGCGGTGCGGCAGTCGGCCGGTGACGGCAGGGTCGTGGTGGTGTTCCAACCGCACCTGTACTCGCGCACCAAGGCGTTCGCGGCCGAGTTCGCCGATGCGCTCGGGCTGGCCGACGAGGTGGTGGTGCTCGACGTCTTCGGCGCGCGGGAGGAGCCGGAGCCCGGGGTGTCCGGCGCGCTGATCGCCAACCGGGTCACCGGCGCGAAGTGCCGTTACGAGCCCGCGTTCGACCGGGCGGCGACGCTGGTCGCCGGCCTCGCGCGGCCGGGTGACCTGCTGGTCACAATGGGCGCGGGCGACGTGACGCAGCTCGGGCCCGAGATCATCAGGGAGCTGGACAGCAGAGGCGGCACGACAGCGCCGGGGGAGTAGGTTGACCACCACACGCAAGCGCCGGGGCACGAGCGACCCGCGTTCGGTGCGTGGCAGGCGGTCGGACACAGCCCGCTCGGCGACCGCGAAACGGCCAAAGCGCAAGATCAGGTGGAAGATCGTGCGCAGGCGGGCGGTCGCCGTGCTGAGCGTGCTATCGCTCCTCGGCCTCGGCTATCTGCTGCTGTTCACACCGATGGTCGGCGTCAAGGCCGTCGAGGTCGGCAAGACCACGCGGATCCAGCGCAACGAGGTCGTCGAGCTGGCCAAGATCCCGATGCTGCGCTCGATGCTGCTGCTCGACACCGACGCGGTGGAGCAGCGGGTGGCGACGCTGCCCGAGGTGGACAGCGTCTCGGTGGATCGGTCGTGGCCGTCGACGGTGCGCATCGAGATCACCGAGCGCGAGCCGATCGCGTACTTCGCCGCCTACGACGGCATCCGGCTCGTCGACCGGGAGGGAGTGCCGTTCCACGAGGTCGCGACGCCGCCGAAGGGGCTGCCGCACCTGAAGGTGAGAACGGTCGCCACCGACGACCCCGCCACCCGCGCCGCGACGAGGGTGCTGACCGGCATCCCACGGCGGCTCGCCGAGCGGGTGGACACCGTCGTCGCGTCGAGCTCGGTCGACGTCGTGCTGCGGCTGAGCACCGGCAAGGTGGTGCACTGGGGCGACGCCGAGCGGATGGGCCGCAAGTCGCGGGTGCTCGCCGTGCTGCTCAACCGGCCGGGCAGGGTCTACGACGTGTCGAGCCCCGAGCTGCCGACGGTGTCGCGGTAGCGGGGTGGCTACCGGCACAGTACAAACCCCACGACACGCGGCGTGGCTGCTGGATTCGTCGGGATGAGGTGCTTACCGTCCAGAGGCAAGGTCAGAAGTTGACATAACTCTAACCCTCATGTAGAGGTCTAGGGTTTTGCCACCCGGACGCGGGCGGCTTCGGCCGGTGCGACGTTGCAGTAGTTCAATCACGATGAGGAAGGCGGACCCGATGACGCCCCCGCACAACTACCTCGCGGTGATCAAGGTCGTCGGAATCGGCGGTGGCGGTGTCAACGCCGTGAACCGCATGATCGAGGTCGGCCTCAAGGGCGTCGAGTTCATCGCGGTGAACACCGACGCGCAGGCCCTGTTGATGTCCGATGCCGACGTCAAGCTGGACATCGGCAGGGAGCTCACCCGTGGTCTCGGCGCCGGTGCCGCGCCCGACGTCGGTGAGCGCGCCGCCGAGGACCACCGTGAGGAGATCGAGGAGGTGCTCAAGGGCGCCGACATGGTCTTCGTGACGGCCGGTGAGGGCGGCGGCACGGGCACCGGCGGCGCGCCCGTCGTCGCACAGGTCGCCCGTAAGCTCGGCGCGCTGACCATCGGCGTCGTCACCCGGCCGTTCTCGTTCGAGGGCAAGCGACGCGGCAAGCAGGCCGAGGACGGCATCCAGCAGCTGCGCAACGAGTGCGACACGCTGATCGTGATCCCGAACGACCGGCTGCTCCAGCTCGGCGACATCGGCGTCTCGCTGATGGACGCGTTCCGCTCCGCCGACGAGGTGCTGCTCTCCGGTGTGCAGGGCATCACCGACCTGATCACCACGCCCGGCCTGATCAACCTGGACTTCGCCGACGTCAAGAGCGTGATGTCGGGTGCGGGCAGCGCGCTGATGGGCATCGGGTCGTCGCGCGGCGAGGGCAGGGCGGTGCAGGCCGCCGAGAAGGCCATCAACTCGCCGCTGCTGGAGGCGTCCATGGACGGGGCGCACGGCGCGCTGCTGTCCATCGCGGGAGGCTCCGACCTCGGCCTCTTCGAGATCAACGAGGCGGCCTCGCTGGTGCAGGAGGCCGCCCACCCCGAGGCGAACATCATCTTCGGCACCATCATCGACGACTCGCTCGGCGACGAGGTGCGCGTGACGGTGATAGCGGCCGGGTTCGACGCCGGCGCGCCCACCCACAAGAAGCTCGACCCGCCCACCGTGGGCTCGCGCGGTGCGACGGCCTCGGCCGAGGCGGGCTCGGTCGGCGGCAACGGCGCAGCCCCGCGCGAGCAGCGACCGGCGCCGAGCCCACAGCCCGCCCAGCAGCAGGGCGGACAGGACCGGCCGGCAGCCGGCCGGCAGCAGCCGGTGCCACCGCAGCCGGCGAGCACCCAGGGTAGTGGCGGCGACGGCGGGGGCTACTCCCGCGGCGCGCCACCGCATGCCAACCGAGGCATGGGAGCCCCGCCCAACCGGGGCAGCCTGCCCAACCGGGCCGTTCCGGTCGACGACACCGACGACGACGAGGTCGACGTCCCCCCATTCATGCGCCGCTGAGCGCTCCCCGCGCGCACGGCCCGGGCACCCCGAACCCGGGCCGTGTGCGACGCTGTGGGCACTGCGGGACGAGTACGGGAGGACAGCCAGGGTGCGGATTCGGCGGGTGGTCACCACGCGCGAAGGCGGCCGGTCTCGTCCGCCGTACGACGCGTTCAACCTGGGCGACCACGTCGGCGACGACCCGGACGCGGTCGCGGCCAACCGTGCCAGACTCGCCACCGAGCTCGGCGTCGCGCCGGACCGGTTCGTCTGGATGGAGCAGGTGCACGGCCGCACCGTCGGCGTCGTCGAGGAGCCCGTCACCCAGCCGGTCGAGGTGACCGACGCGCTGGTGACCGCGACGCCGGGACTCGCGCTCGCGGTGCTCGTCGCCGACTGCGTGCCGGTGCTGCTCGGCGATCCCGCTGCTGGCGTGGTCGGCGCAGTGCACGCGGGCCGGGTCGGCGCGAGGGTGGGCATCCTGCCCGCCGCCGTCAAGGCGATGATCGAGCTCGGCGCCGAGCCGTCTCGGATAGAGGCGCTGCTCGGGCCTGCCATCTGCGGTGAGTGTTACGAGGTGCCACCGGAGATGGCCGCCGACGTGGCGACCCACCTGCCCGGCAGCGCGGCGAAGACCAGGTCCGGCACGGCGGGCATCGACCTGCGGGCCGGGCTGTGGGAGCAGCTCGCCGAGCTCGGCGTCGGCAAGGTCGGCGTCGACCCACGCTGCACCGTCGAGGACGACTCGCTGTTCAGCTACCGGCGCCAGGGCACGACCGGCAGAATCGCCGCCGTGACGTGGACCGAACCGGAATGACCGGCACCGAGGGCACCAGCCGCCTCGATCAGCTGCGCCGCTCGCTCGACGCCGTGCGCGCCAGGATCGCCGCCGCCTGCGCCGCCGCCGACCGGGACCCGGCCGAG
Organism: Actinophytocola sp.; assembly: GCA_009377395.1. GTDB lineage: Bacteria > Actinomycetota > Actinomycetes > Mycobacteriales > Pseudonocardiaceae > Haloechinothrix_A. The sequence goes on along the minus strand of WHUB01000005.1, from coordinate 12,931 downwards.
GTGCGACTGCTCGCGGTGACCAAGACCTTCCCCGCGACCGACGTGGCCGCGCTGATCGACCTCGGGCTGTCCGACTTCGCCGAGAACAAGGACCAGGAGGGCGGCCGGAAGGCGGGCGAGGTGGCCCGGCTGCGCCCCGGCGCGGAGGTGCGCTGGCACATGGTCGGCAGGCTGCAACGCAACAAGGCGCGCACCGTGGTGCGCTGGGCGGACGAGGTGCAGTCGGTCGACTCGGCGCCGCTCGCGGACGCGCTCGCCCGCGCGGTGGCGAACCGGATCGAGCGGGGCGAGCGCAGCGGGCCGCTCGACGTGCAGGTGCAGGTCAGCATGGACGCCGACCCAGCGCGTGGCGGCTGCCCGGTCGACGAGGTGCCCGAGCTGGTGGCGCGCGTGGACCGAACGAGTGAACTGCGGCTCACCGGGCTGATGACGGTCGCGCCCATCGACTCCGGCCAGGACGCCACGTTCGCTCGGCTGGAAAGACTGTTTCAGCAGGTCCGACGTGATCATCCAGGCGTCGTCGAGCTGTCGGCCGGGATGAGCGGTGATCTGGAACGTGCCGTAGCGCATGGCTCAACCTGTGTGCGTGTCGGAACCGCGCTGCTCGGGGGTCGAGAGCTAGCCTCGCGGAAGTGACGACGGGACATGCCGGCAGTGAGGGAGAGGCATGAGCGCGCTGGAGAAGCTGAAGGCCTACTTCGGGATGGTCCCGGCTGACGACGGTATGGACGATATCCACGACGGATACGAGTACCGGCAGGACGATCGATACGGTCGCGGCTACGACGACGAGTACGACTATCCCGAGCGTCCCGCCAGCCGGGGCGGGCTCCGGCGGGCCGGCTATCGCGCTGCGGACGACATCGACGACGAGGCGCCCTACCCGCCCGCGCGCGGGCGGGGCAGGGCGCGGCCCGAGCCTGCAGTGTCTGGTGCGCTGGCGATGGATCGCCAGCCGGAGCCGGTGCGTCAGCTGCGGCCGGTCGCCGAGCACCAGGCGCCCGTCGCCCGGGATCCGCTCAGCCGGATCGTCACCCTGAACCCGACTGGGTACAGTGAGGCGCGTGACATCGGCGAGGCGTTCCGTGACGGCAACCCGGTGATCATGAACCTGACCGAAATGGACAATGCGGACGCGAAGCGGCTCGTCGATTTCGCCGCGGGTCTCGCGTTCGCGTTGCGTGGCGCGATGGACAAGGTGACGAACAAGGTGTTCCTGCTCTCACCGCCTGACATCGACGTGACGGCCGAGGACCGCAGGCGGCTCGCCGAGGGCGGGATGTTCCTCCGCCGCTGATCAGCGAAGATCAGTTTCGCGGCGGGGGTGGGCAGGACCAGCACGTGAGGACGCGGATCACGGACACGCCATGAGTGGCCTGCGTGCCGGATCGAGCACTATGGCAGAGTGGAGCCGTGGATGCCGTCCGGATCATTGTGTACTGGGTGCTGTTCGCCCTGTGGCTGTTCATCTTGGCAAGGCTGGTGGTCGAGATGGTGCGATCTTTCTCGCGCGAGTGGCGTCCCGTAGGCGGGGTTGCGGTGACGCTTGAGACCATCTACACAGTGACCGACCCACCTGTTCGGTTGTTCCGCCGGATCATCCCGACGGTGCGAATCGGCAACGTGGGACTGGACCTATCGATTATGGTGCTGCTGTTGGTTGTGTTCATAATGATGCAACTGGCATATCCCGGGTGACGGAGCCTGGGTACCCTGCAGGCCTGGAGTGCGTGAGGTGATCAGATGTCCTTGACCCCCGCTGACGTGCACAACGTCGCGTTCAGCAAGCCACCGATAGGCAAACGGGGCTACAACGAGGACGAGGTAGACGCCTTCCTCGACTTGGTGGAGACCGAGCTTGCCCGCCTGATCGAGGAGAACAACGAGCTGCGACAGCAGGTCGAGCAGCTCGACGCCGAGCTGGAGGCCGCGCGCAGCGACGCGCAGTCGTCCGCCCAGGCGCCGAGCCCGCCACCGGCTCCACCCGCGCGGCACGAGGAGCCGCCGCGGCGGCTGGCTTCGGTGCCCGCGCCGCAGACGGCGCTCGAGCAGACGCAGGCCCACGCGGCCGCGCTCGCGGCGGGTGCCGGCGCCGAGTCCGGTGAGCCGAACGTGCAGGCCGCCAAGGTGCTCGGGCTCGCGCAGGAGATGGCGGACCGGCTCACCGGCGAGGCCAAGGCCGAGTCCGACGGCATGCTGTCCGAGGCGCGGACCAAGTCCGAGCAGCTGCTCTCCGAAGCGCGCTCCAAGGCGGACGCGATGGTCAACGAGGCCCGCACCCGGGCCGAGACCATGCTCAACGACGCGCGGACCCGCGCGGAGACGATCGAGCGGCAGTCGCGCGACAAGGCGACGTCGATGGAGCGCGAGGCGCAGCGCAAGTACACCGAGGCCATGAACAACCTCAACGCCGAGAAGGACGCGCTCGGCAAGAAGATCGACGAGCTGCGCACGATCGAGCGCGAGTACCGCACCCGGCTGCGCGGGTTCCTCGAATCGCAGCTACGCGAGCTGGACGACCGTGGTTCGGCCGCACCCGCCTCGGCGGCGACGTCAGCGGGATCGGACAACGGCCCCAGCGGGGGCAACCAAGGATTCTCGTTCGGCCCGCGCGCAGAGGCGGGCTGACGCCACGCACTGAACCTCACGCCGGTTCCGGCCCTCCGATCGGGGGCCGGAACCAGGCATGTCCGGGGTGTCGTGGCTGAAGCGTGTTCGTCTGTCGTGATGTAATTCGTTGTGCTCTCTGTAGTCCTGATCTTGGTGCTGGCGGCGCTCGGGCTGCTGGTCACCGCGCTGGCCACCGGGTCGTCACTGTGGGCGTGGCTGTCGATCGCGGTCTCGCTGCTCGCGGCGGCCGCGCTGTTCCTCGACTGGCTGCGCAGGCGCAAGCGGCAGCGCAAGGACGCGGCAGCGGAGGCAGCCGACGAGACGGCTGAGGTCGCTGTGTCCCTGTCGGACACCGACGAGGAGCCGGCGGACGAGGACGCCGCTGGTGCCGACGAGCCGGACACCGAGTCCGCGGCGGAGGACACCGAGACTGCGGCCGACGAGGAGACCGACGCCGAGCCGGAGCCGGTCCCGGGCCCGCAGGAGCGGGCATCGACCGTCCCCGGCGATGATCCCCACATCCCGCCCCGCGAGGAGGACACCGACGTCGCCGACGTGCTGCTGGTGTCCGAGCTCGACGACCAGGTGATGGTCATCGACGAGCAACCCCGGTACCACCTGCCGGAGTGCGGCTGGCTCACCGACAAGGACACCATCCCGATCACGGTGTCCGAGGCCCGCGAGCTCGGCTTCACCCCCTGCGCGCGCTGCGGGCCCGACGCGACGCTGGTGGCCCGCGCGAGGAAGAAGAAGCGCTCGCTCGGCAGGTCCGGCCGGGAGTAGCGCGATCCAATTCATGGCACTCTCAACTCGTGTCGGGTGCGATGGGGTGGAAGGTGTGGTTGCGGCGTGGTCGCTGCTTGATGTCCAGCCACGGGGGCGGGATGCAGTCGGGTTTGCCGTCAGCGGCCATGCGGATGGTCCATTCGCTGTGGTGGATCAGCCGGTGATGCATCCCGCACAACAAGATCAGGTTGTTTAAGTCAGATGATCCGCCCTGGGACCAGTCCATGGCGTGGTGGGCGTGGCACCAGTTGCTGGGTCTGGTGCAGCCGGGGAAGACACAGCCACGGTCCCGGAGCCCGAGTGCGCGGCGCTGTGGCGTGGTGGCCAGCCGAGTCTCGCGACCGAGGTCCAGCACTTCGCCGCTGCTGCCGAGCACAGCGGGAATGACCCGGGAATCACAGGCAAGCAGTCGGGCCTCGCTTGCGGGGATCGGCATGTCGCCGTTGACCATCGGCGGCTGCTGTCCGCGCATCGTGCCGCCGTCGCTGCCGGTGCGCTGGGCCGGAATCAGATCGGCCAGGTTCATGGTCAGGACCAGCGCCGGTGTCTCACCGGCTTCCGTCGGGAGGTCTGCGGCCCGCTGAGCGTGGTCGAGTAGTTCGGCGAAGGCGTCGCCGTGGCGTTGGTCGATCGGGCGGGTGTCGCGTTCACCGTCCGGACCAAGTCGCGGTTTGGCCAGCGGTGACAACAGTTTCTCGAACAGCGCACCGGAAACCGCGTCGAGACGGCCGGCGACGCACAGTTGCCGGTCCCGGTTCCAGGCCCAGTTGAGTTCGCGTGGGGGTGGCGGCAGTGGTTTGGCGGGACCGCGGGCGAGGTGATCTTGTTCGATCCGTTCCAGCAGATGCCGCCCGGCCCGATCCACCGCCGCCGGCGACGACTCGCGGGCCAGGTCGGCCAGGATCTTCTCGTAGCCGAGGCGTTCTTCCTCCGGCACGGCGCCCGGCATCTCGGCAAGCGTCTTCACGATGGAATCGATGTGGCGGGAACCGATCGCGCCCTCGGCATATGCCGCTGCCGTGGCCGGAGCCGAAGCAGCGATGCGATGGGCGCCCTCGGTGTACTCGTTGCACGCCAGGGCGCGGCGGACCCGAGCTTTGGCTTCCGGCCGGTCGCAGCGCACCAGGTCCTTGACCACCGCCTCGACATCGGCGTAGCCGAAGGTCTGCGGCACGCCGCGTGACTGCATCTCCGCCAGGATCTCGCCTTGTATGGCCTGGGCGCGCCGAATCATCGTCTCGGTCTCGCGCAGCGCCGTCACCAACGCAGCCCGATCCGCCCGATGCCACGCGGCACCGGGCGCGAACGGAAGACTGGCGGGCTCCGACATGACCTCGTACTAGAACGTATGTTCGATCGACGCAAGCGAAGGGCCGCCTGGGTGATTAGATCGCAGCCAAGTATTCGACGACTCGACGCCGCGACAGGCGTCCCTCACCAGCCGGGGAGAGTCAGCGCCTGGTCTCGTACCTGGTCAGCACGACGCCGTCGGGAAACGTCCGGGTCTCCACCAGGCTCAGGTTCACCCAGGTGTCCAGGGCTGTGAAGAACGGCGTGCCGCCGCCCACCAAGACCGGTGCGGTGGCCAGCACGTACTCGTCGATCAGCCCGGCCCGCATGGCCGCCGCGGCGAGCGTGGCACCGCCGATGTCCATGGGGCCGCCATCCTCGGCCTTGAGCCTGGTGATCTCGGTGACCGCGTCGCCGGTGACCAGGCGGGTGTTCCAGTCGACCGTGCTGGTCGTCGAAGAGAACACCACCTTTGGCATGTCCCGCCAGCGGCGGGCGAACTCGATCTCCGCCGGTGTGGCGCCGGGCTGCTGGGCTGCGGTCGGCCAGTGGGAGCTCATCGTCTCCCACAGCTTGCGTCCGTACAGCGCCAGGCCTGTCGCGTCCACCCGGTCGGACCACCACTGGAACAGCTCGTCGCTCGGCACGCTCCAGCCGAGGTCGTCGCGGGGCGCAGCGATGTAGCCGTCCAGGCTCATGTTCATGCCGAAGGTCAGTTTCCGCACGGCGTCAGCCTCCCGTGAGTCGGTCCTCGGCATATATAGACCAGCACGGCGCGGAAAACTCATCGGTCCCCAAGATCAAACCCTGCCAACTTCTTGACGCATGACGAAGACCAAGCCGCCGTTGGCCTTCGGACTTCGGCCGTTCTGGCCCCTGGAACAATCCCGTTGCCCGACGGCGTTAACCTGGAGTCACCAACGGCAGTGATCCGGCCATCACCGGGGAGCCATCCGGAAGAACGGGACGCCCACTCGGGCGGCCTCATTAGACCCGGACGGGAGCGGCCCGTCACAGCCGCGCGATGAGCGGTCCGTGCCGTGTGCGCGGACAAGCGGGGTGGTACCGCGGAGCGCAGGCCGACCGGCGTGCGCGTCGTCCCCGCGTGGATCAGAGATGGTCACATGCGAGCACGACACCCGCGAGGAGCACGACCCATGCCGTACCCGAAGGTCAGCCACGGCGACAGCGGCGCCGTCCCGGCCCAGCCGTCCTTCCCGGAGCTGGAGCAGGACGTGCTGGCGTACTGGTCCAAGGACAAGACCTTCGAGGCGAGCGTCGAGGCGCGCGAGCCGGGCGAGCACGGCGGCAACGAGTTCGTCTTCTACGACGGTCCGCCGTTCGCCAACGGCCTGCCGCACTACGGCCACCTGCTGACCGGCTACGTCAAGGACGTCGTGCCGCGCTACAAGACCATGCGCGGGCGCCGGGTCGAGCGTCGCTTCGGCTGGGACTGCCACGGCTTGCCCGCCGAGGTCGAAGCCGAGAAGCAGCTCGGCATCTCGCACAAGAACGAGATCGAGGAGATGGGTGTCGCCGCGTTCAACGACGCCTGCCGCGCCTCCGTGCTGCGTTACACCGGCGAGTGGCAGGACTACGTCACCCGGCAGGCCCGCTGGGTCGACTTCGACAACGACTACAAGACGCTCGACCTCGACTACATGGAAAGCGTCATGTGGGCGTTCAAGTCGTTGTGGGACAAGGGCTTGGTCTACGAGGGCTTCCGGGTGCTGTGGTACTGCTGGCGTTGCGAGACGCCGCTGTCCAACACCGAGACCAAAATGGACGACGTCTACCGGCAGCGGCAGGACCCGGCCGTCACCGTCGGACTGCGGATCAGCTCCGGCAACCCCGACCTCGACGGCGCCCGCGCGCTGGTGTGGACGACCACGCCGTGGACGCTGCCGTCGAACCTCGCTGCCGCCGTGCACCCCGAGGTCGGCTACGTGGCGGTGCGCGGCGCCGACGGCGAGCGCTACCTGCTCGCCGAAGAGCGGGTAGCCGGCTACGCCCGCGAGCTGGGCGAGGAGCCGGAGGTGCTGGCGCGGTTCGTCGGCACCGACCTGCTCGGCACCCGCTACACGCCGCCGTTCGGCTTCTTCGCCGGGCAGCAGGCCGCCGCGCACCAGATCCTGCTCGCCGACTACGTCACCACCGAGGACGGCACCGGCATCGTCCACATCGCACCCGCCTACGGCGAGGAGGACAAGGTCGTCACCGATGCGGCGGGCATCGAGCCGGTCACGCCGGTCAACGCGCGCGGCGAGTTCGACGCGCAGGTGCCGCCGTACGAGGGGTTGCAGGTCTTCGCCGCGAACAAACAGATCATCGCCGACCTCAAGCAGGACGGCGCGCTGCTGCGGCACGAGACCTACGATCACCCGTACCCGCACTGCTGGCGCTGCGACAACCCGCTGATCCAGCGGGCGGTGTCCTCGTGGTTCGTCGCGGTCACCAAGTTCCGCGACCGGATGGTCGAGCTGAACCAGCAGATCAACTGGGTGCCGACCCACATCAGGGACGGCCAGTTCGGCCGGTGGCTGGAGAACGCCCGCGACTGGTCGATCTCGCGGAACCGGTACTGGGGCTCGCCGATCCCGGTGTGGGTCTCCGACGACCCGAACTACCCCCGGGTCGATGTCTACGGCTCGCTCGCCGAGCTGGAGCGCGACTTCGGCGTCCGGCCGACCGACCTGCACCGGCCGCACGTCGACGAGCTGACCCGGCCCAACCCGGACGACCCGACCGGCGCCGCCACCATGCGGCGGGTGCCCGAGGTGCTCGACTGCTGGTTCGAGTCGGGCTCGATGCCGTTCGCGCAGGTGCACTACCCGTTCGAGAACGCCGACTGGTTCGAGCACCACTACCCGGGTGACTTCATCGTCGAGTACAACGGGCAGACCAGGGGCTGGTTCTACACGCTGCACGTGCTGGCCACCGCGCTGTTCGACCGGCCCGCGTTCCGCAACTGCGTCGCGCACGGCATCGTCCTCGGCGACGACGGGCAGAAGATGTCCAAGTCGCGGCAGAACTACCCGGACGTCAACGAGGTGTTCGACCGCGACGGCTCCGACGCCATGCGGTGGTTCCTCATGGCGAGCCCGATCCTGCGCGGCGGCGACCTGATCGTCACCGAACGCGGCATCCGCGACGCGGTCCGCCAGGCCGTGCTGCCGCTGTGGAACTCGTACTACTTCCTCGCGCTCTACGCCAACGCTGAGGGCATGGAGGGCAAGGTCCGCACCGACAGTCAGCACGTCCTCGACCGCTACATCCTCGCCAAGACCAACGAACTGGTCACCGACGTCGAGTCGCAGCTCGACGCGTACGACCTCGCCGGTGCCTGCCAGACGGTGCGGGAGTTCCTCGAAGTCCTGACCAACTGGTACGTGCGCCGCTCCCGGGACAGGTTCTGGGCCGGGGATGCCGACGCGGTCGACACCCTGCACACCGTGCTCGAGGTGACCTGCCGGGTGGCGGCGCCGCTGCTGCCGCTGACCACCGAGGCGGTCTGGCGCGGCCTGACCGGCGGCCGTTCGGTGCACCTGGCCGACTGGCCGTACCTCGACGAGCTCGCCAGCCCCTCACCCGACCACCACCCCTCAACGGCGCGCTTCGCGCGGCTGCCGTCTGACCCGGCACTGGTCGGCGCGATGGACCGGGTGCGCCAGGTGGCCTCGTGCGCGCTCGCGCTGCGCAAGGCCAACACGCTGCGGGTGCGGCTGCCGCTGGCCAGGCTGCTCGTGGCGGCCGAGGACGCCGAGCGGCTGCGCGACTTCACGGACATCATTCGCGACGAGGTCAACGTCAAAGCGGTCGAGCTGACCACCGACGTCGCCGAGCACGGCGGGTTCGAGGTCGTCGTCAACGCCCGCGCCGCGGGCCCTCGGCTCGGCAAGGACGTGCAGCAGGTGATCAAGGCCGTGAAGGCGGGGGAGTGGTCGCTTACCCCGGACGGCGCCGTGGCCGCGGCGGGCATCGAGCTGCTCGACGGCGAGTACGAGCGCAGGCTGGTGTCGAAGGACCCGGGCGCCGCCGAGGCGCTGCCCGGCGGGTCGGGCCTGGTGATCCTCGACACCGACGTGACGCCGGAGCTCGCCGCCGAGGGCATCGCCCGCGACCTGCTCCGGGTGGTGCAGCAGGCTCGCCGCGAGGCCGGGCTCGACGTCTCCGACCGGATCACGCTGACCGTCGACGCCCCCGACGACGTGGTCGCGGCGGCGAAGGCGCACGAGGCGTTCCTGGCCAGCGAGGCGCTGGCGCATGCGGTGTCCTACGGCGCGGTCACAGGTGACGACGCGTTCCAGGGCAGCGTCGGCGACGGGCACGCGGCCCGGGTGCGGGTGACGAAGGCGTAGCCCCGGCATGGGAGCGTTGCGGTTCGCCGTGCGGGTCAAGCCCGGGGCGAAACGCACCGCCGTCGGCGGGTCGTGGCAGGGCGCGCTGATCGTCGCGGTCGCCGCGCCCGCCGTCGACGGTAAGGCGACCGAGGCGGTGCGTAAGGCCGTCGCCGCCGCGCTCGGCGTCCGGGCGGCCGACGTCGCCGTGGTGCGGGGACACCGCAGCCGGGACAAGCTCATCGAGGTCGACCCGGCGCCGGACGGGGCAGGCGACCGGCTCGCCGAGCTGCTGACGCGCCGCTGATCACAGCAGCGAGCTGCTGGCGATCACATGCGGGAGAATGTGAGCCCAAGGGTCGGCGTGACGTGGAGGTGGGGTGGAGCAGCTCCCGATCATCCTCGGCATCGGTGCCGGTGTACTGCTCGTGTCTGTGGTCGCCGTGCGGGTCTCTATCAGGCTCGGCTTCCCCTCGCTCGTGCTCTACCTCGGCATCGGGGTGCTGCTCGGCGAGGAAGGCTTCGGGATCGAGTTCGAAGACCCGATGCTGACCCAGTCGCTCGGCCTCGCCGCGCTGGTCATGATCCTCACCGAAGGTGGGTTGACGACGCGGTGGCGGGACGTGCGGCCCTCGCTCGGGCCCGGCATCGCGCTCTCGACGTTGTCGGTGGGGATCAGTGTGGCGGTCACCGGTGCCGCCATGCATTGGCTGCTCGGGGTGGACTGGCGTGTCGCGCTGCTGTGGGGCGCGGTGCTGTCGTCCACCGACGCCGCCGCCGTGTTCAGCGTGTTGCGCGGGGCGGGCATCAGCCGCAGGCTCCGCGGCACGCTGGAGCTGGAGTCCGGTGTCAACGACGCCCCGGTCTACATCCTGGTCGTGCTGCTGGCCGCCGAGGAGCCGATCACCTGGTCATTTCTGCCGCTGCTCGTGTACGAGCTCGCTGTGGGCGGGCTCATCGGCATCGGTCTCGGCTGGCTCGGGGCGTGGACGTTGCGGCGGGCCGCGTTACCCGCCACCGGTCTGTACCCGCTCGCCACCGTCGCGGTGTGCGTGCTCGCGTTCGCCTCCGGCCAGGTCATCCATGCCTCCGGACTACTGGCCACGTACCTGGCCGGGCTGGTGCTCGGCAACTCGCGGCTGCCGCACCGCTCGGATACCGCGTCGTTCGCCGAAGGACTCGGCTGGCTTTCTCAGATCGGGTTGTTCGTGCTGCTCGGGATCTTCGCCTCGCCACAGCGGCTGCTCGACGCGATCGTGCCCGGCCTGATCGCCGGCGCGGTGCTGCTGCTCCTCGCCAGGCCGCTGTCGGTGCTGCTGGCGCTGCTGCCGTTCCGGGTGCCGTGGCGGGAGCAGGTCTTCGTCTCCTGGGCGGGACTGCGGGGCGCGGTGCCGATCGTGCTGGCCACGATCCCGCTCGCCGAGGGCATCGAGGGCGCCGACCGACTGGTGGACACGGTGTTCGTGCTGGTCATCGTGTTCACCCTGGTGCAGGGCGCGACGATGACGCCGCTGGTCCGGCTGCTCGGACTCGCCGCACGGGCCGAGCCGAAAGAGGTGGAGGTCGACGCCGCCCCGCTCGACGAGCTCGGCGCCGAACTGCTGCAGGTCAGGATCCAGTCCGGTTCGCGGCTGCACGGCGTCTACCTCGCTGAGCTGCGGCTGCCCAAGGGAGCGACGGTGAGCCTGATCGTGCGCGACGGCAAGGGGTTCACGCCGCAGGACACCACCCGGCTACAGGAGCGCGACCAGCTGCTCGTCGTGGCGACCGCGAGCGTGCGGGCGGCGGCCGAACGCCGCATCAAGGCCGTCGACCGGGCGGGCAGGCTCGCCCGCTGGCGGGGCGAGACCGGTAGCTGAGCTGCCGTGGTGGACAATGACGGGGTGAACACCGAGCAGCAACCTCGGCGCAGGGTCGGTCTTGTCGCCCTGATCGCACTGGTCGTCCTGGGGCTCGACCTCGCCACGAAGATCCTCGCGGTCGCCCTGCTCGAAGGACAGCCACCCGTCCGCGTGCTCGGCGGCGCGGTCTACCTTCAGCTGCTGCGCAACCCCGGCGCCGCGTTCTCCATGGCGACCGGGATGACCTGGGTGCTCACCGTCATCGCGATCATCGTGATCGGCGCGATCTGCTGGATCGCG
>WHUB01000005.1:0-1757 GCA_009377395.1 Actinophytocola sp. | reverse complement strand
CGACTCGGCCATCGTCTGCGGCGGCATCCTGATCGTGGTGCTGACCCTGTTCGGACGGGAGTACGACGGCACCGTCGTCCGGCGCCGGCAGGCGACGGCGGCCGAGGAATGAGCGTGCGCATGCTGCCGGTGCCCGACGGCCTCGACGGTATGCGCGTCGACGCGGGCCTCGCCAAGCTGCTCGGGCTGTCCCGGACCGCGGTCGCCGAGCTGGCGAGCGCGGGCGACGTGCTGCTGGACGGAGCTCCCGCCGCGAAGTCGGACCGGCTCGCCGCGGGCGAGCTGCTCGAGGTGACGCTGCCGGAGCCGGAGCGGGCCGAGCCGGTAGGCCCGGTGGCCGTCGAGGGCATGCGGATCCTGCACGAGGACGACCACATCGTCGTCGTCGACAAGCCCATCGGGGTCGCGGCGCACCCCAGCCCCGGCTGGACCGGGCCGACGGTCATCGGCGGGCTCGCCGCGGCGGGTGTTCGGGTGTCGACGTCGGGTGCGGCCGAGCGGCAGGGTGTGGTGCACCGGCTCGACGCGGGCACCACCGGCGCCATGGTGGTCGCGAAGAGCGAACACGCCTACACCGTGCTGAAGCGGGCGTTCAAGGAACGCAGTGTCGACAAGGGCTACCACGCGCTGGTGCAGGGTCACCCGGACCCGAGCAAGGGCACCATCGACGCGCCGATCGACCGGCATCCCAAGCACGACTACAAGTTCGCCGTCGTCGCGGGCGGGCGCGAGGCCGTCACGCACTACGAGGTGGTCGAGGCGTTCCGGTCCGCGTCGTTGGTGCGGGTGAAGCTGGAGACCGGCCGCACGCACCAGATCCGGGTGCATTTCGCGGCGCTGCGGCACCCGTGCGCCGGGGATCTCACCTACGGTGCCGACCCGCCACTGGCGCGCAGGCTGGGCCTGACGCGCCAGTGGCTGCACGCCCGGTCGCTCGGCTTCGCCCACCCCGAGGACGGCCGCTGGGTCGAGTTCACCTCGGAGTATCCGGACGACCTGGCCGCCGCGTTGGACACTCTCCGATCGGAACGGTAGTTCCCCGGTCAGGGCCGTTTGGCGAGAAGTTCGCGCGCGGTGTCACCCGCCGCGATCCAGTCACCTGCCGCAAGGTTGGTCCAGCTGGCCACCCGCAGTGCAAGCGTGAGCAGCTCGCCGATCGGCCGGTTGTGGATTGGTTCATGATGTCCGATGCGGTTGCGCAGCACATGAAGGTTGGCGACGGCGCGTTCCACGTCAGCGCGCCGCTTTCCAGGGAACGCGCGGAACATGCAATACCGCCAGAGCGTGCCATCGTAGCGTCGGGCGAGTACGTAGCGCCAGAATCCTAGGTTGAGTTCAGCGACCACGCGTCCTGCGGTTTCGGCCCGGCCGTTGCGTGTGGCGCGCCTGCGGGCGGTGTTGATGTCGAGACGGGTGTTGTCACTGATGAGCCGGGCGATTTTCAGATACCAGCGGTCGGTGCCGTAGCGGTGCCGTGACCATGTGCTGAGTTCGCGATGGAGGGCGTTGCGGACGAGAACTTCGACGTGACCGAGCGTGTGCCACATAGCCGCTGAGAGCTCCGCGTTCCACGCGTACAGGGCTGCTGCCTGGTCGCCGTCACCATTGCATGTGTCGCGGTAGGGAGCCACCCGATCGGTTGAGAACCACGACTCGAGGTCCGGCAGGCTGGTCATGGGGGTCGCGACAGTTCGGCGTGTTGTGAGTGAGCGTGATCGAATGTGTGTTTCTTTGAGTGGTGTGAAGTTGGTTGAGTG
>WHUB01000059.1 GCA_009377395.1 Actinophytocola sp. | reverse complement strand
CTCGTCCTCACCCACATCGAACACGCCCGAACACGATCTCGCTGAGATCACCTCACTGATGGTCCGTTTGCGAGGCCGTTTTTCGCGCCCTTTTCTTGTAGTCATTTTGGCCTGTTCCGCTGAACTGGACGCAGCAATAGTCTGAGCCTTCAGCGTGACGTCATCGCCGAATTTCCGGGCCGGGATAACGAGGGGTTCTTTTCCGGCGACGTCGTGAGCGAGACCCCGGAAACGCACAATTCCGCAATCGTTCGAAACGGCGCGTGATCGGATGATCCAGCGACAGCAGCCTCCCGGAGTTCGGCTTGGGAGCACGCGGCTCAGGCGAGGGCCGCGAGGCCCGCCGGGTAATCGGACCACATTTCCCTGACAGACATCCGTGACTACAAGATCGAAAGAAGGGTCGAAACATGCGACGAATCACCATCGTGCTGGCGTCGGTCCTGGCCATGTTGGGCTTCATGGCGGCACCGGCGTTCGCGCAGAGCGGTCATTTCATCACCAGCGGCACCCAGGCGCCGGTGTGCACCGACATCGGGACCCAGGTGCGGTGCACCGGCAAGGTAGCCGGGCTCGGCGGCGAGACATTCGAGATCACCGTCGAGGCTCCGGGAGTCGCGTCGGTCGAATGCGTCAACCCGGGCGGTAACCGCGCCCCCGGGCAAGACACCGCCGTCACGGCGGAGGGCACGACCGAGCCGCTGCCGACGCCGAGGAACGGGCAGTACCGGTTCGGCATCACGACCGACGAGCCGACGGTGCCGAACTTCCCGACGTGCCCGAACCCGCAGTGGACCGCGCAGGTGGTAGACGTCGAGTTCGGCGACGCCACACTCAGCCTGTTCGAAGACGGCCAGCTCTCCGACGAAGTCGTCGTACCAGTCGGATAGCACCACCACCCGCGACACGTGAGGCCACCCGGTGAACCGGGTGGCCTCGCCACGAGGAACGGACTTTCGGTTCCCGCCGCCGCGAGGACCTTGGGATGGCTCGGCAGCGGTGTTTCGCGCCGTAGCGTGAGTCGAGATCACTCCCCGCACGCATCCCGGAGGAAGGACCGATGAACCTTTCCATGAGGTCGCGGGGCCTGTCCTGGAACACGGCGGTGCTGGCCGCTGTCGGCATGCTGCTGGGCTCGGTGAGCCAGCACTGCGTGCACCGGGCCGCCTGCCCCGTCGTGGTCGTGCGCGCCCCGGCCGAATAGCCAGCAGGGTCGTGGGTGGCGATGGCCGTTCTCACGACCATCGCCACCCACGGTGCGTCGGTTCAGGCTTCGGCGGGGCTGACGGCCGGTTCGCGGTGTCCCACCGTGGTCAGGGTGTTGCCCTTGCTTTCCCGGAGTGCGGCCATGCTGAGCAGGCTGATCAGGGCGATCGCCGCGAGGTAGATCCCGATGGCGGTGCTGCCGTAGGACACCGCGAGCTGGGAAGCGATCAAGGGTGTGATCCCGCCGCCCACGACACCGGCGAGGTTGTAGGCGATGCCGGCGCCGGTGTAGCGGTACCGGGTGGCGAAGATCTCGGGGAGCATGGCACCGGCGGGCCCGTAGGACCATCCCACCACGGCGAGGGTGAGCGACATCCCGGCGCAGAACGCCACTGCCCCACCGATGTCGAGGATCGGGAACAGCACCAGGCCGATGAGCACGGCCGTGGCGTTGCCGCCGAGGATCATCTTGCGGCGGCCGATCCGGTCGGAGTAGATGGCGCTCAGGATGGTGGTGATCGCGAAGACCAGCCCGGCGATGATGCCGGCGCTGAGCACGGTCGGCAGCGACAGCGTCAGCTCCTCGGTGCCATAGCTGGTCAGGTAGGTCACGCCCATGTAAAAGAACCCGAACACCATGATGAGGGCGCCGCCGCCGAGCAGCACGTCCCGAGGCTGGCGGGACAGCGCCTCGGCCACCGGCAGCCGGGTGGACTTGTCGGTGCTGACCGCCTCGGTGAACACCGACGACTCCACGATCCGCAACCGCACATAGAGGCCGACGCCGACGAGGACGACGCTGATCAGGAACGGCAGGCGCCAGCCCCACGCGGCGAAGGCCGCTTCGCTCATGGACAGCGTTGTCACCAGGAACGTGGCGCTGGCCAGCATGAACGCCAGCGACGGGCCGAGCTGCGGGAACAAGCCGTACAGGCCGCGCTTGTGCTGGGGCGCGTTCTCCGCAGTCAGCAACGTCGCACCGGCCCACTCGCCGCCCACCGCCAGACCCTGCAGGATGCGCAACGCGACCAGCAGCACCGGCGCCGTGGCTCCGATCGATTCCGCACTGGGCAACAGACCCACCGCGACGGTCGCGAAACCCATGAGCAACAACGTGGTCACCAGCGTCTTCTTGCGTCCCAGGCGATCACCGAAGTGTCCGAACAGGATCGACCCGAACGGCCGCGCGACGAAGGCGACCCCGAAGGTCGCCAGCGCCGCCGCGGTGCCGGCCGCGGCGCCCAGCGCGGGAAAGAAGACACTCTCGAAGACCAGCGCGGTGGCAATGGCGTAGATGAAGAAGTCGTAGAACTCGATCGTGGTTCCGGCCAGGCTCGCGAACGCGACCCGGCCCATCTTGTTGCTCGGCGGTGCGGTGGTCCGGTCCATCAATCCTCCTCGTGCGCCCCGTCTCGGGCGGCTGTCGGCGGGTCGTCCCGCCAACTCCCTCCCCACAAGGGCGGCACGCTCCGCGTCCGGCGATTCGATGAAGACCAACTGTCTACTTATAAACCCCGCTTGTCAACAGTTGTGTAGCAAGTTGCGGCGTCATAAGGAACGTCGTGAGCCGCTTGCCACGTGCGTGGCACCGAGAAAGCCGGAGCGTCAGTCACATGGTGTAGTAGCACTCTGCGGTATCTCGTCGTGGTCAGGGAGAAGTGGAATGGTGGCAGAGCGAGCACGCCGGAGCGTGTTGCGACTGGCGGCGTTGATCGTCCTCGGCGTCGCGTTGGGTGCGTGTGGTGATGGCACGGACGGCGTGAGCCACGGGCACGCGGAGGACGCCGACCCGTCGCTCGCGCACATCCATGGCCTGGGGGTCAACCCGGCCGACGACACCTTGTACGCGGGTAGCCACCACGGCGTCTTCCGCATCACCGGCGAGGGACCGCCCGCCCAGATCGCCGGACTGACGCGGGATTTCATGGGGTTCACCGTCGTCGGCGCTGATCATTTCCTCGGCAGCGGCCACGCGGGCCCGGGCGAGCACGACCAGCCCGCGAACCTCGGACTGATCGAGAGCACCGACGCCGGCAAAACGTGGCGATCGCTCTCGCTGTCGGGCGAGGTCGACTTCCACGCGATGGAGGCCAAGCACGGCCGGGTCTACGGGTGGGACAGCCAGACCGGCATGCTCATGGTCAGTAAGGACAACACCTCGTGGGATCACCGAGGACGACTCGGGCTCGCCGACATCGCGGTCTCCCCCACCGACCCCGGCGAGATCCTGGCGACCACGCAAGACGGGGTGGCACGCAGCACCGACGGCGGCCGCGGCTTCACCACCATCGAGAACTCCCCCGTTCTGTACTTTCTGGACTGGTCGAGCGCCGACCGGCTGGTGGGCGTCGACCCGCGAGGAACGGTGCGCGTCAGCGACGACGGCGGCGCCAACTGGCAGCGGCGCGCCACGGTCCCCGGCAGTCCACAAGCGATCACCACCCACGGCAGCGCCGAGATCTACCTCGCGACCGACACCGCGATCTATCACTCCACCGACACCGGCGGCAGCTTCACCGTGTTCCAGCAGTTGCCGCCCGCGTGATCAGTGGCCGTGCTGGTCGTGTGCGGGTTGCTCGACGGCCGGTTGCGGCGCCGGTTCGTCGCCGCGGATGGCCGGTCCGATGACGAAGGTCGACAGCGCGAACATCGCCGCCATGACGGCGAGCGCGATGACCGGCGCGACCCAGGTGTGGAAGCGCCGGTAGATGCGCAGCAGGAACGGGAGCGACACGACCACGGCGATGAGCGCGAACAGCGCCTGGCCACCGGCACCGGCCAGGAACGTCGCCCCCGCCAGCGGGCCCACGTGGTGCAGGACGTGCGGCGTGAGGCCGGTGATCGTTCCCCACACCACGAGCACCGCGCTCCCCAACCGGGCGCCCGGGCTGAGACGCCGCGTGTCGGTGGCTGCCATCGCGGGAATCCCTCCGGTGAGTCGATCTCGCCGTCAGTCTCGCTGCCCTTCGAGGACCCCACTACAGGAGTTTGTCCCCGACGACTCGGGCCTGAGGACTTCGCGCGGCGGCTCCCCACGCTCATGACCGAGACGGTGACGGCGGCACCACCGGTGCTGCTGGCGGCGTCGGGGATCGAGAAGGCCTACACGCGCGGCTGGTAGCCGATGCGCCGCCGCGCAGGCGAGGTCGAGCGCCGCCTCTCCCCCGGTCAACGCAGCACGGAACGTCCGCTGGCCTGCCATGCCTCCATGCCGCCGTCGAGATCGATGACGTCGGTGTAGCCGAGGCTGGTCAGGATTCGGGCGGCCTCGGCACTCATACTCCCGCTCATGCAGTACACCGCGATCGGGACCGACCGGTCGGCAGGCATGCGCATGTGCTGCTGCTTGATGCGGTCGAACGGGATGCTGAGGTCGGTGTGGGGCAACTCGCCTTCGAACGGAACATGAACGTTTACGGTCACGCGCTCTGGGTCCGCGATCGCCGTAGCGAACTCCGCGGGGGCGAGCAGTTGCGGCGAGGAATCCGCGCGGGCCGGGGTAGCGCTGTCCTCCGCAGGGCTGCCGCATGCCACGGCCGCAAGCAGCAGCATCACGGCCAGCGCCAGCCTTCCCATCTGCATACCGCCACAGTACGGGCCGCACGTCAGGGCGCGTAGGACAGCAGGTCCAGTCCATCGTGTGAGAGAGGGCATACCCGTTTCGCCGGCCCGCCCCGGCGTCCCTAGGGTGGTGGCCATGAGTGAGGTAACGGCGCGGCAACACGCCCGGCGCCCGGCGCTGGTCATCGCGCTGGTGCTGTGCGGTTTCCTCCTCGTTCCCTTCGCGTTGCTGGCCGCGCACGGGCTGCCCGGTCACGCGACCGCGATGTCGGCGCCGATGTCGGCGGGCACCCAGCACGGCGAGCACGATTCCGGCGGTGCTGCGATCGGGTCCGAACAGCATCACGAGCATCAGCACGACGCGCCGATCTGCGACGAGGGGCCGGACAACAGCACCGTCGCGACCTGCCGGCCGGTGTCCGGCACCGGCGCCGACCTGGCGTTCCTGCTGCTGGCGGTCGCGGTTGCCACGGCGATCGTCGAGCCGTTCGGTGTCCGGCCACAGCTGCGGACACTTCTCCGGTACTGGCGCGCGAAACCCGACTGGCGAGCCGCCGGGACCTCGTTGCTGTCGATGACGTGTGTCTTCCGAATCTGATCGACCCCTCCACAAGTCCCTGACCAGCTAGACCGAGGCAGGGACGCGCGTTCGCGCATGACGGCCGTCATGCGCGCGGTAGTTGACTTCTCCTCTCCTTTTCCTGAACGCGTTGGCGCCGCTGCGCGCCCAAATCCTGGAGGTTCCTCGTGATCCACGATTCGGTGATCGGTTGTGTGGGATCCACTCCGATGGTCCGGCTCAGCCGGTGCTTCCCCGAACCCGGCGTGGAGGTGCTCGCCAAACTCGAAATGCTCAATCCCGGCGGCAGCATGAAGGACCGGCCCGCGCGGTTCATCATCGAGCAGGGTCTGCGGGACGGGACGCTGCGGCCCGGGATGCGGCTGGTGGCGAGCACGTCCGGCAACCTCGGCGTCGCGCTGGCGATGACGGCGGGGCTGCACGACCTGTCGTTCACCGCCGTGGTCGACCCCAACACCTCCCCTGCGAACCTGCGGCTGCTGGAGCTGTTCGGCGCCGACATCGACCGGGTGACCGAGCCCGACGACGCCGACGGCTACCTGCACACCCGCGTCCGTCGTGCCCAGGAGCTGGTGGCGTCGACGCCGAACGCGGTGGAGATCAACCAGTACGCCGACGAGCTCAACTGGCGCTCCTACCACGACACCGCGGGCGAGGAGATCCTGCGCGCCGTGGACGGCCCGGTCGACTACCTCGTCGCGGCCGTGTCGACGACCGGCTCCATCCAGGGGATCGCCCGGCGCATGCGGCAGCAGCACCCCGACCTCAAGGCCGTCGCGGTCGACGCCGTCGGCTCCGTCATCTTCGGCGCCCCGCCCGCTCCCCGCCAGATCCCCGGCTTCGGAGCCAGCCGCGTGCCCGAGATACACGACCCGGCCGCCATCGACGACGTGCTCCACGTGGCCGACGCGGAATCCGCGGCGGGCTGCCGCCGGCTGCTGGCGACGGAGAAGATCTTCGCCGGCGGCTCCTCAGGGGCGGTGATCGCCGGAATCGAGCACCTCATCTCACGGCTACCGGGCCCGGCGCGCATCGTGACCATGCTGCCGGATCGCGGCGAGCGCTACCTCGACCTCGTCTACGACGACGACTGGGTGGCCAGCCTGCCCGAGCCGTGGCAGGAACCGGAAGCGGCGGCCAAACCGTGACCCAGGCCCTGCGGACTAGGGACTCCCCCGGCACCGAGCGGCGGAACCTGGTGCTGCTGTGGGCCGGCCAGTTCGTCAACACCGCCGGGCTGATGATGCTGGTGCCGATCATGCCGTTCTACCTGGACCAGATCGGCACCAGCGGGACCACCGAAACCCAGACCTGGGCCGGGGTGGCGATCGCCGCGCCCGCGCTGGCCCTCACCCTCGCGACGCCCCTGTGGGGACGGCTCGGCGACCGCATCGGTCGCAAGTGGATGGTCGTGCGCGCGCTGCTCGGCCTCGCGGTGGCCATGGTGGTCATGGCCACCGCCGCCACCCCGCTGCTGCTCGTCGCCGGGCGGCTGCTGCAGGGCACGCTCGGCGGGGTGGTCGAGGCCGCCGCCGCGTTCGCCGGATCGACCGGCTCGGACACGAAGCGCGGCTCGAAGCTGGGCAAGTCGTTCAGTGCTACGGCGGCGGGCGCGTTGGCGGGACCGATCGCCGGTGGCTTCCTCGTCGGCTCGGACGCGCTGCGACAGCTCATGATCGTCATCGCCGTCGCGGCCGTCGTCATCGCCGTCGCGTGTGTGCTGGGGCTGCGCGAACCCGAGCGGGTGCGCGACAGCGAGTCCGGCACCAGGCGTTCGCGACGGCCGTCGGCGATGCGGATCCCGGGCGCCGTGCCGCTCGCGGTGGCCGCGATCGGGGTCTACTTCGGCGTCTACGGCCTGATCCCGGTCTTCGCCGAACACGTCACCACGATCGCCGGACCCGACCAGGCGAGCCGGTGGGTCGGCGTGCTGCACTCGGTGATGTGGGCCGCGACCCTGGTGGGATCGGTCTGGTGGGGCAAGCACAACGACGCCACCCGGCGGCCGCTGGGCTCCTTCGCGCTGGCCGCCGGTGGCTGCGCCGCGAGCATCGCCATCGTCGCCCTGCCGCTCGACCCGTTCGTCATGATCCCGTTCCGCCTGGTGCAGGGATTCTGCTTCGCCGCCCTCGCCCAGTCGCTGTTCCTGCACTTCAGCACGCACGCGCCGGATGAGCACAAGAGCGCGTTCGTCGGCAGCGTGAACAGCTACCTGCTCATCGGCCAGTCAGCCGGTCCGCTGCTGGCCGGGCCGATGACCAGCGTGCTGCCCGCGCCCGGCGCCATCCTGGTCATGGCGGCGGCCTGCGCGCTCGGCTGGGTTCTCACCCTGCGGCCCGCCCGCGCCGAGAAGTATCCGCCCGAGGTGGCGGAGACCGGCTCGGGCCGCACCGGCACGATCGTTCGCGACCACGCTCCGGCGTTGCACGCCTACGAGCAGACCGGACCCCACGGGACGCTGCGCGGCGTGCTGACCACGGTGCACCTGGACAGCGCGCTACTCCCCCACCAGGACGTCATCCCGGAGCGGGTCGCCGCGATCGCCGAACGCATGCGCGGCGGGCGGCTGGACGTCGACCCGGTCCTGCTCGGGCTCTCCGGCGACGGCCGCACCACCACCCACCTCGCCCGCGCCAGCCATCAGGAACCGGTCACCGACGTTCTCGGCGACGACGGGCAGCGGCACCGGCTGTGGCGTATCAGCGACGACAGCGTCCGGGACGACATCAGCCACGAGCTGGACCAGCGGGTGGCGTTCATCGCCGACGGCCACCACCGCCACGCTGCCGCCCGGCACCACCGCCGCTCGCTGCACGCGGCGGGCCACGGACCCGGCCCCTGGGACTACCTGCCCGCCCTGATCGTCGACGTCACAGCCAACCCGCTGCACCTGGAACCGATCCACCGCATCCTGCCCTTCTCCGACCCGCACCGGGCTCTCGCGACAGCACACACCCGGTTTGACGTCCGGCCGCTGGACGGCGACCTCACCCACTGGATCAGCGTGCTGAAACATCATGCCCGCAGCGGACCCGCCTTCGTCGTCGCGACGCCCCGCGGCGGACATCTCGTCACCAAGCCCGACCCGGCCTTCCTCGCGTCCGCGCTGCGGGACACCCCGCCCGCCATCAGGACGCTGCACCTCACCGTGCTGCACACCGCGCTGCTCGACCGGCTGTGGCGGCTCCCCCGCCACCCGGAGCACATCCGCTACGAGCACAGCGCGGCCCGAGCGGTGCGGTGCGTGCGGCGCGTCGGCGGCATCGCCGTGCTCACCACGCCGCCAACCCAAGACCAGTTGGCCACGGCGGCTGCGGCGGGCGTGCGACTACCGCCGAAGTCGACCGCCTTCGGCCCTACCCCACGCCCCGGGCTGCTCACGTCCGCATCGATGCGGGGTTACCGGGAGACGATTGACGCGACGGCGGGCCGCGGACCATAGTCGACGGGCCAGGCGTGAAGCGCTGAGCATGACAACCAGGAGGTCGCGGCGTGACGGACCGCTCCGAGCAGCCGTCGATGACGTTCGAGGAGTTCCGTCGCTCGTTCTACTACGGGTCCCGCACCGATCTGCGGTTCAAGTTCCTGGCGTCGCTGCCCGATGACGCCGCCGCCGACGCGGTGGCGCGGATCCTGCGCACCGTCGGCCAGGCGTGCGACACCGGCGACTGGGACGCCGTCCAGGACGCGGTGATCGCCGAACAGGACGCGGCCTACGGGCCGGCGGATCCCGTCGAGGCCACCGTGGCGGATGCCCCGTTCGCTCCCGTGCGGCAGCCGCTGCCGGAGCTGCCGCTCGCCCTGATCACCGCCGGTGGGGTGTTCCGCCGCGGCGACGACCCGCTCGGCCCCGACGGGCCCAGTCAGCAGGAGGTCCTCGGGCGCGAGCACGTCAAGCGAGCGCTCAGCGGCCCGCCGTCGCTCAGCGAGATCTCGGTCGACACCCCGCCGGCCGAACTCACCGCGCGGCATCCCGGCTATGACGCCACCTCGGCCCATCGGGATCCCAACGCCGTGTTCCCGCTCGACGTGCTGCGCGAGGTCGCCGAGACGGGCGGGGTCAGTCTCGCTTCGACCCATTACGGTTTCGTTGGCGCCACCGCGCAGGGCCGGCTCCGCGACAGGGTGGCGCCGGAGTGGGCACAGCGCCTGCTCGAGGCCAAGGTCGGTGCCGCGCTGCTGGTGGCCACTTGACCGCTGTGTCACGGGTCGGTCGGACTCGTCGCACGAGCACTCGAAGCCGTCGGCATCCCGACGGTAGCGGTCTTCATCCGCGCGTTCGCCCACGTGGCCACCCAGCTTCGGGTGCCCCGGGTCGTGATCACCCCGCACCTGATGGGCCACACCGTCGGCCCGGTTGGCGACCGGGCGCGGCAACGCGAGGTCGGCGACGCCGCCCTCGACCTACTCACCACCGCGCGCGAACCGGAAACCGTCTTCGCACTCGACTGAGGGCGCCGGGTCTGATGGCCGGCACACCCGGTGCTCCGGCCGCCGTGCCAGCTGGGGATGCCTCGCCACCAACCTGCACAGCGCGGCCGCTGCGACGTCGACCGAGGTCGCCCCGATACTGGCCGAACACCAGCAGCGGCTCCGGGACTCGCTGACGGCGGCTTTGACCACCGCACGAGAGCAGCGGCAACTGCGAGATGACCTGCCCATCGAGGACGTGGCAGAGCAGCTCGCTCTGCTGGCGCAAGGCATCAACCTGCGCTCTCGCGCGGGGGCCGATCCCCGGGCGTTGCGGCGCGCGACCGCGGCCGCGTTGGCCGCGATTCGTAACCACTAACGGAAAGGACAAAGCGAATGGCAACCTTGCGTACTCATACCACGATCGACCGCCCCGCCACGGAGGTCTGGGACGTCGTCAGCGACGCCGGGAACATCTCGGCATGGTTTCCGGCGGTGAAGACGTCAACGGCAACCGACGACGCCAGGGACTGCGAGCTCGCGGACGGCAGCCCGCTCAACGAAGAGATCGTCACGAACGACCCCGAGCTGCGCCGGTTCCAGTACCGCATCACCGGCGGCATGCCCGTCGAGTCGCACCTCGGCACCGTCGATGTGATCGACACCGGGACGAACACGCTGGTCGTCTACAGCACCGAGATCACACCCGACTCGCTCGCGGACATGCTCGGTCCCGCCATCGAAGAGGGCGTGCAAGGCCTCAAGGAGTACTGCGAGGCCTAGCTCAGATACCGAACAGCGCCGGGCGGAACAGTTCGGTGGCGAGTTCGGTGTCCCAGGCCGGCAGCGGTGGCAGGTCCAGGTCCGCGGCTGACGCTGTGGCGCTCTCGGACTGCGGCACGCGATCTGCCGCTGGCCAATCGACGGCGTACCCGGTGTCCATGGTTCCTCCTATCCCAGCTCAGCCGTGAACCACACAGCGGAACCCGAGGTCTCCCGCCGACGTGTGGACCGGTTGTGCCCGGCGCGCCGACGGCCGGTGCGAGCCGCCCTTCACCACCCGGGTGCCTGCGGCTATCGGCCTCGGCATCGTGGCGCGGTTGCCCGCCGGGACGCTGTGGGGCCGATACGGGGAGTTCGTCCAGTGCCACACGAGGCCGAGCTCGAAGAGCCCGGCGCGCGCGGCGCATTCCCATTCCCGCTCGATGGGCAGCGCCTTCCCGGCCCAGCAGGCGTAGGCGGCGGCGTCGGCGTGGGCTACGTGGACGACGGTGTGCTGGGCCAATCCCTCGAGCGAGCTGCCAGGCCCGGCGGGACGGTGCCAGCATGCTCCCGGGTGCTCACGCGCGGACGGCTCCCGCTCGGCGAGCGTCAGGTATCCGGTGTCCGCGACGAAGTCGGCGAACTCGGCGTTGGTCACCGGGCTCGGGTCGATCCAGAACCCGGCGACCTTCGCCTCGTGGGCCGGTCGTTCCTCGGGACCGAACAGGTCCGATCCCATCGGGAAGCGCTGGCGCCCCATCCACGCCATGCCGGTCGTCACGGGCGCGGCTACTGCCGTCGTCGCACTCATGACGCGACGTGTACTTAATTACTAGACTTAGTCTAGTTGTGGCTCGACAACGCCGTCAGGCGGGTTCGCGGCCCAGCAGGTGTTGGCGGTGGTGGTACTCGTAAAGTCCGTCGAACATGGGCTTGGTGATGGCCATGGTGTGGTGGTCGTCGCCGATCATCGACAGGCCGCGCAGGATCGCGTCCAGGCCGGGCGCCTCGGGGCGTCGTAGCGTTCGCCGTCGAGGTCGGCCTCGTGGATGATCTCGGCGATGTGCCACAGCACCGGGTCGGTGATCTGGTGGTGGCGCAGGATCGTTCGAAGCTACAGTCGCCGTGATGGTGTCCGAGGTCGACGCCGCGCATGTCGAACGGGGTCGCATCCGCGGGCACGTCGGCGGGGTCGGTGACGAAGACGAACTCGGCGCCGGGGTCGATCTCGCGGCGGATGAGCCAGGCGCAGGCGGCGCGGTCGATGTGGATTCCGGCGCGGGTGGCCCATTTCATGACGCGGGTTCCTCCTGATCGGTGTCGTGGTCGGGGTGCAGGGCATTGACGGCCTGGCGGGCTTGCTGTCGTTCAGCGGGCGGAAAGTAGTCGCGTCGCTGGATGCGGCGCAGTTCGGCGCGCAGTCTGCGCATGACCCGTTGGCGTTGGCTGACCGGTAGCGCCCGCGACTGGTTCGCGGTGGCCATGACGGTGCGGTACTCGTCGGCGCGGGCGTCGGCGAGGGCCTGTACCAGCTGGCGTTCTTGCTGCAGGCTGGCCGGTTGTGCCAGCCAGACCGTGGCGGTGCCGCCGAGGTCGCTGATCTCGTCGGCGATCCAGTCGATGTGCTCACGGGTGCGCGCGTCCGCGGGCAGTCCGACGACGCCGTCGGCGACCTGGGCGACGCCGAGCCGTTTGAGCTTGCGCCAGATCGTGATCCGTGGCGTGGACGGCTCGCGGGGCAGCCGATAGGACAGCAACACCCAGTGCCCCGCCCGGCTGCCACTGGCTCCGTCGCTCACCTGGCCACCTGCTCACCACGCTGGAGTTGCTGTAACGGGCGTCCCAGATCGCAGGACACCCATGGCCAGCGTAGTGCAACCATGGTTACAGTGCATTCGGCTGAGGAGAGGGTCGGCCGAGAGGGCGGATGATGACTGGCACCACGGCGTCACGTGACGTCGTTCCGCTGCGTACCGCGGTGTGGACGTGGTTTCTGATCTCGTTGCAGACATTCGGCGGACCAGCCGGGCAGATCGCGGTCATGCAGCGCACGCTGGTCGACGAGAAGCGCTGGATCAGCCAGCGCCGGTTCCTGCACGCGCTCAACTACTGCATGCTGCTGCCCGGCCCGGAGGCGCAGCAGCTCGCCGTCTACGTGGGCTGGCTGCTCAACGGGCGCCGGGGTGGCTTGATCGCGGGGACATTGTTCGTGCTCCCCGGCATGGTCGCCCTGCTCGCGCTGTCGATCATCTACGTCGCCTACGGCGACACCACCGCCGTCGCGGCCGTGTTCGCGGGACTGGCGCCCGCCGTGGTCGCCATCGTCGCCCAAGCCGTGGTGCGGGTCGGCAAACGCGCCCTGCACCACCCGGCGCTCATCGGACTGGCCTGCGCCGCGTTCGTCGCGCTGGCCCTGTTCGGCGTGCCCTTCCCGATCGTGATCGCCGCCGCCGCGGGCATCGGCTGGGCGTTGAGCCGCCTCGCCCCGCACGTCATCCACGCCCCCACCGACACCGCCGACGACGGCCCGGCGCCGTTGATCTCCGATGACGCGCTGCACCACGAACGTCCCTCCGCCGGCCGCAACATCAAGGTGCTGGGCATCAGCCTGCTGCTGTGGACGATCCCGGTCGCCGCGGTCGCGCTGCTCACCGGGGTGCACAGCACGTTCACCACGCAGGGACTGTTCTTCTCCGGCACCGCGCTGGTCACCTTCGGCGGCGCCTACGCCGTGCTCGCCTTCGTCGCGCAACGCGCCGTGGAGGTCTACGGCTGGCTCTCTGCCGGGGACATGGTGCGCGGGCTCGCGCTGGCCGAGTCGACCCCGGGTCCGTTGATCATGGTGGTGCAGTTCGTGGCGTTCCTCGGGGCCTACCACCACCCAGGTGGGCTCGACCCGTGGCTGGCCGGGGTGATCGCCTCGCTGCTGACGACCTGGGTCACGTTCGTGCCCTGCTTCCTGTTCATCTTCCTCGGCGCGCCCTACGTCGAGCGGCTACGCCACAACACGGCGCTGTCCGCCGCGCTCACCGGCATCACCGCCGCCGTCGTCGGCGTCATCGCCAACCTCGCCCTCTACTTCGCCACCCACACCCTGTTCGCCGCCACCGGCGAGCGTCAGTTCGGGCCGCTGCACCTCACTCTGCCCGAGTTCGGCAGCATCCAGCCGGTGGCACTCGGCATCACCGCCATCGCGGCCGTGCTGGTGTTCGGTCTGAAGTGGACGATGCTCCGAGTGCTCGGCGTCTGCGCCGTCCTCGGCATCGCGGCGGCCGCCATCGGCCTACCGGTCGGCTGACACCTACGGTGCCAGCCTGAAGGGTGGGTAGGCGTCGGTGACGAGCACGAAGGCGTAGGCCATGACGCGGTTCTGCCAGCGGAGTACGCCCGCGACGAAGTCGAAGATGCCGCGTGGATAGCGGCCGGTGAACAGGATGGCGAACCAGGCCACGATCACCGTCACCACGACGCCGATCCACAGGAAGGCGAGCACGATGTAGTGCGGAATGGCGAGGAACCATTTGACCAGTGGCAGCCACCGGTTGAGGTCGCGTGCCACGTCGGGATAGGAGTAGTCCAGGTGCACCGACTGGTGGTCGGTGGTGGACGGGTAGCGGTCGTCCATCAGCGCCAGGTACGCCGCGACCCGGTTGCTGAACCGCTGTAGTTCGAGGTTCCAGTCGAACCACCAGCGGGGGTACTTCTGCCGGAACAGGATCATCAGCAGCGGCCCGGCGAACAACAGCCCGCCTGCGCCCGCCGCCGTGGTGGTCGCCTCGTCCCCATAGGACCAATCCCAGGTGCCGCCCGAGACCGTGCCCAACACGATGGCGATCGGAATGACCACGAAGATCCGGAAGGCGGTGCTCACCCGGTCGAGCGGACGATCCGGGTAATCCACCGAGAACTGAACGGGATACGTCACCTGCTGCATCAGTCACCCCTCGATCCGTTGCGAATCCCCTGCCTCAGGTTGGCACCGATGCTAGCCGAGTCGCGGCCCGATCGACGCCGCTCAACACGGATGGGTGTTGACGTCGACCCCGGCGACGGTGAACTCGAAGCGCAGCGTGTCACGCCGGGGAATCACGTAGGCCCGCCCGGCAGAGCGGGACCACCTGGCGGGCAGCAGCAGGAACACCCCGCCGGAGTGCATCACCAGCTTCAGGCCGTCGTAGCGGAACCGGTAAGCCGACTCGTCCCCCGCGCACCGGGTCTCGTGGACGCCGGGCCCGCGCAGGTTCAGGTCCTGCTCGCTGTAGACCACCACGGCCGGGTAGCCGGGCAGCCCGGCGGCCGCCGCCCGGGCGCGACCCACCCCGGCGGCCGCCGAGTAGTCGTGCACCGCCCAGAACAGTCCCAGGCTGACCAGCACGAACACCCCGGACCACTCCAGGGCCCCGCGCCCCGGGCGTCCTCTCGCGGCGCGCAGCCGCTGGTGCAGCCGGGAGGCGTACGTCAGCAGCAGCACTCCGGCGATCAGGCACAGCGGCGGAACGGTGAGGTGCAGCCGCAACACCTCGAGGCCGTAGACGTTGAGCAGCCCGATCATCACCAGCGCCGCGCCCAGCACGGCGGCCACGGCGGCGCGCACCCGCGCCGCCCGGTCGCCGTGCACCCAGTCGGCGTCGGCCAGCAGCGGTTCGGCGATCCGGTGTGCCCAGACCACCAGCAACCCCACCGCGGCGAGCGCCACCAGCGGCACGAACAGCCCGTCCACGCTGCGCATCAGGAACTCCTCCGGCGGCAGCTGCAGCACGGTGGAGTTCACGCCGAAGTAGTTGAAGAACCAGTAGGCGTGCGACGCTCCGAAGTAGAACAGCAGCGCGGTGATCACGGACAGGAACGAGGTCACCCCGGCCGCGTACTTGAGCAGTTGGGGCACCCTGCTGTCCTCGTCCGCCGGCTCGCTCCGCCCGCTCCCCGCAATCCGCCTGCTACCCGCTCTCGGTCGTGGTCGTGGTCTCCGTGACTTCGGTGACCTCGGTGGTGTCGGTGGTGTCGTCGTCGGTCGTGTCGTCCTGCTCACCCCCGTTCTGGGCGAGCAGCGCGAGCACCTCGGTGCAGTCGACGCCGACCGCGATCTCGGTACCCGCCGGGATGGCGTCACCGTGCGGTTCGATCGACGTGGTCCGGCACTCCACGGTCGCGCCGCCGTCGGGATACTGGGCGGTGAGGTACGGATCAGTGCCCGGTGGGTCGACGGTGTAGGTCAAGCTCACGCACAGCGAACCGTCTTCGCAGCGTTCCCGGATCAGCTCCTCCAGCCGCCGGGGGCTGTTCGGCGCGAACTCCGCGTCGCCACCGAAGTCCGGCACCTTGATCGGCGCCAGGATCACGTCGTCGGTCGGCTCGATGATCTGCCCGTCCCCGCCCCCGTCACCGCTGCCACCATCACCATTGCCGTTACCACCGTCGCCCTTCCCGCCGTCGCCGTTGCCGTCGGGCTGCTGGGTCCCGGTGCCGGTGGACTCCCCGAAGCCGGGCGTCTCGCCGGTGGCGCACCCGGCCGCGAGCACGACGGCCAGGAGCGCTGCCACCACTCGTCTCCGCATCATCGAGCTCCTCACGCTCGGTCACAGAACGACTACCTGACAGTCGCTGCGATGACACGGCCCGTTGCAGGTCATAGGTCACGAACTGAGAACACACCCGGTTCAGCCCCCACGACTCAGCGGCGTTGTCCCTGCCTCACCGTGGCATTCGTCTCCGCCACCGACGACAACATCTACTACGCCAACCCGGCGGTGTTCTCCGACCTGCTCTTCCTGCAGCAGCAAGGCGTCAACTTCGTCATCCCCGACGTCCCCAAAAAGGAACCGCACTTCGACTTCCTGTCCTGGGAGAAGGCCGACAAGTACCCGGCCGACGTGCTGCTCTACGACGAGCGGGTCGAGTCGTACTTCACCAAGAACCGGGACAACTACCCCACGCTGGCCAATCTGCCCGCCGTCCGTGCCGGGCAGCTCACCGCCTGGAACCCCGAAACGCCCAGCGCCTGGTCGCTGTTCGCGCCCGCCGTGTCCGAGCTGGCCGACACCCTCAGCCGCTGCCGCGCCGGCATCGTCGCCTGACTCGGCCGGGCGCTAGCGGCGGTTCTCGGGCGGGGTGAGCTCTTTGTAGTAGTACAGACAGGGTTCGCTCTGGCCGGGTTCGGTGTTGCGATAGCCGTGGCGGTGGTAGAAGCGCTGGGCGTCGGTGTCCTCGCCGTCGACGTTGATCTCGACCACCTCACCGCCTCGGCGACGCACCTCGGCCTCGACCGCCGTCAGCACCTCGGTGCCGATGCCGCCGTTGCGCCGATCCGGCGCCACGTAGAGCTCGTCGAGCAGCGCGGCCGGTCCCTCGTACCAGGCGTTGGGCCGCAGCGACACGAGCGCGACCGCCACCGCCGGTTCGCCGGCGAGCACGGCGAACATGGCCGGACCGGCCAGCAGCCGGCGCAACCGGGTGGTCAACACCGCCACACCCGGCGTGGGAGTGTCGAACTCCCGGTTGAACGCGTCGAGCAGCTCGGCGACCGTGCCCGCGTCGTGGACGGTGGCAATACGCGGGGTCACGCGACCACCTCCCGGGAGCCTTCGCGGCGCTGTTCAGCATATCGGGTTGGCCCGAACGGTCGATCACGTTCGTCCGGATTCGTGAACCGCTTGTCGTGGGGGGCCAACCGTTAGTCGTCGGAAGTCTTTCGTGCACGTGCTTTTGCGAGCATCATTTGACGGCTGTAGGTAGCTCACGTGTTAGTGGTCTCGACCGGGAGACCCCGCCTTTAGGAGGCAGATGTGTTCGACGCGTGCAGAACTCCCGGGCGATGTTGCGTCAGGTGTGACGGCGACAGGCAAACGAGCCCCAGGTTACGGCCGGAAATCGCCGAGTCCTGGCGAAGGGTCACCGAAGCCGGCTTGGCGCCGGAGACGAAGCTGGACCGCGTCCCTCATCACGACTTCGACCGCCAGGGCAAACTCATGCGGTCCACATCGGCCGTCCTCGACGACCTGGTCAACGAGCTGCAGGACACCTCACTGTCGCTGGTGCTGACCGACCGTGACTCCCAGATCATCGACACCCGGTACACCGACCGCAGGGTCGGCAGCGCGATCGAGTCGATCGGGGTGGTGCCCGGCAACGCCTACGGCGAGGAGCTCACCGGCACGAACGCGATCGCCACTCCGCGCGAGACCCGCAAGGGCCTGCTCGTCCACGGTGAGGAGCATTTCCTCGAGGCGTTGAAGAAGTTCAGCTGCTACGGCATGCCGATCGTGCATCCGGTGACTCGCCGGTTCGAAGGCGTTCTCGACATCACCGGCGTCATGCCCCGGGCGAACCCGCTGTTCGTGCCGCTCATCCAGCACGCCATCCGCGACATCACGCAACGAATGCTCGATGTCTCGTCCCGCGCCGACAAGCTCCTGCTGGCCGCGTTCCAGAACGCCGCCAAGCAACGCTCCGGCGCGGTGGTGATGATCGCCGACGACCTCGTGCACACCAACCCCACCGCGGTCGACCTGCTGCAGGCCGCCGACCACGCGGTGCTGCGCACCATCGCCGAGGACGTGTCCGACTCGCCGGGCGACCGCCGCCTGATGCGCCGGCTCAGACTGGCCTCCGGCCGGGTCGTCAAGCTCGAGGCGCACCGGGTCGAAGGCACTTCGGGCACGATGTTCCACCTCATCCCGAGCCCGCCGCGCGGGCGGGGTCCGGCGGCCCGGCGCACGCTGGTCAGCGAGACTCCCAGTTTCAGCGTCGACGACGAGCTCGTCAGGCTGCGCGACACCCGCTCCCCCGTGCTGATCTCCGGCGAGCCTGGCTCGGGCCGCAGCCACGCCGTCCGGGTGGTGGCGGGCGACAAGCCCGTCACGTTCCTCGACGCCGTGCAGGTGTCCTCGGTCGGCGAGGGCGAGTGGGGCGCCCTCCTCGACGACCTCGCCGCCACGCATGACGGCGTGGTCGCGGTCGAGGAGATCCAGCTGCTGCCCGCCACGTTGTGCGTCCGGCTCGGCGGCCTGCTCGCCCGCTCGTCCGCGCAGCTCGTGCTCACCAGCGTCCCTCCCGACGAGCTGGAACCGCATGTGGCCACGCTGGCGGCGAGCTGCGTCTCCCGGGTCGAGCTGCCGCCGCTGCGGCGGCGTCACCAGGAGCTGCCGTGGCTGGTGCGCGCCATGGTGCGCGAGCACTCGCCGGAGGCGAGTCTCCGGTTCGCCCCGAGTGCGCTCGCCGCGCTGGCCGCGCGTCAGTGGCCCGGCAACCTGCGGGAGCTGTCCATGGTGGTGCGGCACACGCTCGAAACGCACTCGGCCGGCGACATCACGGTCGCGGACCTGCCGGAGACCTACCGGAGCTCGGCCCAGCGACGTCCGCTGACCCCGATGGAGCAGGCCGAGCACGACGCGATCGTCGCCGCGCTGCGGGCGACCGGGGGCAACAAGCGGCAGGCCGCCGAGCATCTCGGCATCGGCCGGACGACGCTGTACCGCCGGATCCGCGCGCTGAAGATCACGGTGTGACGGAAGCGCCCCCGGCCGTCACCGGCCGGGGGCGCTCCTCCACCGCGCCGCGAGAGGCGTCACATGCCTTCCGCGCCGTCCTTGATCGCCTCGCGGATCCGTTGATAGGTCCCGCAGCGGCAGATGTTCTTGATGTTGTCCATGTAGTCGTCGTCGAGCGGCACGCCTTCCTCGCGGGATTTGCGGACGTGGGCGACGGCGGCCATGATCTGCCCGGGCTGGCAGTAGCCGCACTGGGCGACGTCGTGCTCGAGCCAGGCCTCCTGCATCGGGTGCAGGTCCTTGCCGACGGTGTCGGCCAGGCCTTCGATGGTGACGACCTCGTCGTCCGGGTTGAGATCGCCCACCGGCACCGCGCAGATGTTGGTTGCCTTGCCGTTGATGTGCGACGTGCACGCCTGGCAGACCGCTAGACCGCAGCCGTACTTCGGGCCGGTGACGCTGAGTAGGTCCCGCAGGACCCACAGCAGCCGGACGTGGTCGGGCGCTTCGACGGTGATTCGCTTGCCATTGAGCTTGAAAGTGTGTTCAGGCACGGGTGGCTCCTTCAGTACGCCCAGTCAAGGCCTTCGGTCGGGGACTGCGGGATCGGCGGCACGATGGCGTGCGGGTGGAACGGCAGCTCCTTCTGGTGCTGGATGGGGAACTCCGTCGGCACCTTGCCCGTGGCCTGCGCGTACGCGCACGCCACCGACGCCATGGCGGGACCGACCGCGACCTCGCCGGCACCGCCGGGATTCCGGTCCGGCTCGTAGGTGTTGGGCATGAGGTGGATCTGCATGTCGTGCGGCGTGTTCCACTGCCGGGTGTAGTAGCTGTTGTCCCAGCTGCCCTCCAGCGGAATGCCGTCCTTGAGGTGCGTGGACATGGTCAGCGCGATCGCGATGCCGTCGTTGGCGCCGCTCATCAGCTGGGCCTTGATGCCCAGCGGGTTGTAGATGTGCGCCCCCTCGAGCACCAGCACGATCTTGGTGACCCGCGGGCCGGTGACGTAGCCCTCGTACGGCGGGTCCTTCACCTTCCGGTTCACCGTCTCGGGCCTGGTGTCGATCTCGGTGAGCACCGCCATGCGCTGCTTGTACTCGTCGTTGATCGCGATGCCTTGGGCCACGCCGTCGGGCAGCGGGCGTCCCCAGTTTCCGAGCTCGGCGGCCTTGTGCACGACCCCGTGGAACTCGGGCCGCAAGAACTTCAACCGGACGTCGACCGGGTCCAGACCCATGGCGTGACCGAGTTGGTCGACCGCCAGCTCTCGTGCGGTCGCCACGTTGGGCGAGTACACGTGGCGCATCGACGTGGTCCAGAACGGAATCTCGAGCTCGTGATAGGTGCTTTCGCTGGGGCCGAACTCGTAGTGCGAACTCTGCGTCACCGCGTAGAACCAGGCGCCGACCGTGTACTGGCCGAGCTCCTGCCTCGCCATCGAGGCGCTGGCGATCTCACCGAGACCGTGGCCCAGGTCGTTCTGCACGCCGGTGTGATGCTGCGAGAAGCTGAGCACCTTGTCGCCGCTGTAGGTGAGCCGGACGCGAGACACCGCCGGCGGGTGTTGCCGGCCGTGCCGGAAGTCGTCCGTCCGGTGCCACATGAGCTTCACCGGCTTGCCGAACAGGTACGAGGCCTCGGCGGCGTCCATCGCGTGCTCGTGGAACAACCGGCGGCCGAACGAGCCGCCACCCGGCATCACATGGAACGTGACCTTGTCCTGCGGCAGTCCGGTCCGCAGGGCGATGTCCTGCATGGCGATGATCGGGATCTTGGCGGGCGCCCAGATCTCGGCGCCGTCCTTGCGCACGTCGGCGACGGCGATGCCGGTTTCGAGCGGCGTGTTGCTGGCGAAGTAGTTGATGAAGTCGTATTCGATCGTTTTGGCGCCCGCGGTCCGCGGCGGCAGCGGGGGGACCGCCGCTTTGAGCTTCTGGATGACCGTGTCATCGGACTCGTCCGCCACCGGCCCGTCTTTCCATTTGACCTTCAGCGCTCGCACCGCGTCGATGCATTGGCCGAAGGTCGCCGCCCGCACCGCGACGCCGCTGGGGATGACGCCGACGTCGGTGACGCCGGACATGTTGCGGACCTCGTCCATGTTCTCGACCGAGATGACGCTGGCTTTGATGTTCGGCCCGCGATGCACCATCGTCGGCAGCGCGTCCTTGACCTGGAGGTCCCCGGTGAAGACCTTCGTGCCGGTGACGGCCTCGTAGGCGTCGAGACGCCGCTGCGGCTTTCCGATGACCTTGTACTCGGACGCCGGCTTGAGATACGGGTCGGTGACCGGCGTGTCGGTGTCGACCGCGGCCAGCTTGGACAGCGCCCCGTACTCGATGCGCTGGCCGTTCTTGCCGTTCACGACGCCGTCGCTGGCCGTCAGCTCCTCGCGTGGCACGCCCCACTGCTGCGCGGCGGTGGTCATCATCTGCTCGCGGGCGATGGCGCAGGCGATCTTCAACGGCTCGGTCTTCACGTGCAGGTTGGTCGATCCGCCGGTGAGCTGGTTGTACTGGTGCTCGACCCGCGCGTCGTCGCACCACACGTGCACCTTCTCGATGGGCACGTCCAGCTCTTCGGCGATGACCATGGCGAGCGTGGTGAGAATGCCCTGACCGTTCTCCGACACCGGGGACGCGTGGTAGACGTGCCCGTCGTCGTGAATCTCCACCTTGATGAGATTCGCCGTATGACGGGTGAAGTCCTTCATGGCGTCCAGGAAGTCATAGTGATCGGCCATCCACGGATTCGATGGCAATCCTTCGGCACTGGCCGTGGCCGGGGCCACTACGTCGCCCAGGATCCGGGTTCCCACGGCCAGGGTGGGCGCGGCGATCAGGTAGCCAAGGATCTTCCGCCGGCTGGGCTGCGCCGAGTCGGGCGCCTCGGATTGCCGCGGTTCTGGCGAAGCGCGATGAGAAGTCATCATTGTCC
Organism: Actinophytocola sp.; assembly: GCA_009377395.1. GTDB lineage: Bacteria > Actinomycetota > Actinomycetes > Mycobacteriales > Pseudonocardiaceae > Haloechinothrix_A. The sequence goes on along the minus strand of WHUB01000059.1, from coordinate 6,086 downwards.
TCTCGACAGCGGTTGTGGTGCTGATCACCGTAGAGCCACGAAAGGGGGGCCAACTGTTCGGAAGTGAAACACCGCTCCGCCGATCGGTGGAGGCCTGCGGTCGCGCGACCGTGGCTACAGGTCGCGCAGCAGTGTGGTGAGGAACCGGGGGGTGTCGTCCGGGGTCTCGGCCTGCACGGCAAGCCGGTCGGCGATCGCGAGGTAGTGCTCGACGTCGCGGCGCTTGTCGAGGTAGAGCGCGCTGGTGAGCTGCTCGAGATAGACGAGGTCGGGGATCTCGTGCTCGGGGTAGCGCAGGATGATGAACGGGCCGCCCGCGGCCGCGTGCCCGCCCGCGGAGTACGGCAGCACCTGCACGGTGACGTGCGGCAGCTCGCCGATGTCGAGCAGGTGTTGGATCTGCCCGCGCAGCACCTGGGTGCCGCCGATAGGCCGGTGCAGCGCGGCCTCGTCGATGACCGCCCACACCGTCGGCGGGTCGGGGCGGTACAGGATCTGCTGCCGCTGGATGCGCAGCGCGACGCGCCGGTCGATCTCTTCGGTGGGTTCGTGGCCGTGGCCGAGCGTGATGACGGCGCGAGCGTAGTCGGCCGTCTGCAGCAGCCCGGGCACGAACTGGGTCTCGTACCAGCGGATGACCTCGGCGGCCTGTTCCAGGCCGAGGTAGGTCTCGAACCAGGGCGGCAGCACGTCACCGTACTGGTGCCACCAGCCGGGCTCGTTGGCCTTGCGGGCGAGGCCGACGAACGCGTCGACCTGCTCGGGGTCGATGATTCCGTACAGGGTGAGCAGGTCGCGGATGTCGCGCTCGCGGAAGCCGGTCTTCCCGCATTCGAGACGGCTGATCTTGGCGTGCGAGGCGCGGATCGCCTCCCCGGCGGTCTGGCTGCTGATCCCCCGGTCTTCCCGCAACCGGCGAAGCTGCCCGCCGAGCGCCATGCGCAGCACGGTGGGGCTGCCACCGGGCGGGGCCAGCGGGCGGGGCTGGCTGCCCAGCTGCCGGGGTTCGGGTTGTGGACTCATGCAGGGTTCCTCGACGGCTCGGGTGTGCCAGTGTGCCACGCGGGTCGCCTCCGCCGCCTGGATTTCACTGATTCGTCGGCACATTACTGGGATCGGCGAGCAACTCGTCCCACTCGCCCTGTTTCACGTCGGCGATCAGCGCCGCGATCTGCGCGCCCGAGAAGACGAGGCTCGCGCCGTCCGGGTCCCGGGAGTTGCGCACCGCGACATCGCCGGTGGCCAGCCGGGACAGTTCCACGCAGCTGCCGCTGGGATTGCTGTGGCTGCTCTTGCGCCACCGCCTGTCGGCCGGGACCTGCCCCATCCACTGCCTCCCTGCTCCGTACGTGCGAACGTACTTGCATCTGTACATGCAGTACGCCAGAGTAGCAACACAGCGTGCCGCCGCGGAGGACACACCCCGGCTGCCGATCGGTGGCACGTCCGCCATCGAGAGGGGGCGTCAGCACGATGGGTTCGGTGATCGCGGTGGCCGCGGGCGCACTCGCCGGAGCGCTCACGGTGGCCCTGCTGGCGTTGGTGCGCCGCAACCGCGAGCTGCGGCAGCGGCTGCGGGCGGCGGTCCAGGCCGCGCAGACTGACTGCCTGACCGGCCTGGCCAACCGGGCCGGGCTGCGGTACCACCTGCACCGGCTGCTCGCCGGCGCACGTGCGGACGATGTGGTCGCGGCCGTCGCCCTGGACCTCGACGGGCTCAAGATCGTCAACGACCGGCATGGGCACCCGGTCGGCGACCAGGTCGTGGCGGCCGTCGCGCGGCGCATCACCGCCACCACGGCTCGCACCGGTTGCCCGGCCCGCCTCGGCGGAGACGAGTTCGTCGTGTTGCTCGACCGCTACTCCGACGCCGACCTGGCCCGCCGCGACGCCAACCGGCTGGCCGGCCGGCTGACCGAGACCATCGGCCATGTCGGGCTCGCCGACCACCCCGACGTCACCATCACCGCCAGTGTGGGCGTCGCGGTCAGACCTGCCGACGACGCCGACGACCTGCTGGCAGCGGCCGACGCCGCCATGTACCGGGCGAAGCGTGCCCGGCACGGCCGCCACAGCGCCCCCGACATCCGCGTGCCCACGCAGCTGCCGCGGCACCGCCGCCGCGATCCCAGCGAATCCGACCCCGCCCCCGTTACGGAAAGGAGCACCGGCCATGCCGGTTACGACAAACCCACATACGACGGCTCACTGCCGGCGGCGTAACTGCGCTCGCCCGACCGTCGGCCGCGGCTTGTGTCTCGAGCACTACGGTCGCTGGCAGCTCGAGCACGACCCGCTCACCCTGCCCGGTGACACCGCGCCCCCGCCCGCCCAAGCCATCTGGCGGCCCCCGCACCACCCCCGACCCCTGTCGAGCTCGGGGCCGCTCCGCTAAGGTCACCGACGATAACCGCCGGGCCACGACGAGGAACGGGAGCCGGATGACGAGCAAGGAACGCGCCGACGACGTGGATCACGCCCTGGACAAGCCCGCGTCGGCGCGGGCCTACGGCTGGATTCTCGGCGGCAAGGACAACTACGAGGTCGACCGCCAATCCGTGCTCGACGCCGTGCAGGGGTTTCCGCAATGCGTCGACATCGCCCGGCAGAACCGCGAGTTCCTCTACCGCGCCGTGCGCTACCTCGTCCAGGACGCCGGCATCACGCAGTTCATCGACCTGGGCTGCGGACTGCCCACCAGCAACAACGTCCACCAGGTCGCGCAGGCGCTCAACCCGGACGCCCGCGTCGTCTACGTCGACATCGACCCCATCGTGCTCGCCCACGGCCGCGCCCTGCTCGCCAAGAACAAGGCCACCACCGTCATCACCGCCGACATGCGCGAGCCCGAGACGATCCTCGACCACCCCGACGCCCAGCGGCTGATCGACTTCTCGGAACCCGTCGCGGTGCTGTTCCTGTCCGTGGTGCACCACCTCAAGGACACCGACCAGATCGGCCACGGCCCCCGGCACACCCTCCGGCACATCATCGACAGCGTGGCCGCCCCCGGTAGCTACCTCGCCGTCTCCCAGATCGTGGCCGACGATCCGCAGATCGGCGCCGCCATGTCGGCCCAGATCGACGGCGACGGCGTCCCCTGGCAGACCCGCACCCCTGCCGAGTTCGCCGCCCTGCTCGACGGCCTCGACCCCGTCGAGCCCGGACTCGTCAACCTCACCGACTGGCGCCCCGACCCCAGCCAGCCATCGCTCGATCCCGTCCCCCTCCCGCTGCACCCATACGTCGGCGCCACCGAAACCCGCCCCGGCATCTACGAGTACGGCGGCGTCCTCCGCAAACCCTGAGCCGGGTTACCGGCCGTCTCGTTCCGGTTGCTCCTCGGCGGCGGCGCACACGTCCCAGAACCCGAGGATGTGGGTCTCCATCCGCTGCTGGGCGGTGACGCCGTCGCCCGCTTCCAGCGCCTCGTAGATCGAGCGGTGGTCCTGCCGGAGACCGTCGGCGATCGACGCCCACGCCTCCCCGAGGGCGTGGGACGCGTGCAACAGCGGCCGTTGCATCGACTCACGGACGGCGATCGTCATGTCCGCGACGAGGCGGTTGCCGCCCGCTTCCGCGATCGCGACGTGGAACTCCGTGTCCAGCTCGTTGAACCGTTCCCGGTCGCGGTCCGGATCGTCCATAGCGGACATCAGCTCGCGCATCGCCTTGAGATCGGTGGGGGTCGCTCGCTCGGCGGCGTTGCGGACGCTTTCGCGTTCCAGCATCACCCGCGCCTCCACGACGTGCTGGCGCGGGAAGTTCGCCAGCGCCACGTGGAAGCGGAGCAGCCGGGTCAGCGCCTCGCTGGGCAGCGCCGAGACCACGGTGCCCGCGTCCTTGCCCGATCCGACGGCTGAGCGCACCACCCCCTGTGCCTCCAGGCTGCGGATGGCCTCCCGCACCGCGGCTCGGCTCACCTCCAGGCGGGTGGCCAGCTCGCGCTCGCCGGGGAGCCGGTCGCCGACCCGCAGCGTCCCGGCCACGATCAGCTCCTCGATCTGGTCGACGACCAGCTCGTAGGCGCGACTGCGCAGGACAGGACGCCACATCGCGTCGGAAGGCTCGGACATCGCGGGACTCCCTCTCTTGACCTATGACGGGCATCACTCTACAGTCCCCCGCTGTGGTCAGACCACACGAAGGTCTTTCATCTGCTCGCTCGGACCTCGGAGACCCACATGTTCACTCCCGATCTCACCCCGGTCCCCGGCAGTCTCGCGCTGTCCTCACTGGTGGCGGCGCTGCCGCTGCTGACGATCTTCCTGACGCTCGCCGTGCTGCGCTGGAAAGCTCACTGGGCCGGCTTGGCGGCCCTGGCTGTCGCCGTCGTGGTGGCGGTCGCGGTCTACGGCATGCCGCCCGGGCTCGCGTTCCTCTCCGCCGCCGAGGGCGCGGCCTTCGGCCTGTTCCCCATCATGTGGATCGTGTTCACCGCGGTGTGGCTCTACCAGGTCACCGTGGTCAGCGGCCGCTTCAACGATCTGCGCGGGGCGTTCCACCTCATCTCCGACGACCCACGGATCCAGGCGATCATCATCGCCTTCTGCTTCGGCGGGCTGCTCGAGGCACTCGCCGGGTTCGGGGCGCCCGTCGCGATCACCGGCGTCATGCTCGTGGCGCTCGGGTTCTCCGCCCTGCGCGCCGCGGCGGTGGTGCTGCTCGCCAACACCGCGCCGGTGGCGTTCGGCGCCATCGCCACCCCCATCATCACCGCGGGCACCCTCACCGGCATCCCCTACACCGAGATCGGCGCCTACGTCGGCAGGCAGACCCCGTTGCTGGCCGCGATCGTCCCGCTGCTGCTGGTGTTGCTGGTCGACGGGCGGCGTGGCATCCGGGAGACCTGGCTGGTCGCGGTGATCGTCGGTGTCGCCTTCGGCATCGCCCAGTTCGTCACGGCCAACTACATCTCCGTCGAGCTGACCGACATCGTCGCCGCGCTGGCGGGCCTGGCCGCCGCGGTCGCCACGCTCAAGGTGTGGCGGCCGGCGGGTGGTGACCGCGCGCTGGAGCGGCTGAGCTCCGAGCAGGACCGTGAGGCGGACGACCCGGCGCCGACCGGCGGCGGCGCCACCACGACCGCCGTGGCGGTCGAGGCCACCACGCTCAGTGAGCACGCGGCCGGCCTCACCCGCGCCCGCGTCATGATGGCGCTGCTCCCCTACCTGCTGGTGATCGCGGTGTTCTCGGTGGCCAAACTGGTGCCGTCGGTGGCCGACTTCCTCACCGGCACCGACATCGAGATTCCCTGGCCGGGCTTGGACGGGGCCGTGGCGGACCCCGCGGGCAAGTCGGTGGACACGACCGTCTACACCTTCGAGTGGCTGTCCTCGCCGGGCACCCTGCTGCTGCTCTCAGGCGCCCTCGTGGCCATGATCTACCGGGTCCCGGCTTCGGCCGCGGCGCGTGAGCTCGGCGCGGTCGCCTACAAGCTGCGGTACGCGTTCCTGACGGTGGCCGCCGTGCTGGCGCTGGCGTACGTGATGAATCTGTCCGGCCAGACCCTCACCATCGGCACCTGGATCGCCGGCACGGGCGCCGCGTTCGCGTACCTGTCCCCGATCCTCGGCTGGCTCGGCACCGCGGTCACCGGCTCGGACACCAGCTCCAACGCCCTGTTCGCCACGCTCCAGCAGACCGCGGCCAAGGGCGCGGGCCTCGACCCGACGCTGCTGGTCGCGGCCAACACCTCCGGCGGCGTCGTCGGAAAGATGGTCAGCCCGCAGAACCTCACCATCGCCGCCACCTCGGTCGGGCTGCTCGGCCAGGAGGCGATCATCCTCCGCAAGGTGCTGCTCTGGAGCCTCGGGCTGCTCGCGGTGCTCTGCCTGCTGATCGGCCTCCAGTCCACAGTCTTGGCGTGGACACTGCCGTGACCCTGAATCCGTCCAAAATCGACAGAGAGGTGACAGAAATGGACAGCACAGCGCTCGTGGATCGGTTGCGTGCGGAGTTGGGTTCGTCGGCGGTGGTGACCGACGTGGATGTGATGGCGAGTTATAGCCGGGACATGATGCCGTTGGCGCCGTGTGGGAGTCCGTTGGCGGTGGTGATGCCGGCCGATACCGAGGGTGTGCAGG
>WHUB01000599.1:284-510 GCA_009377395.1 Actinophytocola sp. | reverse complement strand
CCCATGATCAGCGCGATCGTGTAGAGTGGGATCATCGCAATGAAGCCAGCGATGATGCGGGTGGTCACCAAGTACGGCAAGGGCGGCACCGCCATCGTTTCGAGCGCGTCGATCTCCTCGCTGATTCGCATCGCCCCGAGCGTCGCAGTGAACCCGGCGCCCACCGTCGCCGTGAGGGCGACGCCGGAGATGGTCGGCACAGCCTCGCGCGTGTTGACGTAGGCGG
>WHUB01000599.1:0-252 GCA_009377395.1 Actinophytocola sp. | reverse complement strand
ACGCCGATGTTGCCTAGCGCCTGCGCACTTTGCTGGCCGACCTCGTACCCGGCAGCGGCCACGAGGAAGCCCATGACGGCCACGCTTCCGCCGATCACAGCGAGTGCTCCCGTGCCGAGACTGATCTCGGCGATGAGCCGGATGATCTCGGTCTTGTACCGGCGGAGCGCGCGGGGTGTCCAGGCGTAACTGCGGCCATGGAACGACAGCTGGCGTCCCATGTTCACCAAGGCGTCGGCGGTGCTGGTCACC
>WHUB01000598.1 GCA_009377395.1 Actinophytocola sp. | reverse complement strand
CGAGCTCCGCTGCCGCCCAGGCGGGCCCGACCCCGCGGCACGGGCAGAATTCCTAGCCTGCAAGGCCGACCTGTTCATCCGGATCGCCGACCAGGCCGAACGCACCCGCATCGACTCCTACAGCCAGCAAATCCGGCAGCTCGCCGACACCGCACGCGCCGCCGCCGACCAGGCCCAACCGCAACTACCCCAACAGCGGGTGGGGCCAACTCCGAGGAGAACCCGCGACCGCTCGCGCACCGCAGGTGGGGCCAAAACGGAGAAGAACTCCGGGGCCAGTTCTGGTTGACACGGCCATCGCGGTGTTCATGTTGTCCCGCTTGTCGATCCAGGCGAGCAGCAGCTCCGCGAGCGGTGCTGGGACGGGTGTGGGTGGTTCGCCGAGGCGCAGCAGCACCTGGTCGCCGTCGCGGATGACATCGTCGATGGTGAGCCGGGCGATCCGGCTGAGCCGTTGCGTGTAGAGCAGGACGATGACTCCGGCGACCCGGGACCGCAGCGGGAGCTGGTG
>WHUB01000597.1 GCA_009377395.1 Actinophytocola sp. | reverse complement strand
CGGGCTCACGCCCAGTGCACCGGGACGGCGACGCCGTCGCAGGACGGCTGCGCCGTCCCGGTGGTTGGCGGTGGACTTCGATGGTCAGGCCGCGATGCTGGATGCGCTGGCCGGTGCCATACCCCGACGCTGCGAGTCGGTTGGTCAGCCTGCACGATCCCGACGCCCGACCGATCCGCAAGGGCCGGCTTGGCAAGCCGGTGGAATTCGGCTACAAGGCCCAGGTGATCGACAACCCCGACGGCATCGTGCTGAACCACACCGTCGAGATCGGCGCGGCTCCCGATGCGCCCCAGTTGGCCCCAGGCGATCGGCCGCGTCGCCGCCCGCACCGGCCGGATGAGCCGGATCTTGGAGTGGGGCTCAGGGCTGAGCACGTTGACATTCAGCCGGTCGCTCGCTGACGCCGGTCGGGAGTCTATGTGGCTGACCCTGGAGCACAACCGCGAGTTTATGGACGAGCATGTGCGTCCCGGGCTCGCGCTGTGGGAGCGAAGCGTGGTCGTCTATC
>WHUB01000596.1 GCA_009377395.1 Actinophytocola sp. | reverse complement strand
GGGACGGCGGAGCTGGATGAGGTAGGCCCGCTGGCTGTACCGGTAACCGGACGCGCGCTCGGCATCGAACGCCACGGGACCGCTTACCCCCGCGAAGGGCTCGAGCGCCGCCCGCAGGTCGGCGTACCGGTCGACCACTGGCGGGATGCCATCGCGAGGCTCGACGAGGCGCACCGTATGCGAAGCGGCGGCAACATCGTCTGGTGCCACCTTGGACATGACCTCCACCGTATGCCGGCTGGCACTTCGCTGCCCCGTGGACTCGCCGGGCACTAGCCTGCAGGTGTGGCGAAATGGGTTGGTGATCGAGCACGAGGAGGACGCGGGCCTGGCCTTGTTCGATGCCTGATCGGTGTTCGCCGGCCGGTTCGCCGCGACGGTGGCGCGGACCGCCGAGTCAGCGGGAGCGACTCGGCAGGATGGCTACGTCGGGGGGCACGGGCGGTAAGCCGCCGGCCTGGCACAGCAGATCGCTCCATGCGCTCAGGTGCGGGCCGAGATCGGCGTCGTG
>WHUB01000595.1 GCA_009377395.1 Actinophytocola sp. | reverse complement strand
GCCGGTCTCAAGAATGCCCTGTCCGCCTTCGTGAGGCCGATCCCGTTGTTCGGGGCTGCCGCTACCATCGCCGGGTGGATCGTGAGCGCTTCCCCGGGCTCCGTGACGACTGGGTTCGGCTCGATGGCCCCGCCGGCACCCAAGCCGTCGATGACGCGATCGAGGCCTCGGCCACCTGGTGGCGGTCGGGTGACCCCGCCAACGCGCACGGTCCGTTCCCGCAGGCGGAGGCCACCGATGCGCTCGTGTGGTCGGCTCGTCACGTGTGCGCTGAGCTTCTCGGCTGCCAGCCGGACAGCATTGTCTTTGGTGAGTCGATGACTTCGCTCACGATGCGGTTCGCTGCGGCCGTGGGCCGATCCCTCAGCCCGGGTGACGAGGTGGTCGTAACCCGGCTCGACCACGACGGCAATGTCAGACCGTGGGTGGTGGCGGCGCTGCGGGCGGGCGAGATGGACCGCATCGGGCCGGCCCTGGCCGGCTCCCACACGTCGCTGCGCGACGACTACGAG
>WHUB01000594.1 GCA_009377395.1 Actinophytocola sp. | reverse complement strand
GCCAAGGCGGGCTCCGTTGGGCTGCGGGAGGTCCTGGGCGACGACTACGAGACCGTCACGGAAGAGACGTCCATCATCGACTTCGCGGAACGCTGCGGCAACCGGCCCGTCCCGCTCGGTGTGCTCGACGACGACGGCCGACTCGTCGGTGTGGTGCCCCGCGCGGCCATCCTGTCCGCGATCGCGGGGGAGGCTGAAGAGGAGCCCGGCGGCAGCACAGGCGAGGCGGCGAACGCCGTGCCGGCAGACGGCGCGGCAACAGATGGCGCGGCGACCACGCCCGCTGCCGGGGTGCAGACGGAGGAGAAGGTGATCGACAATGCCTGAGACTCCGCGCATCCCGATAGGCGACGTCATCGACGCCATCATCACCTGGCTGACCGGCAACGTCAGCGTCCTGTTCGACACGATTGCCGCGATCCTGCTGCTCGTCGCGAACATCGTCCTCAGCTTGCTGAGCCTGCCGCATCCATACGTGTTGATCCTGATCTTCGCGGCGCTGGCGCTGCTGG
>WHUB01000593.1 GCA_009377395.1 Actinophytocola sp. | reverse complement strand
CCCATGTGACGGTCGTGGATCCGCGCTCGTACATGACCTACCAGCCGTTCCTCTCCGACATCGCCGCCGGCTCCGTGGAGCCGCGTCACGTCGTCGTGCCACTTCGGCAGGTGCTTTCCGGCTGCCGGGTCATCACCGGAAGCGTGACGTCGGTCGACACGGCGTCGCGGTCGGCGGAGGTCACGATCCTGGACGACCACACCGAGACCAGGTGCACCCGCAGCCGGAGGGCTGGTCATCTACTTGACTCTGCTGTCGGGGCCGACCGGCTTGCCAACTATGTCAGCTTCAGCTTCCCACGAGCAGACAGGATCGCGGAGAGGAGCGAGGCCTCTTGACCTCTGCACCAGCCATCGATGAGAGGCCAAGCACGCCAGCTGGGAGGCGCTGGCCGATGGGCTTGAAACAGACGGGCAGCTATGCTTGCATGGTCTCACTAGGTGGTGGTCGAGCAGCCGTGCCACTCCCTCCGTAGTGGAGGAGTGGCGTCATGTTTTTCACGGCCCTTATCTG
>WHUB01000592.1 GCA_009377395.1 Actinophytocola sp. | reverse complement strand
CACATGACCGACGCGGCCACGGCGGTCGTCGCGGCGCTGGACGCCCCGGCTGGAACGTTCAATGTCGTGGACGACGAGCCGATGACCCGGCGCGACTACGCGGCCGCGCTCGCCTCGGCCGCCGGCACCAGGATGTGGCTGCGGGTGCCGGGGCGAGCGGCGCTGCTGTTCGGCCACCGGGCGACCTCGCTGACCCGGTCGCTGCGGGTGAGCAACGCCCGATTTCGTGCCGCGACCGGATGGGCGCCGGGCCATCCCAGTGCCCGGGAAGGCTGGGCGGCCACCGCGGCCGCGCTGTCGCGCCGGCGGGCGTGACGCGGCGGTCAGCGGGCGCCGACCCCCACCCCCACCTCGTCGAGATCGCGGCCGACGACCAGCTGACCGGAGTACCCGCGCTGCGCCTGCAGCCACCGCGAGGGCAGCGTGTCCGTCGGCGCGAGATGGGTCAGCGCGAGCGTCTTGGCGCCGGCCCGCTCGGCCAGCGGGCCGACGTCCTCGATCGCCGTGTGGGCG
>WHUB01000591.1 GCA_009377395.1 Actinophytocola sp. | reverse complement strand
AGCTCGGCCAGGCCCTGCTCGCTGCGCAGCCCGCCGTCACCCAGCCGTTGAGCGCCTTGGTGGAACAGCACCGCGTGGATGCGCTGGGTCCAGGCGGTGTGCTCCACCCGAAGATCGCGATACAGCTCCAGCAGCGCCCGGCACTCCAGCACGAGCGCCGGCGGGATCCAGCACTCGGGCAGCCGCCCGTCGGTCAGCAGCTGCCGCAGGTGCCGCGAGTCGGTCCGATCGGTCTTGGCGTGCCGCTTACGGCCCCGCAACGCCGCCGTGTCGGCCGGCTCGCCGACATGCGCGACCGCGCCGGCCCGGGCGAGTTCCTCGGCGGCATACCGCCATCCGGTGCAGCCCTCCAACGCGAACTCGACGTCGTGCCGGCCGGTGAACCGCCGGGCCAGCCAGCCGGCCAGATGCGCCCGATCGGCCGGGGCGATCTGGCCACGCTGCAGCTCCCCGGTCACGGTGTCGACATAGTCGAAGGTGATCTGCTTCCGGTGGATGTCCAATCCTCCTACG
>WHUB01000590.1 GCA_009377395.1 Actinophytocola sp. | reverse complement strand
ATGCGGTCAGCGCGGATCTGAAGCAGATCCTGCGGAAGCTCAAGCTCGGGAAGATGCTCGACACCCTCCCCGAACGACTCACCCTCGCCCGGCACCAGCAGCTGCCGCACGCCGACTTCCTCGAACTCGTCCTCGCCGACGAGGTCACCCGACGCGAGACGAAGTCCTGTCAGCTCCGCGCCCGCGCCGCCGGCCTCGACCCCGCCATGCGGCTCGAGTCCTGGGACGAGACCGCCGCGGTCGCCTACGACCGGCAGCTGTGGAACGAGCTGGCCAGCCTGCGGTTCCTCGACGCCGGCCACGGCGCCGTCATCCTCGGACCGGTCGGGGTCGGTAAGACCCACCTGGCCACCGCATTGGGGCACATCGCGATCCGCCGGCGCCGCACCGTGCTGATGGCCCGCGCCGACAAGCTCCTCAAGCGGCTGAAGGCCGCCAGGCTCGACAACAGTGTCGAGGCCGAGATGCGCCGGCTCACCGGCATCGAGTTGCTCATCCTCGATGACTTCGCGCT
>WHUB01000058.1 GCA_009377395.1 Actinophytocola sp. | reverse complement strand
CATTGGGCGTGTCGCCCGAATCAAGCAGCAACCCTTACTGAGATCACCTCAATGACGGTCTTGAAAAGCGGCTGCAGCTCGACGAGGGCTGGATCTTCAACAAGGCCGGGATCAAGGAACGCCGTTACGCAGAGGAAGGGGACGCCACGCTTCAGCGCACCTTCGCGGGTGCGGCCCCGGCCGCGACGATCAAGCCACGGTAGACCGCTTCGTAGATGGTCTCGGCGCACACCTGCCACGCTGGCCGGCGGCGGTAGCGATGGCGCAGCCAGCGGCTGATCTGCGCTGGTGACCTCCGTTTGGACAGCTTCGCGGCCACGACCTCGCGCACCTCGGCATCAATGGTGAACCGGCGGGCTTGGGCCGTCTGCGCCGAAGATGGGCCTGGTTGTGCGCGTACCACGGTTGATAACGCCCGTCCAGCTTCCGATTCCGCGTGATCTCCCGATAGACGGTTTGATAGCTTTTACCGATCCTACTGGCGATCGCCTTGACCGGCTCGGCGCGCGAGTCCGTCGGCGATCTCGATCCGATCGTCCTGGCTGAGATACCTCGAACTGATCGGAGTTTCGATGAAGCTCATCCGGCCAGCGTCGACGAACCACACTGACCCGCAGCTCATCGACACGCCGACCTCGCGGGCCGCCGCGGCGCCCTTTCACCCCTTCTGATCAACTCGAAATAGCGACGCTTGACCTCCGCCGGACTCATGTTCCACGCGCGGGACGCATGCGAATCCCTCCCGTCCGGATTCGCAACGACCGCCAGAAATCAAGCCGAATCGAGCGGCCGGTTGCACCACTCGGCCATCTCGCCGAGGACCTTGTCTGTGATCTGCGAGATAGTGTCCTTGGAGACCTTGGCGCCATAGACGTCGTCGAAGTGCGCGGCGATTTTCCCGGTGGTCAGCCCTTTCGCCGACAGCGACAGCACGATCTTGTCTACCCCGGTCAACCGGCGTTGCCGCTTGCGCACGATCTGCGGCCCTGTGGGTATCTTCCGCTATTGGAATTAGTGGCCACGGTTGCGGCGTCGATTTTTGGGATTCCAGTTTCTAAGTGGCAAAGGGTCATTGGAGAGGGATGTCTTGGTTGTACAGCCGACTCGGATCCTGAGTTCGTTCGTGACACGCTGTATTTCAATCTCCTGGTGGACTCGATTTCGCTTCGATGTGTACTGTGATTCCATGAAACCAATTTGGTACGTTTCATTCTGGCGCAAGCACAGTTTTGACACAACTACGGGCCGGGAGATGGACCGGAGCACCTGGGCTGGGCCCGTTTACTTCGCGAAACTGGTGATTTGATGAGGATGGGTATGCTTTTGGTCAGCATCTTCACCAACAGTTGGTGCGTAGTGCAAACAGGATATGCTCACGAATGACTATGATCGCATGATCGAGATGTCGTAGTGCGTACGGGTTATTTCAACGCCGCCACGACAACCGACGGCGGCGGATGTCGGTCACGAGCATGCCGGCGATGGTGGCGGCGATGCCGATGAGCCAGAAGTTCTCGACGTTGCCCACGTGGTTGCCGATGACCATCGCCAGCAGCATGAGCACGATGGTCCAGCCCATGGCTTGGGTCGCCTTGAGGAAGGAGCCGTGCCAGCCCCACTCCGCTGACGGCTCGTCGCGGGGGTCGACCTGCTGCTTCGACTCGATCTGCTTCGTCGGCGCCACGATTACTCCTTCTGCGTCACGTCACAGCCAGCGTCGATGATCCCACACCGCTCGCACCGCTCTTGCATGGCATCGGCGACAATGGGACGTGATGAACAGTCCCGGCACCCACGGCGACCCTCCCAGCACCGGCATGCGCTCCGTGCTTGTGCTCGGTTCGACCGGCTCCATCGGCACCCAGGCGCTCGACGTCGCCGCGCGGAACCCGCAGCGGTTTCGTATCGCGGGCCTCGCCGCAGGCGGCTCCGACCCCGCGACGCTCGCCGCGCAGGCCATCGCCCACGGTGTCGACGCGATCGCCGTGGTCCGGCCGACCGCGCTGGAGGACGTCCAGCTCGCCCTCTACACCGAGGCGCAACGCGGGGGCTACTCAAGGGGCGAGTTCGCCCTTCCCAGAGTGTTCGCCGGTGCCGACGCTGTCACCGAGCTGATCGACGCCATCAGGGTCGACGTCGTCCTCAACGGCATGCCCGGCTCGCAGGGCCTCGCACCCACCCTCACAGCGCTGGACACCGGCGCCACGCTGGCACTGGCCAACAAGGAATCCCTGGTCGCAGGCGGTCCGCTCGTGCAACAAGCAGCCGCACCCGGCCAGATCGTGCCGGTCGACTCCGAGCACTCCGCACTCGCTCAGGCGCTGCGCGGCGGTCACGCCGACGAGGTCGAACGCCTCGTGCTGACCGCGTCCGGCGGCCCGTTCCGCGGCCGCAGCAGGGCCGAGCTCGCCGAGGTCACCGTCGAGCAGGCGCTGGCCCACCCGACCTGGGACATGGGCCCCGTGGTCACCATCAACTCGGCCACCATGGTCAATAAGAGCCTCGAGCTGATCGAGGCGCACCTGCTGTTCGACATCGCTTATGACGCAATCGACGTCGTGGTGCACCCGCAGTCGATCGTGCACTCCATGGTGACTTTCACCGACGGGTCTACGCTCGCCCAGGCCAGCCCGCCGGACATGCGGCTGCCCATCGCGCTCGCGCTGAACTGGCCCCATCGGGTACCCGGCGCCGCCCCCGCCTGCGACTTCAGCCGCGCCGCCGAATGGACGTTCGAGCCGCTGGACACCGAGGCGTTCCCCGCCGTCGAGTTGGCCCGTCACGCTGGCCGCATCGGTGGCTGCCTGCCCGCCGTCTACAACGCCGCGAACGAGGTGCTCGTCGAGGCGTTCCTGACACAGAACACCAGCTTCACCTCGATCGTGGACACTGTGTCGAAGGTGGTGGCGGAAGCGGACGAATGGCACTGTGCGCCACGCGACATCGACGACGTGCTCGCGGCCGAGAAATGGGCTCGGTCACGCGCCGCCGAGCTGGGAAGGGACTAGTACGTGGATTCGGGCCTGCTCGTCTACATCTTCGGGGTAGTGCTGTTCGCACTGGGCATCTGCGTGTCCATCGCGCTGCACGAAGCCGGCCACATGATGACGGCGAAGTGGTTCGGCATGAAGGTTCGTCGCTACTTCATCGGCTTCGGACCGACGCTGTTCTCCTTCCGCCGCAAGCAGACGGAGTACGGCCTCAAGGCGCTCCCGCTCGGCGGCTTCTGCGACATCGCAGGCATGACGGCGCTCGACGAGGTCACGCCGGAGGAGTCGCCCAAGGCGATGTGGCGCTACCCGGCCTGGAAGCGCACCGTCGTGCTCTCTGCCGGGTCCATCACGCACTTCATCATCGGCTTCATCGTGCTCTACCTGCTGGCGGTGAGCATGGGCTTGCCCAACATCAACGGCAAGGCGCAGATCGAGTCGCTGTCCTGCGTCAAGAACGCCACCACCGAGCAGCAGCTGCGCAACTACCAGTGCGGGCCGGGCGACCCGACTCCCGCCGCCGAGGCGGGCATCCGGCCCGGCGACGTGATCACCGCCGTCGGCGGCACCGCCGTCTCGAACTGGGACGACGTGCGCATGGCGATCAGGGAGAGCTCCGGCCCGACGCCGATCGCGGTGGACCGCGACGGCGAGATCAAGCGATTCACCGTCGACGTGATGCAGGTCAAGCGCTCCGTGCTAACCCAGCAGGGCAAGGCCCCCCGCATCGTTAGCGTCGGCATGATCGGCATCGGCGTGCAGGCCAAGTTCCAGTACGGCGCACTCGACGCGCTCCCCGCGACCACCGCGTTCACCGGCGAGATGTTCGCCAACACCTGGAGCGCGCTGCTGGACTTCCCGAGCCGGATTCCCAAGGTCGTCGAGGCGATCTTCGGCGGCGAGCGCGACCCGAACACGCCGGTCAGCGTCGTCGGCGCCAGCCGCATCGGCGGTGAGGCCGCCGAGCGCGGGCTGTGGGAGCTGTTCCTGCTGATGCTGGCCGCGCTGAACTTCTTCGTCGGCATCTTCAACCTGCTGCCACTGCTACCGCTCGACGGCGGCCACATCGCCGTGACCTGGTACGAGAAGGTCCGCGACACCATCCGCAGACTCATGGGCAAGGCCGCCATGGGCCCCGTCGACTACACGAAGCTGTCCGCCGTCACGATGGTGTTCGTGATCATCGGCGGGGCGGTGGTATTGCTCACAGTGACCGCTGACATCGTGAACCCGATCCAGTTGCCGGAGTAACGGTAACCTTGCTGGCGAACGCCCTTTAGTGTGAGGAGCTTGCGGATCCGATGACCGTCGACCTTGGTCTCCCGGCCAGTCCGCCGCCGACGCTCGCCGAGCGGAGGAAGACACGCCAGCTACAGGTGGGACCGGTCGGTGTCGGCAGCGACTACCCGGTGTCGGTGCAGTCGATGACGACGACGTCCACCGCCGACGTGAACGCCACCCTGCAGCAGATCGCGGAGCTGACGGCGGCAGGCTGCGACATCGTCCGCGTCGCCTGCCCCACGTCGGACGACGCCGAGGCGCTGCCCGCGATCGCGCAGAAGTCGAAGATCCCGGTGATCGCCGACATCCACTTCCAGCCCCGCTACGTCTTCGCCGCGATCGAAGCGGGCTGCGCCGCGGTGCGGGTCAACCCCGGCAACATCAAGAAGTTCGACGACAAGGTCGCGGAGATCGCCAAGGCCGCGAAGGACCACGGCACCCCGATCCGCATCGGCGTCAACGCGGGCTCGCTCGACCCGCGGCTGCTGGAGAAGCACGGCAAGGCCACCCCGGAGGCGCTGGCCGAGTCGGCGCTGTGGGAGGCGAGCCTGTTCGGCGAGCACGGCTTCCACGACGTGAAGATCTCGGTCAAGCACCACGACCCGGTCACCATGATCAGGGCATACGAGATCCTGGCCGAACAGTGTGACTACCCGCTGCACCTCGGCGTCACCGAGGCCGGCCCGGCCTTCCAGGGCACGATCAAGTCCGCGGTCGCGTTCGGCGCGCTGCTGCGCCAGGGCATCGGCGACACCATCCGGGTGTCGCTGTCCGCGCCGCCGGTCGAAGAGGTCAAGGTCGGCGCCCAGATCCTCCAGTCGCTGAACCTGCGGCCCCGCAAGCTGGAGATCGTCTCCTGCCCCTCGTGCGGCCGCGCGCAGGTCGACGTCTACAAGCTGGCCGACGAGGTCACCGCCGGTCTCGACGGCATGGAGATCCCGCTGCGGGTGGCCGTGATGGGCTGCGTCGTCAACGGCCCCGGCGAGGCGCGGGAAGCCGACCTCGGCGTCGCGTCCGGCAACGGCAAGGGCCAGATCTTCGTCAAGGGCGAGGTCGTCAAGACCGTGCCGGAGGCGCAGATCGTGGAGACCCTCATCGAGGAGGCCATGCGCATCGCCGAGGAGTCCGGGCTGGACGCCGGGGAGGGCTCGCCGACGGTCACGGTGAGCTGATCGCGATGTCCACCCGTTTGCGCTGGCAGCGGCACTAGGTATCGACCGGCAGTTTCTGGCACGCTGGACGAGTGTTGCGGCTTGCGGGCGCCCGTCTTGTCGACGAACGGGACTTCCCGGCGGTGCGTGCTGTGCTCGCCGCCGATCCCGTCGCGAGCTGCATGGTGAGCTCCCGGGTCGAGACCAACGGCCTCGACCCGATCCGGCTCGGCGGTGAGCTGTGGGCGCCGGATTCGCGCTACTCTCGCCGCGCGGGATTGCCCGGGCTGTGCTTCGCCGGGTCGAACCTCATCCCGCTGCGCGGCGACACCACCGCGCTGCACTCCTTCGCCGACCGCGCGCTGCGCAGGCCGCGCCGATGCTCCTCGATCGTCGGACCGGCCAGCCAGGTGCTCGGGCTGTGGGACGAGCTCGTCTACGACTGGGGGCCCGCGCGCGAACTGCGTACCCAGCAGCCGCTGCTGGCGCTCGACCGCGAGCCCGCCGTCACCTGCGACGGCCGGGTCCGCCGGGTGCGGCCGCACGAACTGGACCACTACTATCCCGCCGCCGTGGCGATGTTCACCGAGGAGGTCGGCGTCGACCCCCGGCTCGGCGACGGCGGCGCCAGCTACCGCGCCAGGGTCGCCGAGCTGATCTCGAGCGGCCGCGCGTTCGCCAGATTCGAGAACGGCGAGGTCGTGTTCAAGGCCGAGATCGGCGCGCTGTCCGCCACGGTCGGGCAGATCCAGGGGGTGTGGGTGCACCCCGAGCGCCGCGGCAGCGGGCTGGGCATGGCGGGCACGGCGACGGTCGCCGCGACCCTGCTCCGCGACCTCGGCAGGACGGCGAGCCTGTACGTCAACTCGTTCAACGCGCCGGCCCTCGCCGCGTACCGCAAGATCGGCTTCAGCACGGTCGGCGAGTTCGCCACGGTGCTGTTCTGACCGGGTCGCCGTCGGGCTAGGCTGGGATATATGCGTGCTCCACTCAAGCCAGGCGTGCAGACGGCGCGCCGCGCTGTGCCACAGTCGATCGCCCGCCCCGAGTATGTGGACAAGCCCGCGCCGAAGCGGGTGCCTGGCAACGGTGTGCGCACGCCGGAGGTCATCGAGGCGATGCGGGTGGCGAGCAGGATCGCCGCGCAGGCGCTCGAGGAGGGTGGCAAGGCCGTCAAGCCGGGCAACACCACCGACGACATCGACCGGGTGGTGCACGAGTTCCTCATCGACCACGGCGCCTACCCGTCCACGCTGGGCTACCGCTCGTTCCCGAAGTCCTGCTGCACGTCGCTGAACGAGGTCATCTGCCACGGCATCCCGGACTCGACCGTGATCGAGGACGGCGACATCTGCAACATCGACGTCACCGCCTACATCGGCGGCGTGCACGGCGACACCAACGCGACGTTCCTCGCCGGGGAGGTCGACGACGAGGTGCGGCTGCTCGTCGAGCGCACCAAGGAAGCGACCATGCGCGCGATCAAGGCGGTGCGGCCGGGCAGGCAGCTCAACGTCATCGGCAGGGTCATCGAGGCGTACGCGAAGCGGTTCGGCTACGGCGTGGTGCGCGACTTCACCGGCCACGGCGTCGGCCCCGCGTTCCACACCGCGCCGACCGTGCTGCACTACGAGGAGCCGTCGGTCACCACCGTGATCGAGGAGGGCATGACCTTCACCATCGAGCCGATGATCACGCTGGGCACCGTCGACTACGACCTGTGGGACGACGACTGGACGGTCACCACCAAGGACAAGAGGTGGACCGCCCAGTTCGAGCACACTCTGCTGGTGACCGGCTCCGGCGCGGAGATCCTCACCCTGCCGTGAGCCGTCAGTCCAGCTCGAGCTGGAGCAGGGCGTTCTCCACCACCTCCGGCATCGCCGGGTGGATCCAGTACTGACCTCGCGCCATGCTGCGCGCGTCGAGTCCGAAGCTCATCGCCTGGACCAACGGCTGGATCACCGTCGGCGCCTGCGGGCCGATGATGTGCGCGCCGAGCAGCTGCCCGGTCGCCGGGTCGGCGAGCAGCTTGGCGAACCCGGTGGTGTCCGCCATCGCCCAGCCGTACGCGATCCCGCCGTAGTCCTGGGTGGCCGTCACGAACCGCAGCCGCCGCGACCGTGCCTGCTGCTCGGTCAGCCCGACCGAGGCGATCTGCGGCGAGGTGAACACCGCCTGCGGCACGAACCGGTGGTCGGCCGCCACCGGCTCCTCGGGATGCAGCAGGTTGTGCTGCACGATCCGCGCCTCGTGGTTGGCCACGTGCTTGAGCTGGTAGGACGAGCTGACGTCGCCGAGCGCGTAGACGCCGTCAGCCGAGGTGCGCTGGTAGGCGTCGACGGCGATCCGGTCGTCCTCGGTGGCGATGCCACCGGCCGCTGGGTCGCGCAGATCGGCGTTCGGCGCGCGGCCGATCGCGATGAGCAGCAGCTCCGACGCGACCGACTCGTGCTCGCCGTCGTGCGTCAGCAGGTCGAGGGCGACGCCCTCGGCGGTCGTGCGAGCGGCAGTCACGGTGCGCTGGGTGCG
This sequence comes from Actinophytocola sp., assembly GCA_009377395.1. Taxonomy (GTDB): domain Bacteria; phylum Actinomycetota; class Actinomycetes; order Mycobacteriales; family Pseudonocardiaceae; genus Haloechinothrix_A. Next base: position 20,900 of record WHUB01000058.1, on the reverse strand, counting down.
CACGTCCCAGCGCTGCGACGCCAGTTCGGTGAACCGGGTGCTGACGTCGAGGTCGTGGGCACGCAGCAGCGCGTTCGAGCGCGCGACGACGCTGACCTCGGCGCCGAACGCGGAGAACACGTGGGCGAACTCGGCGGCGATGTAGCCGCTGCCGAGGATGGTGACGCTGGCGGGGAGCTTGTCGATGCGCATCACGGTGTCCGAGGTGTGGTGCTCGACCTCACCGAGGCCCTCTATGTTCGGGATGATCGGCCTGCTGCCCGCCGCCAGCACGATCCGGTCGGCGGTCAGCGCCATCGGCTCGCCGCCGTCGCTCGGCGTCACCCGCAGCGCGGGCGGTGCCGTCGTAGAGGGTGACGTTGGCATTGTCGGGATGGCTCGCGCGGTACTCCTTGCCGCCGGACGCGATCGGGTCGATCCGGCCGAAGATCCGGTCCCGCACCTCGTGCCAGCGGACCTCACGCAGCTCGGCGTCGACGCCGAGCGGACCACTGGTGCTGATCGCCTGCGCGATGTCGGCGGGGTAGACGAACATCTTGGTCGGGATGCAGCCGACGTTCAGGCAGGTCCCGCCGAACACTCCCTTCTCGACGATCGCCACCCGCCAGTCCGCGAACCGCTGGTCGAGGATGGTGTTGCCGGAACCGGTCCCGATGATCACAAGGTCGTAGTGCGTCACACGAGTAGTCAACCGTGGACGAGCCGACCGTGTTCCAGGTTGCCTGACTCCACTCGATTCGGTGACCCCGTGTCAGGGCTTCGGGAAGTAGGATCGACCAGTCTCCATGCCGCGCGGCTTGTCGTACCCCGACGCGTATCCCCGAGGAGAGTGTGTGAGTAACAGGGCGAGAATCGCCCGGTGGACCGTGCTGCCCGCTGCCGCCGTGGTGGCGGGCCTGCTGAGCCTCGTCTCGGTCACCTGGGCGACGCCGGAGTCACAGTCCACCGCGAGCCAGGCGCGCATCGTCGGCGGCAGCGAGGTCGAGTCCGGTGCGCACGAGTACGCCGTCTACATCACCGACGAGTACGGCCAGCAGTTCTGCGGCGGCGCGCTCGTCGCCCCCGACCAGGTCGTCACGGCGGCGCATTGCGTCGCGGACAGCGAGCCCGAGGACCTCGGCGTCGTCGCGGGCAGGCAGGACAAGCGCAGCGACGAGGGCACCGAGGCCGGCGTGCGGCAGGTGTGGGTGCACGACGACTACTACACCGTCACCGAGGGCAACGACGTCGCGGTGCTGCAGCTCGACCAGGACCTGCCGTACCGCACGATCGACCCCGCGACGAAGGACGACGGCGACCTCTACCGCGTCGGCACGAAGGCCACCGTGCTCGGCTGGGGCACGACGTCCGAGAGCGGGAAGCCATCCGACCGGCTGCGTGCCGCCCGGATGCCGGTGCGCGCCGACGCCGACTGCGTGAACGCCTACGACACCTACACCAAGAACCAGATGGTGTGCGCCGGATACCGCGAGGGCGGCACCGACGCCTGCCAGGGTGACTCCGGCGGACCGCTGGTCGCGGGCGGCAGGCTCATCGGCATCATCTCCTGGGGCGAGGGTTGTGCCCGGCCTGGCAAGTACGGCGTCTACACCGAGGTGCGTCACTACGCCGAGTGGATCGAGACGGCGGGCGCCGGTCAGCAGAGCGTCGTGTCGGGCGGTGACTCCGGGCTGCCGATCCTGGGCGGCGGCTGAGCGGTGTGCTAAGCACAGCGCATGGCAGAAGTGCGCGCCGCGACCGGCCCCGAGCTCTCCGCCGCTGACCTCTACGCGCTGCTCCGGCTGCGGGTCGAGGTGTTCGTCGTCGAGCAGGAGTGCCCCTACCCCGAGCTCGACGGCATAGACCTGCTGCCGGGCACCCGCCACCTGTGGCTCGCCGACGGTGACACCGTGCTCGGCTGCCTGCGGATCATCGACGACGACGGCGTGGCGCGCGTCGGGCGTGTCTGCACGGCGGCGGCCGCGCGCGGCACCGGCGCCGGGGTGCGGCTGATGGCGGAGGCGCTCGACGTCATCGGCGACGCCGAGTCGGTGCTCAGCGCGCAGACATACGCCACCGGGTTCTACGAACGGTTCGGCTACCGGGCCGAGGGCGAGCCCTACGACGAGGACGGCATCCCGCACATCACGATGCGAAGGACGGCGCCGTCTCGATGATCACCTCGATCGCCCGCTCGACATCGCTGTCGGACAGCCCGGCGTTCGCGGTCAGCCGCAGCCGGGAGATGCCGTCCGGCACCGAGGGTGGCCGGAAGCAGCCGACCCGCACCCCGCGCTCGGCGCAGCGGGCCGCCCAGCCGACCGCGTCGTCGGGGGAGGGCGCGCGCACCGCGAGCACCGCCGCCTCCGGCGTGCTCGCCGGGAGCCCGGCCGCGGTGAACCGATCGGCCATCGTGGCGGTGATCTCGCGCGCCCGCTCGGCCCGCTGCGGCTCCTCGATCAGCACGCGCAGCGCGGTGAGCGCCGCCGCCGTGCTCGCCGGAGCGAGCGCCGTGTCGAAGATGAAACTCCGTGCCGTCTCGGTCAGGTGTCGGATCACCCGGCGCGGCCCGAGCACCGCGCCACCCTGCGCGCCGAGCGACTTGGACAGCGTCACCGTGGTGACGACGTCGGGTGCCGAGGTCAGCCCGGCCTCGTGGACCGCGCCGCGGCCGCCGTCGCCGAGCACACCGAGCCCGTGCGCGTCGTCGACGAGCAGCGCGGCTCCGGTGTCGCGGCAGACGTCGACCAGCGCGGTCAGGTCGGCCTTGTCGCCGTCGACCGAGAACACCGAGTCGGTCACCACCAGCGCCCGCTGATGCCGCCGGGTGCGCAGCGCGTGCCCGACCGCGCTCGGGTCGTTGTGCGCGACGGCGGCGATGTCGGCACGGGAGAGACGGCAGCCCTCGATGAGCGAGGCGTGGATCGAGGAGTCGGTCACGATGGCCGACTCCCGGCCGGACAGCGTGGTCACCGCGCCCAGGTTCGCGGTGAACCCGGAGGAGAACACCAGCGCGGCCTGCGCACCGCAGAACCGGGCCAGCTCCTGCTCCAGCTCGGCGTGCAGCTCGGTGGAGCCGGTGACCAGCCGGGAGCCGGTCGAGCCCGCGCCCCACTTCAACGCCGCCGCGGCGGCGGCGCCCGCGACCCGCTTGTCCCTGGCGAGGCCGAGGTAGTCGTTGCCCGCCAGGTCCAGCTCCGCCGCAGCGGCGGCACGGGGTCGCAGCCGCCGGACCAGCCCCGCCTCGGCGCGCTTCTCGGCCTCGACGTCGAGCCAGTCGAGGACGTTCTCTGCTGGTACGGGTGCGGCAGGACCTTCGGCACTCACGTAGGGCAGTGTCGCACCACACGCACCCCGCGCCGCCACGGAGGTGGCGGTCAAGGTAATCTTGAACGGTTCATGCACGGCGCACCTCGCGCCGGGTTCGTCCCTGTATCCCCGCACCGGCTGCCGGTGGGATGCTCCGCGCCCCGCGGAGGTCCGGGCCTCACGGTGACGTACCACGATCCGAAAGGCACCCGTGACCATCACGCAGCAGCCGCGCTCCTGCGCGCCCAAGAAGAAACCCCGGCACCGCACGGCCAGCAAGCCCCGGCCCACGCCCACCCACCACGCCGAGTCGTTCGACGGCCTCGGCCTGCCCCCTGAGCTGCTGCGTGAGCTGCGGCGGGCCGGTATCACCACGCCGTTCCCGATCCAGTCGGCGACGCTGCCCGACGCGCTCGCCGGGCGCGACGTGCTCGGCAGGGCGCAGACCGGCTCCGGCAAGACGCTGGCCTTCGGGCTGGCGCTGATCGCCCGACTACACGGCGGCAAGGCGCGACCGAACCGGCCCCGTGCGCTGGTGCTCGTGCCCACCCGCGAGCTGGCGATGCAGGTCGCCGACGTGCTGATGCCGCTGGCGAAGGCGACCGGGTTGTGGTGTCGCACCGTCGTCGGCGGCATGTCGTTCGGCCGGCAGGAGGAGGCGCTGCGACGCGGCGTCGATCTGCTCATCGCCACGCCGGGCAGGCTCTCCGACCACGTCAGGCAGGGCACCTGCACGCTGTCCGACGTCGGTTTCGTCGCGCTGGACGAGGCCGACCAGATGGCCGACATGGGCTTCTTGCCGCAGGTGCGCGAGATCCTCGACCTCACCCCGAAGACCGGGCAGCGGCTGCTGTTCTCCGCCACCCTCGACGGGGCGGTCGGGCAGCTCGTGCGGCAGTACCTCATCGACCCGGTCGAGCACTCCGTCGCCCCGGTCACCGCGAGCATCGACACGATGGACCACCACGTGTTCTCGGTCGCGCGGGCGGACAAGCACACTGTCACCACCGAGATCGCGGCCCGCACCGGGCGCACCATCCTGTTCGTGCGCACCAAGCACCACGCCGACCGGGTGGCCAAGCAGCTGCGCCAGGTCGGGGTGCCCGCCGTGTCGCTGCACGGCGGCAAGACGCAGGGGCAGCGCAACCGGGTGCTCGCCGACTTCAAGGACGGCAGGTCGAACGCCCTCGTCGCCACCGACGTCGCGGCGCGCGGCATCCACGTCGACGACGTGAGCCTCGTGCTGCACGTCGACCCGCCGAACGACGCGAAGGACTACCTGCACCGCGCGGGCAGGACCGCGCGTGCCGGAGCGGAGGGCACCGTCGTCTCGCTGATCACGCCGGATGAGCGACGCACCATGCGGCGGCTGACCGACCGCGCCGGGGTGACGCCGACGACCACGACCGTCCGGCCGGGCGACGCCGACCTGGCGCGGATCACCGGCGCGCGGCTGCCGTCGGGGGAGCCGGTCGCCGAGCCGCAGCCCGGCAGCCGCAGGCCCGCGCCGCGTGGCAGGGCGGGGCGCAAGCCCAATGGAGGTCGTGCGAGGAGGTAGTCGGCGTGCGGATCACGGTCATCGGTGGTGGAGTCGTGGGGCTGACCGCCGCGCTGCGGCTGGCCCAGCGCGAGCATCGGGTCACCGTCGTCAGCGCCGACCCGCTGAACGAGACGACGAGCACCGTCGCCGGTGGCCTGATCTATCCCCGGCACGCCGAACCGGCCGACCGGGTGGCCGGCTGGACCGAGATCAGCGTCGCCGAGTTCACTCGCCTCGCCGACGTGCCCGGCACCGGCGTGCGGCTGATGCCGGGCATGGTGCTGCGCCGCGGTGAGCGTCCGGTGCCGCCGTGGGCGGACGCCATGGGCGGGATGACCCGCGATACCGGCGTCGCCGCGCCCTACGCGGACGCGCTGCGGTTCACCCCGCCGCTGGTCAATACCGGCCGCTACGTGGGCTGGCTCGAAACCGAGCTGCGGCGCGAGGGCGTTGGGTTCGAGTACCGCCCGGTCCGCTCGCTCGACGACGTTGACGGCGCCGACCTCGTGATCAACGCGGCCGGGCTCGGCGCGGGCAGGCTCGCGGCCGACAGCACGGTGTGGCCGGCGCGAGGCCAGGTGGTGCACGTGGCGGACGTCGGCTTGACCGAATGGCTCGTCGACGAGGACGACTTCAGCTACGTGCTGCCGCACGGCGAGCACGCGGTGTGCGGCGGGACCGAGGAGTTCGGCGAGGACTCGCTGGTGCCCGATCCCGCCACCACTCAGGACATCCTGCGCCGCTGCGCCACCCTGTTGCCCGGCATCGAGCGGGCCGAGGTGCTGCGGGTCAAGGTCGGGCTGCGGCCGTTCCGGGACCAGGTGCGGCTCGACCGGGACGGCGACGTGATCCACTGCTACGGCCACGGCGGGGTCGGCGTCACGCTCTCCTGGGGCTGCGCCGCCGAAGTGGCGGAGCTGGCCGAAGGCTAGGTGGTGAGCTCGATTGAGCGCTCACCGGAGCGTTCCACCTTCAGCCCGGCCGCTGCCGCCGTGGTCAGCACCTCGTCCACGGTGGCGGGCTCGTGCCTCGCGACCGCGAGGGCGGCCGCGAGCTGACCCTTGTACGCCTTGTTGTGGTGGCTGACCGACTTGCGGCGGCCGTTCGCGTCGATGGTGACCACTCGGACGGTGACCGCGCCGGGTACCCGGGCCAGCGCGGCGTACGGCCCCGAGCGCAGGTCGACCACCAGCTCGTCCAGTCCGGCGAGCACCGGTTCGAGTACCGGCCGCCACATCGAGCGCAGCGACCCGAGGCTGGGCAGCGTGCTGCCGCCGGAGAGCCGGTACGCCGGGATGGCGTCACCGGCGCGGACGACGCCGAACAGCGCGGACGCCGTCGCCAGCCGCCGCTCGGCCCGTGCCCACTCGGTGCGGCCGAAGTCCGCCGCCCCGAGCGCGTCGTAGAGCACGCCGGTGTAGCGCAGCAGCGCGGGACACGTCGGGGCGTGCGGCAGCTCGGCGTTGCGGTCGACCTCGGCCGCCTGCCGCTGCGACAGCCCGAGCGCGACCAGGCTGGCGGGCACGTCCCCGGCGAGCGCGGACACGGCGTCGATGAGCGTGCGGCGGGTCTCGGTCAGCTCGGGAAACGACAACGACGCGAGGTCGAGCGGGCCGCCGTCACCGCCAACGGCCTTCGTCTCCGACGGAGGAAGCAGAACCAGCACCCGGACAGGCTAGGCCATCGACTTAGCCGCCAGCGTGAGCCTCCCGCAGCGACTCGATGTCCAGTTTGGTCATGCCGAGCATCGCCTTGGTCACCCGCATCGCCCGCTCCGGATCGGGGTCGTTGACCAGCTCGAGCAGCGGGCTGGGGATGATCTGCCACGACACGCCGTAGCGATCCTTGAGCCAGCCGCACGCCACCGGCCTGCCGCCGTCGGCGGTGAGTTTGTCCCACAGCTCGTCGACCTCCTGCTGCGATGCGCAGTCGACGGCCAGCGAGATGGCGTCGTTGAACTCGTCGTGCGGGCCGCCGTTGAGCGCGACGAAGCGCTGGCCCGCGAGCTCGAGCGTCACGGTCATGACCTTGCCCGGCGTCCCGGGCCCGGCCTCGTTGTAGTAGGAGATGTCCACGATCCGCGAGTCGGGAAAGATCGAGGTGTAGTACTCGGCCGCCTGCTCGGCCTGGTCGACGAACCACAGGAACGGCGTGATCTTCTGCATGGTGGGTCCCTTCGGGTCGGCGTCGTCACGAGATTTGACCCGGCCCGGATGAGAAACTCATCGGATCACCGCATACCCTGCGTGGATAGCCGAGGCTCGTCGTCAAGGAGCTACCAGAGTGATCACCAGGATGTCGTCGCTGTTCCTGCGCACGTTGCGTGAGGATCCTGCCGACGCCGAAGTTCCCAGCCACCGACTGCTCGTGCGCGCCGGGTACGTGCGCCGCGTCGCTCCTGGCGGGTTCTCCTGGCTGCCGCTCGGGCTCATGGTGCTGCGCAACATCGAACGGGTGGTGCGCGAGGAGATGAACGCGATCGGCGCGCAGGAGATCCAGTTCCCCGCGCTGCTGCCGCGCGAGCCCTACGAGGCGACCGGTCGCTGGACCGAGTACGGGCCGAACGTGTTCCGGCTGGTCGACCGCAAGGGCGCCGACTACCTGCTCGGGCCGACCCACGAGGAGCTGTTCACGCTCACCGTCAAGGGTGAGTACACCTCCTACAAGGACTATCCGGTCATCCTGTACCAAATTCAGACCAAGTACCGTGACGAGGCGCGGCCGAGGGCTGGCATCCTGCGCGGCCGGGAGTTCGTCATGAAGGACTCCTACTCGTTCGACCTCGACGACGCTGGGCTGCAGCGGTCCTACGACAAGCACCGCGCGGCCTACATCAAGACGTTCGACCGGCTCGGACTGAGGTACGTGATCGTCAAAGCGACCTCGGGCGCGATGGGCGGCTCGGCGTCGGAGGAGTTCCTCGCCGAGTCCGAGACCGGCGAGGACACCTACGTCCGCAGCAGTCGCGGCGACTTCGCCGCCAACGTCGAGGCCGTCGTCACCCCGGCGCCGCCCGCGGAGCCGATCGAGGGCAAACCGGCGGCGCAGGTGCACTACACGCCCAACACGCCGACCATCGAGACGCTGGTCGACTACCTGAACGCGCAGCCGGAGACCGGCCGCACCTTCACCGCGGCCGACACGCTGAAGAACGTCCTCCTCAAGACGCGGCTGCCGGGCGCGGAAGAGTGGGAGCTGCTCGCCGTCGGCGTGCCGGGCAACCGCGATGTCGACATGAAGCGGTTGGAGGCGTCGCTCGAGCCCGCCGAGGTGTCGCTGCTCGACGAGACCGACTTCGAGCGCAACCCGTTCCTGGTCAAGGGCTACATCGGGCCAAAGGCGCTGCAGGACAACAAGGTGCGGTTCCTGGTCGACCCGCGCATCGTCGAGGGCACGGCGTGGGTGACCGGCGCCGACCAGTCCGATCACCACGTGGTCGACCTGGTGTGCGGACGGGATTTCACCCCGGACGGCACCATCGAGGCGGCCGAGGTGCGCGAGGGCGACCCGGCGCCGGACTCGTCCGGCACGCTGCAGGCCGCGCGAGGCATCGAGATCGGCCACATCTTCCAGCTCGGCACCAAGTACAGCGATGCCTTCTCGCTCGACGCGCTCGGCGCCGACGGCAAGCCGATCCGCATCACCATGGGCTCCTACGGCATCGGCGTGTCCCGGTTGATGGCCGCGATCGCCGAGCAGCACCACGACGACCTTGGCCTGGTGTGGCCGAGGGTGGTGGCCCCGGCCGACGTGCACATCGTGCTGGCGGGCAAGGACGATGCCGTCGCCGAGGCGGGGGAGAAGCTCGCCGCCGACCTGGACGAGGCCGGCGTGCGGGTGATCCTGGACGACCGCAAGGCGAGCCCCGGCGTGAAGTTCGCCGACGCCGAGCTGGTCGGCGTGCCGACGATCCTGGTCGTCGGTAAGGGGCTGACCAAGGGCGTCGTCGAGGTCAAGGACCGGGCGACCGGCGAGCGCACCGAGGTGCCGGTGGACGAGGCCGTCGCGCACCTGACCGGCCTCGTGCGGGGCTGACCTTCGCTTCAGGCGGCGCCGCGACCGCCCGTTGACCGGCTGCGTTCGGCCACCAAAGCCAGGATGTCGTCGACGGCAAGCACCTTGTCCTGCCCGGCGGACTCGCGGGCCAGCCTTTCCTCCAGCCAGGTCCGGATGAGGGCGCTCACGCGCATGCCGCTCTTCTCCGCAGCGGCGCGGAGCGCGTCGAGTACGGGCTTCGGCAGCCGAACCGCGTACGTGACCATGGCCTCGGCGGTCTTCTCCGGCTGCTCCCGCACCGCGTCCGCGAGAAGAGCCGAGGTATCGGTGTTGTCGTAGTACTCGCGGAGTTCGTCCATCTCGTCTGCCATCTCAGTGCCCCTTCTTCTGGAACGTCAACCGTTCCCGCCGGGTCATGTCCCGGGCCGTGACCACGTACCACCGTGCGTCGAGTGCGGTCTTCAGGACGACCATGAGGTAACGGCCTGCGGTCGTTACGCCGAAAACGATGGTTGTGTCGTTTCTTCCCCGCGCCACGTACCTGGGCCGCGAGTTGACCAACTCTTCGACCTCAGGCGCCGTGACGCCATGGCGGCTGATGTGATCTTCGGACTGCTCGGTCCACATGAGCTCTCGGTACACGATGCTCCGTTATACGATTCGTCATACGATGAGCGTAGCACTGAAACAGCGCCTTTAGCATATCGAATGCGTGTTCGAATGACAGGGCGGGCACGCCACCGTGTCTCCGATGAATTCAACGCACGTTGACCGTGCTGCGTCCCTGAGCTACGCTTGCCCACAGAATTCATCATCAGAAGAATTGTGGGGTGGGGACGATGGCACGGATGACGCAGCCGCGGCTGGTGGTGCTGACCGCCGTCGTCGGCACGCTGGTCGCGGGGATCATCGCGCTGGTGACGTTCGGCGCGCAGGCGTCAGCGCGGCCCGACGGCGTCCCGGTGGCGGTCGCGGTCCCCGACGGCGGACCTGCGGCCACGCAGTTGCGCGCGGCGGCGGGGATGCTGGCCGAGCGCGCCGGCGAGCAGCTCGACGTCGAGGTGACGTCGCCGGACCGGGCCATGGCGCTGCTCGACGACAAGGACGTCTACGGCGTGCTCCGGCTGACCGTCGAGGGCGGCAGCCCGAGCGCGACCGTCGTCGTCTCGGGCGCGGTGAACCCGGCAGGCACGCAGGTCGCCGAGCTGGCGCTGACCGAGGCGGGGCAGGCGCTGCTCGGTCAGCTCGCCCAGCGTGTTCCCGGGGCGGTCGCCGGGCCGGTCGACCTCCAGCAGGTGCACCCGACGTCGCTGTCGGCGCGAGCGGTGCCGCTGGCCGTCGTCGCGGTGGCCTGGCTCGGCTGTCTCGTCGCCGGTGCCGCGCTGACGTTCCTGGCGCAGCGCTCGGGCGTGCGGATCGGCGCTGTGGGCAGGATCGTCAGTGGCGTCGCGGCGAGTGTGCTCGTCACCGGCCTCATCGTGGGGTACGTCGCGCTGTGGGACGCCACGTTGCCGCTCGGCTGGGACGTCGTCGGCCTGATCCTGCTGACCTCGCTGGCGTTCGCACTGGTGCAGGGCGGGCTGCTGCATCTGGCCGGCATCAAGGCGATGGCGCTGCTCGGGCCGCTGTATCTGGTCGCGCCCGCCGTGACGAACCAGGTGCCCGAACTGCTGCACCCCGCGTACCGGACCGCCCTGTGGTCGTGGACGCCGTTCCGGTTCCCCGCTGAGGCGCTGCGCAGCCTGTTCGCAGGCACCACCGAGGCGCCCGACGTCATGCTCGCGGTGTGGGTGCTGACCGGCATGCTGGCTGCCGGGCTGGTGCTGCTCGCGGTGCCGCGCGGGTCAGCCGGGCAGCAGGCTGAAGCGCACCCGGCGAACGGCGTTGTCGACGTTGGTGTCGACGAGACAGATCGACTGCCAGGTGCCGAGCGCGAGCGACCCGCCGAGCACGGGGATCGTCGCGTACGGCGGTAGGAACGCGGGCAGGACGTGATCCCTGCCGTGGCCGCTGGTGCCGTGCTGATGGCGCCAGCGGTCGTCGCGTGGTAGCTGGTTGTCGATGGCGCGGAGCAGATCGTCGTCGCTGCCCGCGCCGGTCTCGATGATCGCCAGCCCGGCGGTCGCGTGCGGCACCCAGACGTGCAGCAGGCCGTCACCGCCGCCACACCCGGCGAGGAACTTCTCGGCATCGCGCGTCAGGTCGCGCACCACGGCAGTCGAGCCGGTGCGCACCTCGATCTCTTGGGACTCCACACCCTCACCGTACGACGCATCGTGGAGGTGTCGACATAAGCACACGGCCGACCTACGTTGGCTTATTGAATGGGTCGGTCGTTTCAGTGTGAGGTCGAGAATGGCGAAGCCGACGAGGCTGCGGGTCGAGCATGTCGAGGAGCCGTTGGGCATCACGGTGCCCGCGCCCCGGTTGTCGTGGCGGCTGCCGAAGGATGTCCGTGCTCAGGTGGCGTATCGGATCCGGGCGGGGGAGTGGGACTCGGGCCGGGTGGAGTCGGACCGGTCGGTGCTGGTGCCCTACGGTGGCCCGCCGCTGCGCTCGGGGCAGCGGGTGGACTGGACGGTCAAGGTCTGGACCGACGCGGGGGAGAGCGACTGGGCGGACGCGGCGTGGTGGGAGATGGGGCTGCTCGCGCCCGAGGACTGGGTCGCGCGCTGGATCGAGCCGGTGGACGACGTCGAACGGCTGCCCGGCCCGCGCCCGGCGTGGCTGCTGCGGGCCACGTGTGTGCTCGACGGTGAGGTGGAGCGGGCGCGGCTGTACGCGACCGCGCACGGCATCTACGAGCTGTTCGTCAACGGCCGTCGCGTCGGTGACGCCGAGCTGACGCCGGGCTGGACCAGCTACCCGACCCGGGTGCAGGTGCAGACGTTCGACGTCACGGAGCTGCTGGTGGCGGGGGAGAACGTGCTCGGCGCGGTGGTCTCCGACGGCTGGTACCGGGGCCAGGTCCACGGTGGGCGGGTGACCGACTTCTACGGCGACACCGTGGCGCTGCTCGCGCAGGCCGACGTCCGCCTCGCCGACGGGTCGCGAGTGCGGTTCGGCACCGGCCCGGGCTGGCACGCGGGCACCGGGGCGATCCGGGCGGCGGACCTGTTCGAGGGGCAGGTGGTCGACCTCGGTCTCGAACCCAAGGGCTGGTGCGAGCCGGGCGGACGGGTCGCCGACTGGGCGCCGGTCGTGGTGCGTGAGCACGACCTCGGCCGACTGGTGTCCTCGCCCGCGCCGCCGGTGCGGCGGGTCGAGGAGATCCGGCCGGTGTCGGTGACCTCGCTCGGCCCGGGCCGGCAGGTCGTCGACCTGGGGCAGAACATCAACGGCTGGGTCCGGCTCAGCGACCTCGGACCGGCCGGTACCAGCGTCACACTGACCTACGGCGAGGCGCTCGACGCCGACGGCGACGTCACCCAGGACAACGTCTGGCCGTATGACGACGACTACGTGGCGCGGACCGGGCTCGCGAACATGACGCGGCCGTTCCAGGTGGACCGGGTGATCTCGGCAGGGGAGCAGGACGCGGTGTTCGAGCCCCGGCACACCACGCACGGCTTCCGGTACGTGCGCGTCGAGGGTCATCCGGCCACAGTGGACCGGGACTCGGTGACCGGCGTCGTGGTGCACACCGACCTGCGGCGCACCGGCTGGTTCGAGTGCGATGACGAGCGGATCAACCGGCTGCACGAGGCGGCCGTGCTGAGCTTCCGGGGCAACGCCTGCGACATCCCGACCGACTGCCCGACCCGCGAGCGCGGCGGCTGGACCGGCGACTGGCAGCTGTTCGTTCCCACGGCGGCGTTCCTGTACGACGTCGCGGGCTTCTCCGCGAAGTGGCTGGCCGACCTCGCCGCCGAACAACGGCCGGACGGGCTGGTATACGACTGTGCGCCGAACACCCTCACCGAGGAACTGCTGGCGCGCATCGGCGTCGCGCCCGGCTCGGCCGGCTGGGGTGACGCCGCCGTGATCGTGCCGTGGGAGATGCACCGCACCTATGGCGACACCGACGTGCTGGCGCGCCAATGGGACTCGATGACAGCGTGGGTCGACTACGCCGTGCGGACCGCCCGGGAGCATCGGCACCCCGGCCGGGTGGCCGCGCGACCCGAACCCGCCGAGTACGAGCGGTACCTGTGGGACACCGGATTCCACTACGGCGAATGGCTCGAACCCGGCGACGACGGTTACGTGGACGCGGAGGCCGACCGTGGCGATGTCGCCACCGCCTACCTGCACCACTCGTCACGGCTGCTGGCCGAGATCGCGCGCATCCTCGGCCGCGACCCCGCGCCCTACGCCGAGCTGGCGGCCGGGACGAAAGCCGCCTGGCAGGCCGAATACCTGCGGCCGGACGGCACGCTGACCCGGGACACCCAGGCCGGCTACGTGCGCGCGCTCGCCTTCGGCCTCGCTCCCGGCGAACTGCGTCCCCAGGTGGCCGACCGGCTGGTGCAGCTCATCCGCGACGCCGGCACCCACCTCGGCACCGGCTTCCTCGCGACCCCGTACCTGCTACCCGTGCTGGCCGACACCGGCCACCTCGACCTTGCCTACGAACTCCTGTTCCAGGACGCCGAACCGTCCTGGCTGACGATGATCGACCGGGGCGCGACCACCATCTGGGAAAGCTGGGGCGGCATCGACGCCGACGGCACGCCGCACCTGTCGCTGAACCACTACAGCAAGGGCGCGGTGGTCACGTTCCTGCACCGCTGCGTCGCGGGCATCCAGCTCCTCGACGACGGCCCCGGCTACCGGCGCTTCCGCATCGCACCGCACCCCGGCGGGGGTCTCACCACCGCGCGGGCCGCGCACGACTCCCCTTACGGATGCATCGAGTCGTCCTGGCGGCTCCGCGACGACTGGTTCAGCCTCACCGTCACCGTGCCGCCGGGAACCAGCGCCGAGGTGCTGCTGCCCGACGGCCACCGGTTCGAGGCCCAGCCGGGCACCACCCACTACCGCACCACGTTCTGAGCGCGCGGTTGGGAGCCCCGCCGAACCACCGCCGGGCCGGCGGAGGGTGGGACGTACCTCGTCAAGGGAGGTCGACGGCGAAGCTCCCAGAGCTCGGGTTATATCACCGGTTCAGCGCTCGGCGTCCTTCTCGGCGCGGCGCGCCGCCTCGCGCATCTCGATCGCGTCGGTGACACCGTCGCCGATCTCGCGGGCGATCCCGGTCACCGCACCGGTGATGATCTTCGCGATGTTGCCGACCCGCTCGGCCGCCGACTGGGTCAGCTCCTGCACGGTGTCCTTGTTGCGTTCGAACTCGCTGACCATCGTCGTCCCCTTCATGCAGCCTGCTGTGCGTCAACGGTAACCTGCGGCCGGCCCTTCGGCGGCAGCGCCAGCTTGACGATCTTGGCCGCCACCGACGCGAGCTGCCTGCGCAGCGGGCCGGTGTGGTACGGCAGGCCGTACTTCTCGCAGATCGCCCGCACCTCGGCGGCGATCTGCGGATACCGCCGGGCCGGGATGTCGGGGAACAGGTGGTGCTCGATCTGGTGCGACAGGTTGCCGCTCATGATGTGGAACAGCCTGCCGCCGGTGATGTTGGCCGAGCCGAGGATCTGCCGCAGGTACCACTGGCCGCGCGTCTCGTTCTCGGTCTCGGACTCGGTGAAGCTCTCGACGTCCGCGGGGAAGTGGCCGCAGAAGATGATCGCGAACGCCCACAGGTTGCGCACCAGGTTCGCGCTGGCGTTGCCGAGCAGCGTCAGCGGCGCCAGCGGCCCGGTCAGCAGCGGGAACAGCAGGTAGTCTTTGCCGATCTGCCGCCCCGCCTTGGCGCGCATCTTCCGGCGCACGTCCTTGGTCTCCGACCACGTCAGCTCGCCCTTGATGAGCCGGTCGACCTCGAGGTCGTGGAACCACACGCCCCACTGGAAGAACAGCGCCAGCAGCGTGGCGTAGACCGGGTTGCCCAGGTAGTACGGGTGCCACCGCTGCTCAGGGTCCATCCGCAGGATGCCGTAGCCGACGTCGCGGTCCTTGCCGAGCACGTTGGTGTGGGTGTGGTGCAGGTAGTTGTGCGAGTGGCGCCAGTTGTCGCCCGGCGCGGCCGTGTCCCACTCGAACGTCTTCGAGTTCAGCTCGGGGATGCGGGTCCAGTCGTACTGGCCGTGCATCACGTTGTGGCCGATCTCCATGTTGTCGAGGATCTTCGACACCGACAGCGAGGCGACTGCCGCCAGCCACACCGGCGGCAGGAAGCCGAGGTACATCAATGCTCTGCCCGAGACCTCGAAGCCGCGCTGCGTCTTGATGACGCGGTTGATGTAGTCGACGTCGTCGGCGCCGAGGTCGGCGACGATGCGGTGCCGGATCGCGTCCAGCTCGCGGCCGAACTCCTCGACCTGGTCCGGGGTGAGCCGGTCCTGTAGTCCTGTCATGCGTTCCTCCTGGTCAGCAGTTGATGTCGACGTCGCCGACGGGCACCGAGATGCACAGCTGGATCTCCTCGTCCTGCTCGGCGGACAGCTCGCCGGTGAGCGCGTTGCGCACGCAGCCCGACGTCTTGACCTGGGTGCAGGAGAAGCAGATGCCCATCCGGCAGCCGTGCTCCGGCCGCAGCCCGGCCGCCTCGGCCTGTTCCAGCAGCGGCCTGCCCGAGTTGGACATCTGGCCGCCGCTGCGGGTGAAGCGCACCGTGCCGCCGGTGTCGCCGGTGCCGAGCGCGGGCGGCGTGAACTCCTCGGTGTGCAGGTGTTCACCGACCCCGGCGTCGGCGAACGCCGACCGCACCGCGCGCATCAGCCCTGGCGGTCCGCAGAGATAGGTCTCGGCCTCCCGCCACCACGGCGCCACGGCGTCCAGGTGCGCGGACGTGAACCTGCCCTGCTCGGCGGTGTGGCGGAACGCGACGTCGATGGCGTTGGACTCGGCCGCGAGCGCGGTGAGGGTGTCGCGGTAGAGCACGTCCGCCGCGGTGCGGGCGTAGTGCAGGAACACCGCGCGGCCCGCATACTCCTCGTCGCGCAGCGTGCGCAGCATCGACAGCACCGGGGTGATGCCGCTGCCGCCGCTGATGAAGAGCACCGTGTCCGGTCGTGGTTCCGGCAGGCGGAAGTCGCCGTCGGGCTGGGAGATGCCGAGCACCATGTCCGGCCGCGCGTGCCGGTGCAGGTAGCGCGAGACCAGGCCCTCCGGGTCGGCCTTGATAGTCAGCTCGATCGTCCGGTCGTCGCGGTGCTGCGAGCCCGCGGGGGAGTAGCAGCGGGTGCGCCGCACGCCGTCGATGTCCACCGACACCCGCACGTACTGGCCCGCGGTGAAGCCGCGCCACGCCCTGCTCAGCGTCAGGGTGAGCGTGACGGTGTCGCGGGTTTGGTGCTCGACCCGGGTGACCCGCGCCCTGGTCTCGGAGCGCACCAGCAGCGGATCGACGAGTTCGAGGTAGCGGTCGATGCCGTGCGGTGTGAGCAGCCGCTCCGCGAGCGATGTCAGTGTGGCCACGGCCCCTCCGATTTGAGTGAACAGCCGTACACCAACAAGTGCACTGCACCCGGAAGAAGGTGTCAACCAGGTAAGACTGTGGCAGTGGACACGCGTACGCTGAACCGCGTGACGACGTCGCAGACCCGGCAGGAACGCAAGCAACGCACCCGGCAGGCCTTGCTGGACGCGGCGTCGCGGCCGCTCACCGACCGCACGTTCGCCGGGCTGAGCCTGCGCGAGGTGACCAAGGACGCCGGCATCGTGCCGACGGCGTTCTACCGGCACTTCGACTCGATGGACGACCTCGGCATCGCGCTGGTCGAACGCGCGATGCGCAGCCTGCGCACCATGATCAGGGAAGCCCGGCAGAACCCGGCCACCTACGACGACGCCATCCGCGCCTCGGTGCACACGCTGCACACCCACGTGCGCGCCAACGAGGCCGACTTCCGCTTCCTGACGCGGGAGCGCTACAGCGGAACCGGTCCGGTGCAGGCGGCGATCGCCACCGAGCTGCGGCTGTTCGCCAGCGAGCTGGCCATCGACCTCGGCCGGTTCGAGGTCCTCAGCACGTGGAGCAGCGAGGACCTGCGGATGATGGCCGACCTCATCGTCACCGCCATGCTCGGCATCGTGATGGAGATGGTCGACGTCCGGTCTCCCGACGCGGACGCGGACGAGGAGATCGCGGCCAAGGCGCGGAAGCAACTGCGGCTGATTGTGCTCGGCGTCACAAGCTGGCGCAGCCGGTGATTCGTACAGAACACGTAATCCACCTGTAACAAAGCACACTGATGATCGCGCCGGGGAGTAAGGCGTGGTAAACATCTGACACGCCAGAGGATCCTGGCCAGTTCGTGTGAGGTCTCTCGGGCAGGAGGTTGCGCGGTGACGGGAACTGAAACGGGGGGAACGAAGGCAATCACCATCGGTGTGGTCGCCGAGTCGGGCGAGGGAGAGCGCCGGGTCGCACTGGTACCCAAGATGGTGCAGCGGCTGACTCGCAGGGGCGTCGCGGTCGTCGTGGCATCCGGTGCCGGCGCGGGAGCCAGCATCGCCGACGACGCCTACACCGAGGCGGGTGCCACCATCGGCGATCCCTACGCCGCCGACGTCGTCGTCGGCGTAGCGCCACCGACGGACGCGGAGATCGCGAAGCTGCGGGAGGGCACGATCCTCGCCGGGTTTCTCGCGCCGCTGTCCGATTCGGACAGAATCAGCGCGCTGGAGAAGGCGGGTGTCATCGCGTTCGCGATGGAGTCCATCCCCCGGATCTCGCGGGCGCAGGCGATGGACGCGTTGTCCTCGCAGGCCAACGTCGCGGGCTATCGCGCGGTGCTGCTCGCCGCCGAGCACCTCGTCCGGTTCTTCCCGATGCTGACCACGGCGGCAGGCACGGTGAAGCCCGCCAAGGCGCTGGTGCTCGGCGCCGGGGTCGCCGGACTGCAGGCGCTGGCGACGGCGAAACGGCTCGGTGCCCAGGCCACCGGCTACGACGTCCGGCCCGAGGTGGCCGACCAGGTGCGCTCGGTCGGCGCGCAGTGGCTCGACCTCGGCATCGAGGCGGTCGGCGAGGGCGGTTACGCCCGCGAGCTGACCGAGGAGGAACGCGCCGAGCAGCAGCGCAAGCTCACCGAGGCGATCAAGGGCTTCGACGTCGTCGTCACCACCGCGCTGGTGCCGGGACGCGCCGCGCCGAAGCTGGTCAGCGCCGAGGCGGTGCAAGGCATGCGGCCCGGCAGCGTGATCGTCGACCTCGCCGGCGAGACCGGCGGCAACTGTGAGCTGACCGAGCCCGGCCAGGTGACCACGGCCCATGACGTCACGATCGTCTCGCCGCTGAACCTGCCTGCCGGGATGCCCGACCACGCGAGTGAGCTGTACGCACGCAACATCGTCGAGCTGCTCGAACTGCTCGTCGACACCGATGGCCAGCTCGCGATCGACCCGTCCGACGAGATCGTCGCGGGATCCTGTGTCGCGGGGAAGGACAGGCTGGGACAGGCCGCGGCCGGGGATTCGGAGGAAAGCTGATGGAGTACCTCGTCCTGGTACAGAACCTTGCCATTCTCGTGCTCGCCGGGTTCACCGGCTACCTGGTGATCTCCAAGGTGCCCAACACGCTGCACACCCCGCTGATGTCGGCGACCAACGCGGTGCACGGCATCGTGGTGCTCGGCGCGCTGATCGTGCTCGGCATCGGCGTCGACGGCGTGCTCAGCAAGATCCTGCTGTTCATCGCGGTGGTGTTCGGCACGATCAACGTCGTCGGCGGGTTCCTCGTCACCGACCGGATGCTGGGCATGTTCAAGACCAAGCCCGGCGAGAAGGGGGCGGCTAAGTGAGCTGGATCAACGACCCGGTCTTCATCAACTCCCTCTACATCATCTCGTTCGCCTTCTTCATCTACGGCCTGATGAACCTCACCGGGCCTCGCACCGCGGTCCGGGGCAACTGGATCGCCGCCGTCGGTATGGCCATCGCGGTTATCGCGACCTTCCTCATCGACGAGATGGGTCACAACTGGTGGCTGATCATCGCGGGCATCGTGGTCGGCACGATCATCGGCGTGCCGTCGGCGCAGAAGGTCAAGATGACCGCGATGCCGCAGATGGTGGCGCTGTTCAACGGTGTCGGCGGTGGCGCGGTCGCGCTGATCGCCTGGGCGGAGTTCCGCGATACCGCGGGCTACGCGCACGAGCCGCGCTACGTCGCGATCGCCTCGCTGTTCGCCGCGATCATCGGCTCGATCTCCTTCTGGGGCTCGAACATCGCGTTCGGCAAGCTGCAGGAGATCCTGCCGAGCAAGCCGATCACGCTCGGCAAGCTGCAGCAGCCGACCAACCTGCTCATGGCGGCCGCGGCCGTCGTCCTCGCGGTGGTGATCGCGGTCGGCGGTGACTCGGAGCTGCTGATGATCGGCTTGCTGGTCGCGGCCGCCGTGGTGGGGCTGATGGTGGTGCTGCCCATCGGCGGCGCCGACATGCCCGTCGTGATCTCCATGCTGAACGCGATGACCGGGCTGTCGGCGGCGGCCATGGGGCTCGCGCTCGACAACACGGCGCTGATCGTGGCGGGCATGATCGTCGGCGCGTCCGGTTCGATCCTGACCAACCTGATGGCCAAGGCGATGAACCGCTCCATCCCCGCGATCGTCGCCGGTGGTTTCGGTGGCGGCGGCACCGGCGGTGGCACCGGGGGCGGCACCGGCGGTGGCACCGGGGGCGGCGAGGACCGGCCGGTGCAGAGCACCAGCGCGGCCGACACCGCGATCCAGATGGCCTACGCCAGCAACGTCGTCGTCGTGCCGGGCTACGGCATGGCGGTGGCGCAGGCGCAGCACGTGGTCAAGGAGATGGCGGAGCTGCTGGAGCAGAAGGGCATCAACGTCGCGTACGCCATCCACCCGGTCGCGGGCCGGATGCCGGGCCACATGAACGTGCTGCTCGCCGAGGCCGACGTGCCCTACGAGCAGCTCAAAGAGATGGATGAGATCAACTCGCACTTCGGCCAGACCGACGTGTCGCTGGTGATCGGGGCCAACGACGTCACCAACCCGGCGGCCGAGACCAATCCCGACTCGCCCCTCTACGGCATGCCGATCCTCAAGGTGAACCAGAGCCGCTCGGTGATCGTGCTCAAGCGGTCGATGAGCCCGGGTTTCGCGGGCATCGAGAACGAGCTGTACCACGACCCGAAGACGAACATGCTGTTCGGCGACGCCAAGTCGTCGGTGGGCGAGATCGTCGAGGAGCTCAAGAACCTCTAGCAGGATCTTGCGGGCGGGCGCGGCGTTAGGTGTTGTCGCGCCTGCCTCGCAGGATCCGCAGGATCTCGTCCAGCTTCGTGCTGTGATCGGCGAGCGTCGCGGAGTGTTCGCCTTGTTGGGAGCGAATGTGAGTTTTGCTCCATCAGGCGGCCTCTCCTTGCGGAGGGGCGGTCCCCGTATGACCGGAACCAGTGGTGCCGTGCGGGGTGGACGTTTCGCAGCCTGCCGCGTCGCCTGATTGCGCAGGTTCGGTCTCATGCGTGGCTCCACGTCCTGCCACCGGGCCACTCCCGGCGGGGCTCTGTTGACCCGGTTGGGTCTCGCTGAGGCGGGCGAGGTTGATCGCGGCGTTGAGGTCACGGTCGATCACGACGCCGCAGTGCTCACACACGAAGGTACGGTCGGTGAGTGTCAGGTTTGGTTTTCGCCTGCCACATGCCGGACACGTCTTACTGGCTGGGTACCACCGGTCGGCTTCGATCAGACTGGAGCCGTACCAGATGGTCTTGTAGGTTAGCATCCTGCGGATCTCGGCGAGGGCGGCGTCAGCGATGGCCCGATTCAGGCCGCGCTTGCGCGGGCCGCCCTTGGTGCGCATCCCGGTCACGTTCAACGTCTCCACGGTGATGACCTTGTGCTGCTGCGCGAGTGCCGTGGTGGCTTTGTGGAGGGTGTCGCGGCGGATGTTCGCGGCGCGGGCGTGTGTTCTCCCGATCCTGGCCTGGGTCCTGCGCCACCGGTTCGACACCGCCTGCTTTTGCTTCGTCATGGGGGTCGCGACAGTTCGGCGTGTCGTGAGTGAGCGTGATCGAATGTGTGTTTCTATGAGTGGTGTGAAGTTGGCTGAGT
>WHUB01000589.1 GCA_009377395.1 Actinophytocola sp. | reverse complement strand
ACGGCTACGTGCAGGGCTACAACGCCCAAGCGGTCGCCACCGAGGACCAGATCGTGGTGGCAGCCGAGGTCACCGACGAGCACAACGACCACGCCCAGCTGCATCCGATGATCGCGGCCACGAACCAGTCGCTGACCGACGCCGGCATCGACGACAGACCCGGGCAGCTGCTCGCCGATGCCGGCTACTGCAGCGAGGACAACCTCGCCGTCCTCACCGACCAGGACCCCGGCTGCTTCATCGCGACCCGCAACCAGCGCCGCAACCCCCAGCCGAGAAACGGTCGCCGTGGCCCGCTGCCCGTCAACGCGACCCTGGTGGACAAGATGGACCGGAAGGTCTCGAAGAAGGCCGGCCGAGCGGTCTACCGGAAACGGCAGCACATCATCGAGCCCGTCTTCGGCCAAACCAAGGACGCCCGCGCAGCCAGACGATTCATGCGCCGCGGCAAGGCCGCCGCGCAAAGCGAGTGGAAACTGCTGATGGGCACCCGCAACCTGCTCAAGCTCTACCG
>WHUB01000588.1 GCA_009377395.1 Actinophytocola sp. | reverse complement strand
AAGCTCGTGCTGCTCATGTCGTGCCGAGCCTAGTCCCAACACCTTCCCGGCCCGTCCGCGGCCATCCGTTGCCGGCACCCCAGGTCATGGGCGCCCGGACAGGCAGTACGGGGGCATGGCCGGCGACCGCGAGCGTGCGGGCGGCGACGCTGCCGGACCCGCGGCGCCACTCGGCCGGGTGTCGTGCCGCGGTTCACCGCCGCGACTACGTATCCTGACCAGCTGTGAGAGCCGCTGCCGGCACCAGACGTCCCGCCTACCGAGCACCGTCCGTGCGCCGCCCCCGGCGTTCCGTCGCGGCGGCCGCCATCGGCATAGTGCTCGGCATCGCCGCGGGGGTCGCGGCCTGCGGCGGCAAGTCCGTCGAGCGCGTGATCACTCCGGAGCACTGCACCGCGCGCACCGACGACGGAGAGATCAGCCTGACCGCCGAACAGGCCCAGGTCGCGACGACCATCGTGGCTGTGGCCATCAGGCGTGGTCTCCCGCACCGGGCGGTGACCATCGCGCTGGCG
>WHUB01000587.1 GCA_009377395.1 Actinophytocola sp. | reverse complement strand
ACACTATTCCCCTGCGGCGCATCCAGGCGGTCCGGGTCGAGGAGAACATGGTCCGGCGGCTCCTGGGATACGCGGCGGTGAAAGTCGACATCGCGGGCAAGGCGGGTGGCGACGACGCCCGTGACACCGGCCTGCTGCTGCCGTTCGGAACCCGGGCCGAGGCGCACGCCCTGGTGGCCAGGCTGCTGGATGCTCCGGAGATAGCGGACGCTCGGATGGAGCCCATGCCGGTCCGAGCCCGGGACCGGCGGTTGATCCGGGCAGCGGTCGCGATCCTGGTCCTGGCCGCGGCCGCAGCCGGCATCGCCGAACTGCTCGGCGACGAGGTGGCGGCGGTTTCGGTCGCGCTGGGCACGCTCGCGGTCGTGTGCGTGCCTGCGACGATGGCGGCGATCGATGCCTACCGAGCCCTCGGATCAGCGCTGGTGGCGGACACGGTGATCGGCCGGGCGGGCGTGGTGGTGCGACGGACCGCTTACGTCCCGATCCGCAACCTGCAGACGCTGGAGTTGACC
>WHUB01000586.1 GCA_009377395.1 Actinophytocola sp. | reverse complement strand
GTCTCTCGTCCGCCGCTGCTCCCCGCCGCCTGGGCGGGGCGAGTGCAACATAGGATGATGGAGCGGGTGTGACGACCTCGGTGTGCGGCGTGCCGAGAGACGGGAGAGGAGCCGATGGAGACGGACCGCCGGAGGGTGCGCATCGCGATCCTCGACGACCAGCAGCGAGCAGCGGAGCGCTACTTCCCTCTGGATGAGCTCCGAGCGGTGTGCGAGCCACAGCTCACGGTCTACACCGACCACGTCCGCGACGAGGAGGAACTCGTTCGCCGCGCTGGTCAGGCAGATGTCGTCGTCGTGATGCGCGAGCGCTCGACCCTGTCGCGTGCGGTCATCGAGCAGCTCAAGGAGACCAAGCTGATCATCACCAGCGGCGCCCACAACGCCGCCATCGACCGTGCCGCGGCAGCCGACCGCGGGATCGTGGTCTGCGGCACCCGCGGCAGGGACCGCGCCCCCGCGGAGCTGACGTGGGCGCTTCTGCTCGCCCTCGTCCGCCGCATCCCGGCCGAGGA
>WHUB01000585.1 GCA_009377395.1 Actinophytocola sp. | reverse complement strand
CTCGGCCGAGGAACCGGTGCGCAGGCCGACCGACGGTGCGGGGGCCTCGGGGCGGGCCCAGTACATCCGCACGACGTCGTCCGAACCCCGGCGGGGCTTGAGGGCGTCGGCCAGGACCAGCTCCCGCACCGCGTCGTCGAGGCCCTCGCCCAGGATCGCCTCGTCCCCGGGGACGAGCGGTACCTCGAAGGCGGCGCAGCCCGTCTGGGGGCGGGCCACGTAGGGGTTGGCGGGGTTGACGACGGCCGGTTCGGGCCGCCGGGTGAACAGGGCGTCCGGATGGTCGAGGTACCAGCGGTCGAGCTGGTCCTCGCCGCCCACCAGGATCACGGCCGAGGGCTGGAGGGCCCGGCCGGCCCGGCCCGCCTGCTGCCAGAACGAGGCCAGCGTGCCGGGGAAACCGTTGCAGATCACGGCGTCGAGGCCGGCGACGTCGATCCCGAGCTCCAGGGCGTTGGTGGCCGAGACGCCGAGCAGGTCGCCCCGGGTCAGGGCCTGCTCCAGGGCGCGCCGCTC
>WHUB01000584.1 GCA_009377395.1 Actinophytocola sp. | reverse complement strand
CGCCCCGTGCACCTGCGGCGCGCAGCGCAGCGAGTAGGAGTCCTGGACCGCGTGATCGCTTTCCCTGTGGGTTCGCATCAGCGGCGACCCGTCCAGCAGCGCCCGCAGGTTCGCCGCGCTCGCCTGCTGCCCTGGATGCGGCCGCAGCCGCTGGACCCGCTGGTCGAACGGCCGATTCGTACCGAGCAGGCCGTCCAGTGACGACGCGCACGCGACGTCCGCCACGCGCACGAGCAGGTCCGCGTCGGCGATCCTCCTTCGCCTGCAGCCGCAGCGGCGCCAACCCCTCCTCTTGGAGGAGCTCCGCCGCCGGCACACCGGCGAGCTCCCCGCCGACCCGGCGCAACCTCCCCTCGCCCACCAGCGGTAACGCGAGGTGCGCGAGCTGGGCGAGGTCACCAGACGCGCCCACCGATCCCTTGCCGGGGACCACGGGCAGCAGCCCACGGTCCAGGAGGTGGAGCAGCCGGCGCGGCAGCTCCACCCGCACACCGGAGAACCCCGCCGCAAGGGTCCG
>WHUB01000583.1 GCA_009377395.1 Actinophytocola sp. | reverse complement strand
CAGATGCCGACCCGACGACTCCTCAGGCGGCCGCAGATCCACATACCGCTCCCCAAACAACGTCTTCGGCACAAACCGCGCCGAAGACCCCGCAGGAATCTCCTCCGCCATCTCCGGCTCGATCGCCAACCCGATCGACGCCGACCCACCACTCGACGTGACCCGCCGGATCTCACCAACGACCACGCCACGCACCTTCACATCCCCACCAGGATTCAACTGCGTGCCCACCGACACCGCCCGCACCGTCACCTCCACCACCGGCGAAAACCGCTTCTGATACACCCCCACCGACAACCCCACAAGCAACGCGAGCACCAGGAGGAACACGATCCCGTACACCTGGTAGCGCAGCCCGGCGGTCATGCCCTCACCCCGCGATCCTTACCGTCGTCGCGCCCCAGATGGCCAGGCTGAGGAAGAAGTCGATCACGTTGATCGCCACGATGGACGTCCGCACCGCGCGCCCGACCGCGGCCCCGACGCCCGCCGGGCCGCCGGACGCCGTGTAGCCGTAG
>WHUB01000582.1 GCA_009377395.1 Actinophytocola sp. | reverse complement strand
GTCCTCTTCGACCATGAACAACGACGCCTGGTGAGCCGCTGGGTTCGCGAGCCCGGCGAGCGAGGCGATCGTTCCCGGCGCCTGCGCGGTGACAGCGCCGCTCAACGTGCCTTCCGGCCACATCACCTCCTGCAGCCGGGCCTTCTCCGCACCGGTCAGGAGATAGCCTCCGCGCTCGCGCAGTGCCGCGAGCGTCTCGTCGTACACGGCGTCGTTGACGTGGAGCGAGTTCTCCGAGGAACAACTCGTCGCGTAGTCGAACGTCTTGCTACGCACGATCTTTTCGGCTGCGTCAGCGATGTCGGCATCGGCGTCGACGATCACCGGGGCGTTCCCGACACCCACACCAATTGCGGGGGTTCCAGAGCTGTACGCTGCACGAACGTTCTTCTGCGAGCCGGTCACCACGACGAAGTCCGCCTGGCGCATCAGCTCGTACGTGAGTGGCTTGGTGGGCTTCTCGACGAACTGCACCAGGTCGAGCGGAGCGCCGACCTTGTCCAGTTGCTCGTGCATGT
>WHUB01000581.1 GCA_009377395.1 Actinophytocola sp. | reverse complement strand
CCCGAACGTCGGCAGGCCTCGGTCCAGTCGGGCTGGTGGTCGACGACCCAGTCGCGGAACTGGGTGTCCTCGGCTCGGGAGGCGGGCAGTATCGACACGAACCGGCCCCGGTGCCGGTGGATGTGGGTCATGTTCTCCCGGGTCGCCAGCTTGCAGTCCGCGACATACAAGAAGTCGCTGCGGCCGACGAGGTCGACCAGATGCATCCAGGTGTCGATATGGGTGGTGTCGTCGACGGTGTTGCCATCGGCCACCCGGTAGGCGATCGGCACCGCCCCATCTCCGGACACGGTGAGGATCCACACCAGCTGCTTCAAATCCGGCCGGAAGTCCTTGGAGTGCCCGCGGGTGATCTTCGCCGTCGGCTTCCCGCCCCGCTCGCTGCCGTCGGCGGCCGGGTGGCCGCCGGTGAACTTGATGCTCGTGCTGTCGTTGTGCAGGCGGGCCAGGTCGATCCCGAACGTCTCCACCGCCGCCAGTACCAGCCGGGTCAACAACGTGCCGCGGTCGGCGTCGAAC
>WHUB01000580.1 GCA_009377395.1 Actinophytocola sp. | reverse complement strand
GACCAGGATCGCGCCCGGCTGGGAACGTTCCGCGACGCAGAAGAACGGCGGACCTTCCGGATTGCGCACCGCAGGGCCCCACCAGGCGTCGTCCATCAGGTCCAGCGCTGCGCCCACCCGCTCACCGGCGCGGATGCCGTCGCCGGTGTTGCCCGCGCTGCCAACGGTCCAGTCGGTGGTGACGGGTCCCGCGAAGTACTCCCGGCGCATGTCGAGGTTGTGCTCGAAGCCGCCGGACGCCAGCACGACACCGCGGCGGGCCTCGATCGCGACGTGTTCGCCGTCTTGTTCGGCGCGGATGCCGATGACCCGGCCGTTGGCGGTGACCAGCTCCGCAAGCGGGGTGCGAAGCCAGACCGGTACGCCCGCGTCCCGCAGCGCCAGCCACAACCGCGCCACCAGCGCCTTGCCCATGGTCAGCGGCCTGCGCCCGCGCAGCCGGTTGCGCACCGCCAACAGTGCGACCCGCAGCACGGTGCGTTTGCCCGCCCAGGTGCGGGTGACCATGTTCAGGTCGTG
>WHUB01000057.1 GCA_009377395.1 Actinophytocola sp. | reverse complement strand
CTCGTCCTCACCCACATCGAACACGCCCGAACACGATCTCGCTGAGATCACCTCAATATACTTCTTTCCGGTTCACCCAGCATCTGATCGACGCGGGTATCGACGCGTCGATCGGAACGGTCGGCGACGCGCTCGATAACGCGCTCGCGGAAACCACGATCGGACTCTACAAAACTGAGTTGATCAAGCCGCAGGGGCCGTGGCATAATAAGCGAGAAGTCGAGATCGCCACGGCCGCATGGGTGGAGTGGTACAACAATCGACGACTTCACCAGGCCTGCGGCCATCGGCCGCCGACCGAGTTCGAGACCCTGTACGAGCAAGGCGACCTGACAACCCTAGTCGCCTGACACCAACAACGAGTCTCTACCAACCTCGGGGCGCTTCATCGCTCCTGCCTGCGTGTCCTGCGCCCAGGACGTCGTGTCCCACGTTCGCGCCTGCGTGTTCTACGTTCCGGCATGATGGGCGCATGCACGAGGTGACGGTGGTGACGAGGCAGGGCTGCTCGTTGTGCGTGACGGCGGAGCAGGATGTCGAGCGGATCTGCGGCGAGCTGGGCGTGCCGTGGTCTCTCACCGACGTCGATGCCGATTCCGAGCTGCGCGCCGAATACGGCGACCTCGTGCCGGTCATCTTGATCGACGGCAAGGAGCACGGCTACTGGCGCGTCGAGGAGAACCGGCTGCGGCAGGCCCTGTCGTCAACGTAGAACACGCAGGCGTGAGCGCACGACACAACGGCACGAGCGTGGGACACGACGCAAACCGCTACCGCAGTGGGGTGCGGGTGAGCTTGCCGGTGGCGGTGCGGGGAAGCTCGTCGGCGAACTCCACGAAGCTCGGAACCTTGTACCTGGCGAGCTGCGTCGTGCAGTGCTCGATCACCTGCTGCTCGGACAGCGCCGCCGACGGGGCGACGACGACCACCGCCTTCACCGCCTCGCCGCTGCGGTCGTCGACCACGCCGATCACCGCCACCTCGGCGACGCCGGGCAGCTCTGCGATGACGTCCTCCACCTCGTGCGGATACACGTTGAACCCGTTGACGATGATCAGGTCGTTGAGCCGGTCGACCAGATGCAGGTCGCCGTCGAGATCCAGGTAGCCGACGTCGCTGGTCGGGAACCAACCATCGGCGTCGGGACCGCCATCGCCGTCCGGCCAGTAGCCGGAGAACAGGTTCTGCCCGCGCACGCTCACCACGCCGGTGACGTCGTCCTCTTCCAGCAGGTCGTCGGGGTCGTCGTCGTCAAGCGGGACCGGCGCGCCGAGCTCGGCGCCGTCGTTGCCGATCAGCCGCAGCTCGACACCCGGGATCGCCCTGCCGACCGAGCCGGGCTTCGGGTAGCCGGTGACGATGGTCGAGGTGAGCACGGGGGCGGTCTCGGTGAGCCCGTAGCCCTCGTACACGCCGAGCCCGGTCGCCTCCTCGATCGCGGCGAGCACCTTCGGGTGCAGCGGCGCGGCGCCCGACGTCAGCAGCCGCACGCTGGCCAGGCCCGCAGCCAGCTCGCCTGCGGGCAGCTCGGCGAACTCCCGGTACATCGTCGGCACCCCGGCCACGATCGTGATCTGATGGCGCACGCACTCGTCGAGCGCCTTGGTCGCGTCGAACCGCTCGGCGAGCACCGCCGTCGCGCCGCGCGCCGCCACCTGCAGCAGCCCGAGGCCGAAGCCGTAGACGTGGAACAGCGGGATGGCGACCAGAATCCGGTCGCCGTGCGCGACCGGGGCGGGCCGCAGTTGCCCGATCTGCTCGACGTTGGCGAGCAGCGCCCGGTGCGAGAGCATCACGCCGCGCGGCGCGCCCTTGGCGGCCGTGGTGTAGCAGAGCATCGCGATGTCCTCGCCGCCCGTCACGGGTACGACCGGCTCGGCAGGCGCGCCGCTGAGGTCGGGTGCGGGCAGCACCGTCCCGGCCTCGCCCGGCCACTCGACGTGGTCGGTCGCGGCGATGACGGTGGCCGCGCCGCTGTGGGCGAGCAGCCCGCGCAGCTCCGCGTCCGGCGCCAGCGGCGACGACGGCACCGCGATCCCGCCCGCGCGCAGCACACCGAGCACGGCGACGGCGTAGCCGATCGACGTCGGCAGCCGCACCACGACCCGGTCGCCCGGCGCGACGCCCGACGCGCGCAATGTGGCCGCCGCCGCGTTGACCGCGTTGTCGATCTGCTGCCAGGTCAGCGCGAACTCGGACGAGCTGTCGACGAGAGCCGTCACGTCGGGCCAGTTCGCCGACGCCGACGCGGCGAGGCCGGCCACGTTCGAGTCAGAAGCCACGGCTTCTCCTATCCGGTGAGTCTGTTCGACAGCCTGCCCGATCTTGCCGGTACGGTTCACCCGCCCAGCGCGGGACGCAGGGGCCACAAGCATGGCAAGGGGACGCGGCCGACTCCACCGTGGCTGGCCGATGGTCACGACAACGAGCCCTTCTCGTGACCTCCACGCGCATAGAATGAAGTGTCCATCTTCTTTCAACACCGTTCGTAATCGTCGCAGCACACAAACGACGTACTGGGCACATAAGCCCGAGGAACCGTCTGACGTCATAGGCCGATCGGACGAGCCTCTCGTTATTGCTCGCGCCGGACCACTACCTAGGAGCGTGACCAAGACGTATGCTTCCTACGCCCGAGTAGCTAACTCGGGTATCACAAGCCACAAGGTGTAACCGGCGCCGTGATCGAGGGAGAACATGTCGAATGCCCTTGTCAGCTTGGCGGACACCGGCGACGACATAGCGATGACGTCGACGGACAGCACTGGCACCGATGACGCCACGTCGGAACGGGCGTGGGGTCTGGTACACGCCGCCCAGCGAGGCGACATCGCTGCCTTCGGGCAGCTCTACGACCAGTACGTAGACACGGTCTACCGGTATGTGCTGTTCCGGGTCGGCGACAAGGAGCTGGCCGAGGACGTCACCAGCGAGTCGTTTCTGCGGGCGTTGCGACGGATCACCTCCGTCAGCTACCAGGGCCGCGACGTCGGAGCGTGGTTCGTCACGATCGCCCGCAACCTGGTTCTCGATCACGTGAAGTCGAGCCGGTACCGCAGGGAGATCGCCACCGGCGAGATCGCCGAGGCGGGCAGCGTGCCGTTCCTCGCCGAGAAACAGGCCGAGGCGGGCCCCGAGCAACAGGTCATCGCGATGGCCACCAAGGACGAGCTGTTCCGCTGCATCCAGGCGCTCGGCGAGGACCAGCAGGAATGCATCGTGCTGCGGTTCCTGCAAGGACTCAGCGTCGCGGAGACCGCCAAGATCATGGATCGCAACGAGGGCGCGATCAAGGCGCTACAGCACCGGGCCGTGCGCCGGCTCGCTCAGCTCATGCCCAACGGCTTGCGATAGGAACTGCCCATGCCACTCGATCGGGTCATTGTTCGCCACACCTGGTCCGCCTGCCGTAACTACCACAGTTCCGCGTTCGTTAAAAGGCAGCAATGGGTGTCCGGTGGACATCGGGCATGCCGCGTGGGAGGTGGGAACACAGGGTGAACGAGCCCGTCTGGTATCGGCGCAGCAAGGACCGGAGCGAACGCTTCGCCCGGCTTGCCGACGGCGCCGAACCGCACGACGATCACGAGTTCGATGACGAGCTCGCGATCGTCTCGGCGCTGCGCGAGCTCGGTTCACAGCCTGCTCTCGACCAAGGCGGCCGCGCCCGCATCCTTGCCGCCATCGAGGCCAAGGCGGCCGTCGCGGTCGCCGACGACGAGCCGGAGGCCGCGACAACCACCCGCACCGACGAGCCGGTTCCGGTGCGCACCCTCCACGGCGGCGGCGCGATCTCCGACCAGCAGCGGCGCAGGGCCTCACTGCTCGCCGCCGCGACGGCGGCGGGCGTGGTCGCCATCGGCGCGCTCGGCATCGAGCTCTCGCAGACCGCGATACCCGGCGACCTCCTCTACGACCTCAAGCGCACCACCGAGTCGATCGCGCTCGACCTGACCTTCTCCGACGAGGGCAGGGCACGCGAGCACATCGAGATCGCGTCCACCCGCATCGAGGAGCTGACCGGGCTGGTCCAGCGGGACAACGCCGACGGCGGTGTCACGGCCGCCGAGGTGTCCGAGTACCGCACGCTGCTGATCGACCTCAACCAGTCCGCGATCGCGGCGTCGCGGGTGATCACGATGAATGCCCCCGACAGTGAGACGGACAACGAGGATCTCGCCCTGCTGCGCGAGTGGGCGACGCGCGCGAGCGCCCGGATGGCCAGCCTCGACACGTCGATGCCCGACGAGGTCCGGTATCAGTTCGGCCGCAGTGCGGACCTGATGCAGCGGATCGAGAACCGGGCGGACGCGCTGCTCACCCGCTCCCACTGCACCACGATGACCTCGAACAGGTCGGACGTCATCGGCCCGCTGCCCGCGACGGGATGGTGCGAGCCTGCCGCCAACCAGCGTCAACAGGTCGCGGTCCAGCCGAAGGCGAGCACGACGACCACCGGGGGAGGCACGTCCGCGCCGAAGACGACGACGCAGCCGCCCGCGTCGAACTCGCCCGCGCCGTCGACCGGCACCGAGCCCAGCGGCCGGAGCGGCCCCACCGACGACCCCGAACAGCCGGTCGAGGTGCCGAAACTGCCCGACGCACCACTGCCGTCGGGCGACGGACCGGTGGCGGAGTCCGAGACCAGCTCGACCGGCCTGCCGCTGCTGCCGGACCTCGGCATCGGCTGACGGAGGCGGCTCGGTGTCTTCGCTGCGCACGGCCACTTACAGGGGTGTGAAGATCCCTCAACCACCCGGGCGGCTACCCCGCGCACAATGACACACTGGAAGCCAGCACTTTCCACATCCTTGACTGGAGGCGGTGCGGGTGGCGTTGTGGCGCGGCAAGGACAAGAACCGCGAACTGGAGCGGCTGGCCGCCATGGCGGGGGAAGCGTCCGCGGAGGCCGCCGTGTCCTTGGGGCACGCGCAGACAACGATCGAGGACCCCGTCGCCGAGCCGGATGTGGTGCCGGAGGAGCCGCAGCAGGTGGCCGCCGAGCTCGACGGTCCGGTCGACCTCGAGACCAGCGAGGAAGCGGCGGAGCAGGGCAAGGCAGCCGCCGAGGCCGCCGAGAAGCTCGTCCTCGACGAGCCCGCGCCACCGGAGCCGCTCAAGCCCGATCTGACGGCGGCCGCGTTCTTCGACGTCGACAACACCATGATGATGGGCGCGTCGATGTTCCACTTCGCACGCGGCCTCGCCGCCAGGAAGTACTTCACGACGTCCGACCTCGCCGGGTTCGCCTGGCAGCAGGTGAAGTTCCGGGTCGGCGGCAGCGAGGGTGACGTCGGGTCGCCCCGGGAGAAGGCGCTGTCGTTCGTGGCCGGCCGCAGCGTCGAGGAGTTGAACCAGCTCGCCGAGGAGATCTACGACGAGCTGATGGCGGACAAGATCTGGTCCGGCACCAAGGCGCTCGCGCAGATGCACCTCGACAAGGGCCAGCGGGTGTGGCTGGTGACGGCGACACCGGTCGAGCTGGCGAACATGATCGCGCGCAGGCTCGGGCTGACCGGCGCGCTCGGCACCGTCGCGGAGCAGCACGACGGCGTCTACACCGGCCGGCTCGTCGGCGACCTGCTGCACGGCAGGGCCAAGGCGCACGCGGTGCGCGCGCTCGCGGCGAAGGAGGGCCTCAACCTGAAGCGCTGCACCGCGTACTCGGACTCGCTCAACGACGTACCGATGCTGTCCATCGTCGGCGCCGCGGTCGCCATCAACCCCGACACCGGCCTGCGCGACATCGCGCGGCAGCGGCACTGGGAGATCAGGGACTGGCGCACCGGCCGCAAGGCGGCGAAGATCGGCGTGCCGTCGGTGCTCGGCGCGGGGGCCGTGGCGGGCGCGGTCGCGGCCGGTCTGGCCTACCGCAAACGCTGAACCTAGTCCCGGAACACGTCGCCGCGTTGGGCCAGCCGCTCGTAGAGCAGCTGCTGCATGGACTCGCGCACCCGGTCGGTCAGCGTCAGCACGCGCATCGGGTCGTCCCAGGCGTCGTCGGCCTCGGCCTCGGTGCACACCGGCTCACCGAACTCGATGTGCCACTTCGTCGGCAGCGGCACCGCGCCGAGCGGGCCGAGCAGCGGGAAGAACGGCGTCACCGGGAAGTACGGCAGCCCGAGCAGGCGCGCGAGCGGCTTGATGTCGCCCAGCTTCGGGTAGGTCTCCTCGGCGCCGATGATCGCGCACGGAATGATCGGCACCCCGGTGCGCAGCGCGGCCGAGATGAACCCGCCCCTGCCGAACCGTTGCAGCTTGTACCGCGCGCCGAACGGCTTGCCGACGCCCTTGAAGCCCTCGGGGAAGACGCCGACCAGCTCGCCGCCGCGCAGCATCCGCTCGGCGTCCGGGTGGCACGCCAGCGTGAGCCCCGCCTTGCGCGCGAAGCTACCGACGAACGGGAGCTGGAACACCAGATCGGCGCCGAGCAGCCGCAGGTGCCGCTGCTTCGGGTGGTTGTCGTGGACGGCGACCATCGTCATCAGCCCGTCGAGCGGGATGGTGCCCGAGTGGTTGCACACGACGAGCCCGCCACCGCCGAGCGGCAGGTTCTCGGCGCCGTGCACCTCGACCCGGAACCATCTGTCGTACAGCAGCCGCAGCGCGGGCAGCAGCACGGAGTCGGTCAGCTCGGAATCGAAGCCATACTCGTCGACGTCAAAGTCGCCGGTGAGCCGGGCGCGAAGGAAGTTGAGCGCCTTCACGGCGGACTCCGGCACCAGGTCGTCGTGGTCCGCGATGCGGCCGGATATCGGCTCCGAGCTGGCGCGCTGGCCGGGGACGTCGGACGAGCCGGGCAGGCTGACGACGGAGGCATCGCCGTGCTCGCCGACGACCTCGGCAGCGGCGTCGCCACCCCGTTTCGCCGAACGCAGCGGGATGACCTGGGCGGACTGGCCCGCCGGCGACCCATCGCGCGTGTCCCGCACCGGGGCCGCGCGAGACGGCCGTGCTCCGCTGACCGGGTTCCTGTCAACCATGACGGATTCTCCGAAGTCGCTGAAGTTCGTTGAGATCGTCAGTAATCACTGTGATGGGACGTGCTCGCCCGTGCTGCCGAGTGCGACCTTGCGCAGCAGCGCGGACAGCCAGCGGCCATCGACGACAGGGCGCATCGCCCTGCCCTGAACGTAGTCCGCGAACGCTTCGCGCGTCGACCATCGCGGCGTGTAGCCGAACTCCCGTTTCAGCAGGCTGGTGTCGACCACCCTGCCGAAGTTGAGCAGCCGGAGCTGGTCGTGGGAGAAGTCGACCAGCCGGGCGCCTCGCAGCACCCTGCTCACCGTTGGCAGCGCCGCCATGGGTACCGGCAGCTCCACCCTGCCTGCCATTCTCACCGCTTGCGACAGCGCGAGCACGCCGTCGCCCCCGACGTTGAACACACCTGGTTTGTCTCGCACCGTCGCCAGTTCGAGCACGCTCAGCGCGTCCGACGAGTGCACCAGCTGAATCCTGGCGTCGTAGCCGAGCACGGTCGGCACGACGGGCAGCGCGAAGTACCGCGTCGTGACGGTGTCGACCTCGGGCCCGATCATGCTGGTGAACCGCGCAACGGTGACCGTGATGTCCGGCCTGCGCCGCTCGAGGCCCCTGACGTAACCCTCCATCTCGACCGCGTCGGAGGCGAACCCCCTCGGCGAGACCGGCATCAGCGGCGAGTCCTCGGCGAACACCGCCGGTGAGCGGGCGCTCGCGCCGTAGACCGCCGCGGTCGACTTGACCACGAGCTTGCGCACCGAGGGCGCCCGCTGGCACGCGGCGAGCAGCCGCATGGTGCCGATGACGTTCATCTCCTTGACCGGCGTGCGGCGGGCCGGGCCCGGCGGATGCGCCGTGGTCGAGGCGTGCACCACGGTGTCGACGTTCGCGCTGCTGATGATCTTGGCGATCAGCGGGTTGCGGATGTCCGCCCTGACGAACTCCGCGTTGCCCATACGCGCGATGACCCGCTTCGGCGGCGGACTGGTGTCGACACCGATGACCCGCTCGAAGTCCTGGTTGTTGCCCAGCCGAGCCAGCAGCTTGCCGCCGAGCTCACCTGCGACCCCAGTGACCAGCACGATGTTGGACGGCATGGGTCTCCCTTGCGAGCGAGAATGAAGGAACGTCGCGTCATCGGGTGCGGGGTCTCGGCACGTGACGCGGTTGCGATGCTACCGCCTGCACCGCCGTTATCGGAGGTTGCTTACAAGCTGTTAACCCTCGCGCGGGATTCTCGCTAACCAGACCACCCAGTTGGCCGTAGTGCGTCCACGATGTGGACGTGGGGCTTACTTGCCCTGCTTACGCCGCTGGACGCGCGTCCTGCGCAGCAGCTTCCGGTGCTTCTTCTTCGACATGCGCTTGCGGCGCTTCTTGATGACAGAGCCCACGGGTGCTCCTTCACTGCGGCTACGGTTGCGACATTCGGGCGGCGGGTCCTCATCCGGCCGACCAGCGGCGTGTCAGATTACCTGCGGCTCGTCGTCCAACGCGCAGCGGGTGGGCGAAGGTGGACTCAGCCGACGTCGAAGTAGGCGCTCTCCAGGTACTCGTGCACGGCCTTCTCCGGCACCCGGAACGACTTGCCGACCCGCAGCGCGGGCAGCTCGCCCGAGTGGACGAGCCGATAGACGGTCATCTTCGACACCCTCATCAGCGAGGCCACCTCGGCCACCGTGAGGAACTGCACCTGCGCGGCGGCAGACGCGTCATCGGAGTTGTGCGGCATGGTTCACCGTGCCCTTGGTCTTCCGGCACGTGTCGCGCCGCCTGGCTTCCCCACCCGGCGGTACGGACACGTACACGTGCGTATGCCCGAGCCTAACGGGACGGGTGTGGCAATAGCGACGCGTGAAGCGAAGTTTGCGCTCAAGTTGCAACGATCGTGGGCGTTTCGCTACGCCGCAAGCACCGATCGATGTGCTATCCAGCGCTAGTCGTGTGCCTTGCCCAGTTCGATGGCGCGGTCGCGGGCGGCCTCGATCGCGGCGAGCAGCGCGGCGCGGACGCCGTGCTTCTCCAACTCCCGGATGGCGTTGATGGTCGTGCCCGCCGGGGAGGTCACGGCCTCGCGCAGGATGACGGGGTGGGCGTCGGAGTCCGAGAGCATCTTCGCCGAACCGACGGCCGACTGGATGATCAGCTTCTCCGCGATCGCCCGGGGCAGCCCGAGCAGGATGCCCGCGTCGATCATGGCCTCGACCAGGAAGAAGAAGTACGCCGGTCCGGAGCCCGAGAGCGCGGTGACCGCGTTGAGCTGCGACTCGGGCAGTTCGACGACCTGGCCGACGCAGGACAGCATCTTCTCCACGGTCGCCATGTGGTCAGGGGTGGCGTGCGCGCCCGCCGAGATCGCGCTCATCGCCTCGCCGACGACCATCGGCGTATTCGGCATGACCCGCACGACCGGCACGTCACCGAGCCAGCGCTCGAACAGCGACGTCGGCAGCCCGGCGCACAGTGTCACGACCAGCTTGCTCGGCGTGACCAGCGGGGCGAGCTTGTCGAGCAACGGCTCGATGTCCTGCGGCTTGACGGCGACGACCAGCACGTCGGCGCGCGCGGCGGCCTCGTCGATGTCGACGCCGCGAATGCCGTAGGTCTCGGTCAGCTCGGCGGCGCGCTCCGGA
This sequence comes from Actinophytocola sp., assembly GCA_009377395.1. Lineage (GTDB taxonomy): Bacteria > Actinomycetota > Actinomycetes > Mycobacteriales > Pseudonocardiaceae > Haloechinothrix_A. Next base: position 20,282 of record WHUB01000057.1, on the reverse strand, counting down.
TGCCGCTCGGTGAACAGCAGCTCGTCGGCGGTGTGCCCGCCGTGGAGCAGGCCGGACATCAGCGCCTCGCCGATCTTGCCGGCGCCGAAGACGGCGATCACCGGCTTGGCGTTGGACTTGTCGGACTCGTCGAACACAGCCATGCGCTAAGCCTGCCAGAAGCGGACCGGCGTGGCTGTGGAGGCTGGTGGTCCGGCGCTACTGCCCGAGATGCAGCCGCGCGAACAGCAGCGATTCGGCCAGCAGCCGCGCCCGGTCGGCCGAGTTGCGGGCGCTGCGGGTGTTGACCTCCAGCACCACCTGGCCGTCGAAGTCCTGCGCGACCAGCTTCTCGAGGAGCTCGGCGCACGGCTGCCCGCCCTTGCCGGGCGGGAGATGCTCGTCCTTGGGCAGCCCGGTGCCGTCGGCGAGGTGCAGGTGCGTCAGGTTCGCACCCATCCGGTCCGCGAGCGCGAAGGCGTCCATCCCGGCGGCGGCGGTGTGCGAGAGATCGAGCGTGTAGTGCGCGTAGCCGACGTCGGTGGGGTCGATCGACGGCCGGAACGCAGACACCCGGCGGTTCCGGTCACCGACTGGCGGCCTGACCTTGTACATGTTCTCCACCGCGACCTCGACGCCGCTCGCCTCCTCCAGCTCCGCGACCAGGTCGGGAAAGGCGTCCGCATACTTGCGCTGCCACCGGAACGGCGGGTGGACGACGACGGTCCGCGCGCCGAGCTCGAGCGCCGCGTCGACGGTCCGGCGCAGCCGCACCTCGGGGTCGGGCGACCAGATCCGCTGCGTGATGAGCAGCGACGGCGAGTGGACCGACAGCACCGGGACGCCGGTCTTCTCGGACAGCCACTTCAGCGCCGAGACGTCCTGGCTGATCGAGTCGGCCCAGACCATCACCTCGACCCCGTCGTAGCCGAGTTCGGCCGCCAGCTCGAACGCAGCGTTGGCGCGCAGCGGCCACACCGACGCCGTGGACAAGCCCACCGGAACGGGCTTGCTGGTCCCCCACGGAGTCATTGGCCAAGCAAGAGCAGTGCGGCAGGTGAGACCGTGACGACGACGCCCACCAGCACGGCGAGCACCGTCGTCTGCATGTCCTCCGCCTTGCGGATCTTGCGCACGATCCACACCAGGCCCACGACGACGACGAGGGCCGCGCCGAGCGCGAGCGCGGGGATGTGCATCCACAGCCAGTTGAACAGCAGCCACACCCCGGCGCCGCCGACGACACCGAGGGTGAGCTGCGCCGCGACCGCGAGCCACTCCTTGCCCGCGGGCGGCTCGTCGTATTCGGCCTCCTCCTCGGCGGCCATGTCCCTGCCGCCGACCGGAGCCATCAGGCTGGTGGCGGGTTCGCCGGGGATCGGCGCGCCGTAGTCGCTCTCGTAGCCGGGGTGGTACGCGGGGTCGTACTCGTCCCGGTAGTCGTCGGCGTAGCCGTACGGGGCGGCCTGGTACCCGGACGCATAGCCCTGGTGGTAGCCGTCCGCGTACTCGTACTCGTCCTGGTAGTCGGCGTACTCGTCCCCGTACTCGTCGACGTAGCCGTACGCGTCCTGGCCGGGGCTGACGGCGGCCATCCGTTCGGTCGATTCACCCACCGGCGGCCGTCCCTGCGGTGCGCCGTAGCCGTTGACGCCGGGGTGCTGCGGTGGCTCCTGCTGCGGCGGCGCGGGCCACGACGGCGTACTCGGCGGCGGCATCGCGCGGTTGTAGCCGCTGCCGGGCGGCTGGGGTGGCTGCTGCGGCGCTGGCCGCACCGGTGGCGGTGGCTGGGGGGCAGGTGGCCGAGGGGCGGGCGGCGGCGGTGGTGCGGGCTGCGCGTCGGGTGCGGCGTGGCTGTGCGCGCTGCCGTTGCGCCGAGGCGGCGAGTTGACGTCGGTCGTCTCGCTGTTGATGCGGTCGATGATGGCCTGCGGGGCCGTCGTCGTGAGTTCGTCCTCGCCGTTCTCCTGCGCGCGGCGACGATGCCTGCGCGGCCCGCTCGCGGGCTGCGCGCCGTTCTGTTCGAGCAACTCGGCGACCGTGCGCCGGGTTGTCTGCTCACCGCGTTCTCGCGACATCCCTTCCACCGTGCCTAGTGCCGATACCGACATTCAACAGTCTTCACGACCGGCTCACTACCTCGAACCGGCCGGCTTGCGTTGTGAGTTCAGTCTGATCGTCTCCGTTGACGTGGTCCAGCCTCCGGAGGATGACACCTTCCCGGAGCGCCCACGGGCAGATTTCCAGTTCGGGCAGTTCCAGCTCTGCCATCGTCGCCTGTGCGACGAGAGCACCCCCGACCAACTGATGCGATCGGCTGCTGCTGACTCCCTCGAGTTCGGCGAGGTCCGCGGCCGTCATCCGGGAGATGAAGGCGATCAGCTGCCGCAGTCCGACTTCGGTCAGCACCCTACGCACCCTCGGGCCGGCCGACGACGGGGCGGCCCCCGTCAGCCGGGCGAGCGAGCGGAATGTCTTCGATGTCGCGACGACGTGATCGGGCTCGCCGTGCTTGGCGAGCCGCTTGTGCAGGCCGCTCAGCTCCTTCTCGAGCCACGACGACGTGTCGACCATCTCGGACCGCGACGGCGGGTCGCTGCTGAACCGGGCGCGGGTGACCCGGCCCGCGCCGAGCGGCAGCGACTCGGCGAAGTCCGGCGCCTCGTCGACGCCCATCGCGACCTCGAGCGAGCCGCCACCGATGTCGAGCACCAGCAGCCGTCCCGCCGACCAGCCGAACCAGCGGCGCACCGCGAGGAACGTCAGCTTCGCCTCGTCGTCGCCGGAGAGCACCAACAGCTCGACGCCGGTTTCCTCGGAAACCCGGCGCAGCACCTTGCCGGAGTTGCCCGCCTCCCGCACCGCGGACGTCGCGAACGCGAGCATCTCCTCGCAGCCGAGCTTGCGGGCGGACTTCTTGGCGGCCTCGACGGCCTGCACCAGGTCGTCGGCACCGTCCTTGCTCAGGTCACCGGACTTCGTGATCCGCTCGGCGAGCCGGAGCACGGTCTTCTCCGAGTGCATCGGCGTCGGGTGGGCGCCACGGTGCGCATCGACCACGAGCAGGTGGGTCGTGTTCGATCCGACGTCGAGTACTCCTAGGCGCACACCGAGCTACGTTACCCTGCGCACCCACTCCGAGCGCACTATGATCTGCCCGACGTCCGAACGTATGCGGTGAATGTCACCCTCACTGCGCTGGGTGGACGACCCCCGCTCCGGCCGGACGAAGTCACGCGCTCGCCTCGAACTTGTAGCCGAGCCCGCGCACCGTGACGAGGTAGCGCGGCGAGCCGGGATCGGGCTCGATCTTCGCCCGCAGCCGCTTCACGTGGACGTCGAGCGTCTTGGTGTCGCCGACGTAGTCCGCGCCCCACACCCGGTCGATGAGCTGGCCCCGGGTGAGCACCCGGCCGGAGTTACGCAGCAGGTACTCGAGCAGGTCGAACTCCTTCAACGGCAGCGACACCTCGTCGCCCGCGACGGTCACCACGTGCCGCTCGACGTCCATCCGTACCGGGCCCGCCGAGAGCACGGCGGGCCCGACGTCGGTTTCGCCGCCCCCGCCGCCAGCGGCGTCGGTGCCGCGCCGCAGCACCGCCCTGATCCGCGCGATCAGCTCCCGCGCCGAGTACGGCTTGGTGACGTAGTCGTCGGCGCCGAGTTCGAGGCCGACCACCTTGTCGATCTCGCTGTCACGCGCCGTCACCATGATCACCGGGACGGCGGCCCGAGCCCGGAGCTGCTTGCACACGTCGGTGCCGCTCATGCCCGGCAGCATCAGGTCGAGCAGCACGATGTCGGCACCATTGCGGTCGAACTCGTCGAGCGCCTCCTGACCGGTGTTGGCCACCGTCGCCGTGAACCCCTCCTTGCGCAGCAAGAAGGTGAGCGGGTCGGCGAACGACTCCTCGTCTTCGACGATGAGAACCCTGGTCACAACATCCCTCCGTGGTTGGTTGTCTCACTCGCCACGACGAGGCCTGTCCCCGATGTGGCGGAGCGCCCGCGCAGGCGTTGCCGCCCGCGCGAGTCGGACTCGGCGCCGCGACGCGTCCGGTCCGAGTTGTGTGCGGGTATGCACAGCGTGAAGGTCGAGCCGGTGCCCGGCATGCTCCACAGTCGCACCTCGCCGCCGTGGTTGGCGGCGGCGTGCTTGACGATCGCGAGGCCGAGGCCGGTGCCGCCGGTCGCCCGCGAGCGGGCCTTGTCGACCCGGTAGAAGCGCTCGAAAACCCGTTGCTGCTCCTCCTCGGCGATGCCGATGCCCCGGTCGGTGACGGCGATCTCCACCATGTCGTCGACCAGCCTGCGGGAGATCGACACCGGGCTCCCCGCCGGGGAGTAGGCGACGGCGTTGGTCAGCAGGTTCGACAGCGCGGTCACCAGCAACGTCTTGTCTCCGTCGACGAGCAGGCCACTTTCCTGATCGGTGGTCATGGTGCGCTCGTCGGCGTCGGCGGTGACCTCGACCCTGCCGAGCGCCTCCGACACCACGGCGTCGACCTCGACGACGTTCATCTCGGGCAGCGCCTCCGCGCCCTGTAGCCGCGACAGCTCGATCAGCTCGGTGACCAGGGTGCCGAGCCGGGTGGACTCGGTCAGGATCTGCTCCGCGAAGCGGCGGACCTCGAGGGTGTCCTCGCCAGCGTCCATGACGGCCTCGGCGAGCAGCGCCATCGCGCCGACCGGCGTCTTCAGCTCGTGGCTGACGTTCGCGACGAAGTCCCGCCTGGTCGCCTCGAGCCGGACCGCCTCGGAGTGGTCGACGGCCTCGATCACGGTGTAGCCGTCGCCGAGCGAGATGGCCTCGCCTAGCACCGCCTCCGGCTGCCTGCCCCGCGCGCCGCCGAGCGGCGAGAGGTCGATCTCGACCCGCTCCTCGGTCTCGACGGCCTGCTCGGCCGCGACCCGCGCCCGCGCGTCGACGCGGCTCTTGTGCACCAGGCCGAGGTCGACCGCGCGCGGGTTGTGCAGCACCGTGTCGCCGAACTGGTTCACCACGGCGACGCCGTTGTGGGAGGACCGCACCAGCCGCAGCAGCAGCTCGGCGACGGTCGGCCCGGTGGGCTTGCTCGCCGCGGCCCGACGTCTGCCGCGTGCGATCGCCAAGCCGAGCAGCACGCCCACGAGGAGCGCGCCGGTGACTGCCAGTGCGAGCATTGCGGACACGGTCACGTGCGAATCGTAAGCATGCTGGTGGCCTGTTGTCCTAGTGTTGGCCGCTCATCCGTGACGGCCATGACATCTCAGGCGGCAATGTTCGCCGCCGGGACATACCTCGTTCACCTGCTGGCCGCTCACCTGTCCGGGTGACACGGCAGCGGTGGAATAGCCCCGCCAACGGTGCCGTTGGCATGGGCGTGACCGAACGCATGCCCGTGATCTACCTCAGCCACGGCGCGCCGCCGCTCGCCGACGACGCGCTGTGGACCGGCCAGCTCGCCGGCTGGTCCGCCGAGCTGCCCCGGCCGCGCGCGATCCTGATGGTGTCGGCGCACTGGGAGAACGCGCCGGTCACGATCGGCGCGACCGAACAGCGACCGCTCGTCTACGACTTCTGGGGCTTTCCCGAGCGCTACTACACCCTCACCTACCCGGCGCCCGGCGCGCCTGAGCTGGCCGAGCGGGTACGGCAGCTGATCGGTGACACCCACGACGAGCCGGAGCGGGGGCTCGACCACGGCGCCTACGTCCCGCTGGTCGAGATGTACCCGGATGCCGACGTCCCGGTATTGCAGGTCTCCATGCCGACCCTCGACCCCGCCGAGCTGCACCGGCTCGGCGGCAAGCTCGCGCCGCTGCGCGACGAGGGTGTGCTGATCGTCGGCAGCGGGTTCTTCACCCACAACCTGCGCGAGATCAACCTGGGCGGGCCGAGCGACGTCGCGCCCGCAGCGTGGTCGTCGGAGTTCGACCACTGGGGCGGCGAGGCGCTGGCGGGGGGCGACGTCGACACGCTGCTGAGCTTCGGCGACACGGCCCCGGCGGCGCGCATCGCCCACCCGCGCACCGAGCACTTCGCGCCGCTGTTCGTCTCGCTCGGCGCGGCCGGGGACGAGCCCGGCGCACGGAGCGTGATCGACGGCTACTGGTACGGCCTCGCGAAACGCTCGGTCCAGTTCGGCTGAGCGTCCTGAACGTCGAACACGGCGTCGTGAACGCAGGACACGACGTCCTGAGTGTGGGACACGACGCACGGGGGTGAGCGCTACCTGCCCTGGGCGGCGACGGCCGCCGCCGCGTCGGCCGCGGCGTCCGGGTCGAGGTAGGTGCCGCCGGGGTTCAGCGGCGACATGTCCGCGTCCAGGTCGTAGCGCAGCGGGATGCCGGTGGGGATGTTGAGCCCGGCGATGTCGGCGTCCGAGATCCCGTCGAGGTGCTTGACCAGCGCCCGCAGCGAGTTGCCGTGCGCCGCGATCAGCACCGTCTTGCCCGCGCGCAGGTCGGGCACGATCGCCGACTCCCAGTACGGCAGCAGCCGCGTGACGACGTCGGCGAGGCATTCGGTCAGCGGCATCTCCGCGCCGAGCCCGGCGTACCGCGCGTCGGCGTCCTGGCTGTACTCGCTGCCCTTCTCGATCGGTGGCGGCGGGGTGTCGTACGAACGGCGCCAGAGCATGAACTGCTCCTCGCCGTACTCCGCGAGCGTCTGCTTCTTGTCCTTGCCCTGCAACGCGCCGTAGTGGCGCTCGTTGAGCCGCCAGTCGCGGCGCACGTCGACCCAGTGCCGGTCGGCGACGTCGAGCGCGATGTTGGCGGTCGAGATGGCCCTCCGCAGCAGCGAGGTGTGCACGACGTCGGGCAGCATTCCGGTCTCGGCGAGCAGTTCGCCGCCCCGTCGCGCCTCGCCCTCCCCCTGCACCGAGAGCGGGACGTCGACCCAGCCCGTGAACAGGTTCTCCGCGTTCCAGGTGCTCTGGCCATGGCGCAGCAGCACCAGCGTTGACTTCTCGCCCATGGCAAGCAGGTTATGCGAGGCCGGGCGCGCGGTCACTCAGTGGTGCGGATGTAACGACTCGGTCTACCCTGCGTGCGACCTCGACCACCCAACTGGACCCACAACTCCGCACTTCGGCGGTATAGATACCGCCATTTAGATGTATGTGACTGCGCTGAGTGGACGCAATTCAGTGAATACACTCGAAAAGATTAGTCAGCATGGTTGTGACCGCTTGTCACATCTGACAGGTTGTCATCCAACCCGCCCGACCGGTCTCCACGCACTCCCCGGCTCGTGGTGGGAGCTATGCAGCTCGTCTCCCCCTGCCGAGCTGCATCCGCCCGCTGCGGCCCCGCCGGCCTCCCCTCGTCCGCGGGGCACTGCACGGCGGAGTAACGCGCGGGGCGGCCCGAGTCTTCGCGACTCCCCCTCCCTCGGGCCGCCCCGCGTTACCCCCTCGTGCGGCTCAGTCGGTGCGGCTGAACAGGGCCACGGCCAGGGCGACGATGAGACCGGTGACGCCGACGGCCACCGCGACCTGCAACAGGATGGGCACCTGCCAGCCGCCCCACGTGACGTCCGAGCCGAAGGCGGCCAGCGCCGCGGGCGGGACGTCGAGATGCTCGAAGATCACCGTCCGCATCGGCTGCACCACGTACGTCAGCGGGTTCAGCTTGGTCAGCACAGCGAGCCAGCCCGGCAGGTTCGCCATCGGGAACAGCGCGCCGGACAGGAACATCATCGGCATGATGATCAGCTGGCTCGCCGGCATGGCCGCCTGGATCTGGGTGATCCGTGCCGACAGCAGCACGCCCATCGACGTCAGCATGAACGCCCCGATGAACAGCAGCACCACCAGCTCGGCCAGCAGCACCGGGTGGTACGGCACGCCGACCACCCCGGCGAGCGCCAGCAGCACGACGGCCTGCAACGTCGCCGTCGTCGCGCCGCCGAGGCACTTGCCGACCACGATCGCGGCCTTGCTGACCGGCGCGACGAGCATCTCCCGCAGGAAGCCGAACTCGCGGTCCCACACCAGCGAAATCCCGCTGAACGCGGCGGAGAACAGCACCGACATGGCGAGCACGCCGGGGAAGAGGAAGGTGCGGAAGTCGAGCCCGTCCCCCGCGCGCACCACGCTGGCCAGACCGGTGCCCATCACGAACAGGAACAGCAGCGGCTGCACCAGCATCGCGAACACCCGCATCCGGTCATGACTGAAGCGGATCATCTCGCGCCGCCACACCATCGTGGTGGCGCGAGCCTCGTGCCGCAGGCCACTCGCGGTGATCTCCTTGTATCGCACCGGAAGCGTCGAGGTCATCGTGCGCTCACCGCCTTCCCTGGAATGCGCGGGCCATGGCCGACGCGGAGCCTTCCGCCGCCGACTCGGAGTCGGCGATGGTGCGGCCGGTGTAGGAGAGGAAGACGTCGTCGAGGCTCGGCCGGGTGATCGTCACGGTCTGGATGTCCATGCCGAGATCGGCGAACAGCTTGGGCACGAACTCGGCACCGCCCGGCACCGCGAAGGTCACCATGCCGTCGTGCACGGCGGCCTCGATGCCGAACCGGTCGCGTATCCGCTCGATCGCCCGCTCGTCGTCCTCGGTGCGGATCTGCACCCGGTCCGAGCCGATGCTGCGCTTGAGGCCGTCGGGCGTGCCGGTCACCACGATCTCGCCGCGGTTCATGATCGCGATCCGGTCGCAGTACTCGGCCTCGTCCATGTAGTGCGTCGTGACGAAGATCGTGATGTCGGTTTCCTTGCGCAGCCTGCCGATGTAGTCCCAGATCGACGCCCTGGTCTGCGGGTCGAGCCCGATCGTCGGCTCGTCGAGGAAGAGCACCTGCGGCGCGTGCAGCAGGCCGCGGCCGATCTCGAGCCTGCGCTTCATGCCGCCGGAGAACTTCAGCACCTGGTCGTTGCGCCGGTCGGCGAGGCCGACCAGTTCCAGCACGTCGTCCATCCGGTCGCGCAGCACCTTGCGCGGCATGCCGTACAGCTCGCCGTGGAAGCGCAGGTTCTGTTCCGCCGTCAGGTAGGCGTCCAGCGTCGGCTCCTGGAACACCACGCCGATCCGGCGCCGCAGCTCGGCGCGATCGGTGACGACGTCGCAGCCCGCCACGGTAACGCTGCCGCCGGTGGGCTCGGCGATGGTGCACAGGATCTTGATCGCCGTCGTCTTGCCCGCCCCGTTCGGCCCAAGGAAGCCGAACATCTCCCGCTGTTCGACGTCGAGGTCGATGCCCCGCACCGCCTCGACCTCGCCATACGTCTTCCGCAATCCGCGGACGCTGACCGCAGCCTCATCCGGCTCCACCCCACCACCCCTCTCTAACAATGTTAGGCATCCTTCTCTAACACTGTTAGTCTGTCAAGCATGCGCAAGCCGGTTTCCCGCGACGCGATCGTGCACGCGGCCGTCGACCTCATGGCCGAGCACGGTCTCGCGGCGATGACGCTGCGCAGGGTCGCGACCCAGCTCGGCGTCTCGGCGCCGACGCTGTACTGGCACGTCGCGAACAAGCGCGAGCTGCTCGACCACGTCGCCGAGCACCTGCTGCACCACTGCCGCACCGCCCATGCCGACCGGCCGGCGACCGGCCAGCCGTGGTGGGACTGGCTCGAGGAGCGCGGCCGCACCATGTACCGGCTGATCGTCGCGGTGCCGGACGCGCCGCAGGTGATCGCGGGCAACCGGCCGACCATCGACACGCTCCCCGGAATCGACATCGCGCTCGGTGAGCTGGTCGCCGTCGGCTTCCCGCCCGCCGAGGCGCAGCAAGTCTTCTCCGTGCTGGGCGGCTACATCGGCGGGATGGCGCTGGAGGCGCAGGCGGAGGCTACCCGAGCCGAGTCGGGCGTGGACGACTTCGCGCTGCACTCCGCCGCGCTCGACGCGGACCGGTTCCCGCACCTGGCGTCCGCGATCACGGCGCGCGAACCCTGCGGACACGACCACACGTTCGACTACGGCCTCCGGCTGCTGGTGCTGGGCATCCGCGCCAGGCACGCCGAGCTGACCGGTGCCGACTCGCCGGTCTAACCGCCTGCTGGCGCGCCGCCCCGCGCGTGCCTGCGGCGTCTGCGCGCCAGCAGCGCGAGCGCGGCGAGCACGCCCGCGAGGACGAGGAACGGCAGCGCGGCGCCGAGCGCTTCCGCCGTCGCGCCGAGGAACGTGGTGAACGCACCCCAGCCCGCCGCGAGTCCGGCGAGGAAGCTGTAGCCGTCGTCGCGATCGCCGTTCGTGCCGGGCTTCTCGACCAGCTCCAGCGAGATCGGCGCCATGGTGACCCTACCGCGCAGCGCGTCCTGCCTGGCGAGCAGCGACTCGAGCTCCGCCTCGCGCCACGCCAGCTCCCGCTCGATCGTCACCAGGTCGGAGATGGACTCGGCCCGCGCCAGCAGCTTCCGCACCCGCTCGACGCTCTCGCGCTGCGACGCCACCCGGCTGTCGACGTCGACGATCTGGTCGGTGACGTCCTCGACGCTGACCCGCTGCTCGATGCGCTTGCCGAGGCCCGCGAGGTCGGCGAGCACGCCGTCCATCTCCTCGCTCGGCACCACGAGGGTGAGCGACGCCGACTCCTCGTCCGAGCGTTCCGAGCCGACGTAACCGCCCGCGTCGGCCGCGATCTGTCGCGCGGCGGCCGCGGCTCGTGCGGCGTCTTCGGCGCGCACCGTCATGCTCGCGGTCCGCGCGAGCTGGCGATCGAACGAGGTCAGCTGTGACGCGGGCACCGGGTCCGCGGCCTCGCCCCGCGACGAGACCGAGAATCCTTCCGCGCTCGCCGGCGCGGGCACCCGGTCGGCCGACAGACCGGCGGTGGGCATCGAGCCTGCGCTGCCACCCGCCGTCGAATCGTCGCCGCCGGAGCACCCCGCGACCAGTGCGGCGATGACACCGACGGCCAGTGCCATCCCTGCGAGCCTGCTTGTCGATCTGTTCATGCCGTCAGGACGGCGGCGCGACGGCAGGCGGTTGCAGCCGTCAGGTCACGAATCGCTCACGGGTCGATGGTCGCCGTTGGACGGCTCGACGAGGTGCTTGAACGCCTGCAGGTTCGCCAGCGACTCGCCGCGCGAGACCCGCCAGTCCCACTCGCGCTTGATCGAGGTCGCGAAGCCGATCTCGAGCAGGATGTTGAAGTCGCTGTCCGCCGCCTCCAGCACCTGGCCGAGCAGCTTGTCCAATTCGGACTCGGTGACGGCGTCGAGCGAGACCCGGCCGACGAGGTAGATGTCGCCTGCCTTGTCGATCGCGTAGTGCACGCCGTAGAGGGTGGTGTTCCGCCGCAGCAGGTAGCGGTAGACCTCCTCGTGCGCCTCGTCGGGGCGGCGGCACACGAACGCCTCGACGGCGAACGAATTGTCGCCCTCGATGAGCCAGCAGTTGGTCTGGAGCTTCTTCTCGCCCGGCAGCGTGACGAAGTACCTGCCGGGGCCGTGCTCGGTGTAGCTGAGTTCGAGGTTGGCCAGGGTGGACTCGACGACCGCGCGCACCCTACTCATGACGCCTCCCGCTCTGTGACCTTCGCCGGTGCCGCAGCCCCGCTCACCAGACGCGGCGCGGCGGTAGGACCGGTATCGGAGAGCCACCCTCGCAGGCTCGGGCGGCCCGCCTCTACCGGTCGGCGAAGCTCCCAACCGCTCATGACGCCTCCCGCATCGCGTGCTCGTACTCGGTCACCGCCGACGCGTAGACGGCGAGCAGCGCGTCGGTCGTGCGCCGCCACGAGAAGCTCCGTGCGTGGTCGAGCGCACCGGCCGACAGCCGGGCACGGTAACCCGGGTCGCGGGCGACCGCGGCGAGGGCGGCCGCCCAGTCCTCCGCCCGATGCGTCGGCACGAGCAGTCCGGACTCGCGATGCGCGACGGCCGTCGGCAGCCCGCCGACCTCGGCGGCGACCACCGGCGTCCCGCACGCCTGCGCCTCGAGCGCGACGAGACCGAACGACTCGTTGTAACTGGGTACGGCTACCACGTCAGCGGCGCGGAACACCTCCGCCAGCGCACGCGCCGGTTGCGGCGGCAGGAACCGGGTGTTCGCCACGATGCCGAGCTGATCGGCCAGCTCCCGCAGGCCCTCCGGCTGTTCGAGGCCGCTGCCGGACGGCCCGCCGACGACGAGCACGACCAGCCGCCGCGCCAGCTCCGGGTCGCGGCGCACCAGCTCGGCCGCCGCCCGCAGCAGCACGTCCGGCGCCTTCAGTGGCTGGATGCGCCCGGCGAAGGCGAGCACGACGGCGGCGTGTGGGATGCCCAGCGCGTCGCGCGCGGCCGACGTCGATCCCGGCGTGAACGAGTGCAGGTCGACCCCAGGCGACACGGCGCGCACCGTGCCCGGCACCGCGCCGTAGAGCTCGACGAGCTGACGCGCCTCGACGCCGGTGTTGGCGACCAGCCGGTCCGCCTCGTCGACGACCTGCTGCTCGCCGATGACCCGGGTGCGCGGCTCGGGGGCGTCGCCGTCGGCGAGCGCGGCGTTCTTCACCTTGGCCAGGGTGTGCGCGGTGTGCACCAGCGGCACGTTCCAGCGCTCCGCCGCCAGCCAGCCGACCTGGCCGGACACCCAGTAGTGCGAGTGCACGAGGTCGTAGTAGCCGGGCGGATGGAAGGCCTCGGCGCGCAGCACGCCCGCGGTGAACGCGCACATCTGCGCCGGCAGCTCGGCGCGGCCGAGCGGCTCGAACGGCCCGGCGGGCACGTGCCGGACGAGCACACCGGGCGCGAGCTCGGCGATCGGCGGCTGGTCGGAGGAGGTCGCCCGGGTGAAGACCTCGACCTCGATGCCCCGGCGGGCCATCTCGCGGGAGGTCTCGGCGATGTAGACGTTCATGCCGCCGGCGTCGCCGGTGCCCGGCTGCTCGAGCGGCGAGGTGTGCACCGACATCACCGCGACCCGGCGCGGGACCCTGCCGATCGTTCCGGCGACCGCGCGGGGAATGGGCCCGGTGCCCCTCGCTCTCGGCGGCGATTCAGCATGCACCATCCCGCGCGCTGCGGTCATTATCGTCTACTCCTCGTCGACTGACTCCGGCTGCCTTTCGGCATTAACGCGGGCGGCGGCGGCATTCTTCCCGGCGCGCCATACCAAGCAGGCCGGAGGCAAGTGGACGTGCCATCCTGCCTTGTCCGGCACGTTCGCGCGCTTCGGCCGAATTGGTATCTACCGACACTGTGTCCGGCGCGCAAGCCTAGGCGAGAACGACGCCCTACGGCTACAGCGCCGACATCGACCGCCAGGTCCGCCAGTCGAACAACCAGTCGTTGACGTCGGAAGACGTCGGCATATCGACCTTGGCGCCGGTGATCTCGACGGGGTCGCCGATCAACGCGGAGTGGTAATACTCCTTAGCGTCCTTATTGAGTAGATTAACGCATCCGTGCGATGTATTCCGCTTGCCGATATTGGCGGCATTGTCGTTATTCTCGTGGATGAACTCGCCGTGGTTCGAAATCCGGACCGCCCATTTCTTCCACACGTTGGTATAGCCATAGCGGGCGTTGTCGAACCGCTCCTTCTCGTGCTTTTCCATCACGATCAGCGTGCCGTTGGGCGTGTTCAGGTCCGGGTTCTTGTCCTCGCCGTTGCTCGACGGGTACGACCGGTACAGCTTTCCGTCGCGGTAGACCCGCATCCGGTGGTCGGGGGTGTGGATCTTGACGACCTGGTTGCGGCCGATGGTGAACTGGGTGGTCAGGTCGGTGACGCCGTACGCCCCGCCGCCGTAGTGCACGCCGTAGAGCCGCGCGGCGACGTTGACCTTGGTGCCCTCCGGCCAGTACTCGCGCGGCCGCCAGTCGACCTGCTGGTCGTGCAGCCACCCCCACGACCCCTCGACGTCGGTGCTGGTGTGCACCGAGAGCGCCCGCTCGACGGCGGCCTTGTTGGTGATCGGCGCGTCGAACTGCAGACTGATCGGCATCGCGACGCCGACCGTCACGTAGTCGATCGGGTTGATGGTGGCGCGGATCTGGCGGGCGGGATCGAGGGTGCTGAAGCTGCCTCGCACCGTGACGGTCTTGTGGTCGGTGCCGATGGCCCGCGCGGTGTAGCGGTAGGTCTTGCCGTAGCCGAGCGGCTCGGCGACGCGCCAGCCGGTCTTGTCCTTGGTGAGGGAGCCTTTGACGTGCTTGCCCGCCTGGTTGGTGAGCGTGACCTCGCGCAGCGTGCCCCGCTCGACGGTGATGCTGATGTCCTCGTTCACGCCGACGTCGGTCGCGCCGTCCGCCGGCTTCGGGGTGATCACCGCGACGGGCTCCGGCGCGGGCTGCGCGCCCGCGGCGCCGACACCCTCCTGCACGTCGGTGCACCCCGCGGCACCGGCGACGAGCGCGCCACCACCTGCCACCGCGACGTTTCGCAACACCGTCCGCCTCGCGATCACCAACGGCCCCCTTCCTCGTGCGCCCTTCCACGATGCCACGCCCGGCGGCCATTATGGCGCGCCGGTAAGGTTCGGTTTGTCATACCCGCCCGATTCGCCCAGCGCCGGATCGAGCGCGCTTCCCCGGCTACAACGAGCAGCCGACGAGCAGCGGTTCGGGATGCAGGCTCACACCGAACCGGTCCGCGACGCCGTCCCGCACCTCCCGCGCCAACGCGAGCAGGTCGGCCGTGCTCGCCTCACCCCGATTGGTCAGCGCCAGCGTGTGCTTGGTCGACAGCGCCACCCTGGCCCCAGGTCCCGGGTACCCCTTACCGAACCCGGCACGCTCGATCAGCCACGCGGCGGGCAGCTTGACCCCGTTCGCGGCCGGGAAGCGCGGCACCACGACGTCCTCACCGACGACGGCCGCGATGCGCGCCAGCACGCCGGGCAGCTCGGCCTCGGCGATGGTCGGGTTGGTGAAGAACGACCCCGCGCTCCAGGTGTCCTTGTCCTGCTCGTCGAGCACCATGCCCTTGCCGCGCCGCAGCCCGAGCACGGCCTCGCGCACCTCGGCGGCGGGCGCCCGCGTGCCCGGCTCGACGCCGAGCGTGCGTGCCAGCTCGGCGTAGCGCACCGGCTGACCCTCGCCGTCACCGTGCAGCGCGAAGCACACGCTGAGCACGACGGCCTCGTCGTTGCCCTTGAAGCGGCTGGTCCGGTACGCCAGGCCGAGCTGGTCGACGTCGAGCGTGGCCACCTCGCCGGAAGCCCGGTCGTAGACGCGCACCCAGCGCAGGAACTCGCCGACCTCCCAGCCGTAGGCGCCGACGTTCTGGATCGGCGTCGCGCCGACCCGGCCCGGAATCCCCGACAACGACTCGAGCCCGGACAACCCCGCGTCGATGCTGCGCGCGACGAAGCCGTCCCAGTCCTCCCCGGCGGCGACCTCGACCAGCACCCGGTCGTCGTCCCCGGGCTCGACGCGCTCGCCGTCCGTCGCGATGCGCACCACGGTGCCGTCGAACCCCGCGTCGGAGATCACCAGGTTCGACCCGCCGCCCAGCAGCAGCGGCGGCTCGCCAGCCGCGTCGCACTTGGCGACGGCCGCGACGAGGTCGTCGTCGGTGGTGGCGGTGATCACTCTCGCCGCCGGGCCGCCGAGCCGCAGCGTGGTGTACTCCCCGAGCCGAGCGCCGTGGCTGGTCGCAGCGCTGTCCATGACTGGAAGTCTGGCATTCACGGCACCGACCGCCCCAGCCGCACCGGTAATGTGCGGCCCATGTCATCCCGCATCGAGCACCGCACCGAGTTCCCGTATCCGTTCGAGCAGGTGCTGGCCGCGCTCACGAGCGAGGACGCCATCCGGCGGCGGCTCGCCGAGATCGGCGGCAAGGACGCCGAACTGCTCAGCCACGACAACTCGGCGTGCACCATCTACTACCGGATGCGGCAGGGCATCCCCAGCGACAAGCTGCCCGGCGTGGTGCGCGGGGTGCACTCCGGCGACCTGCACGTCGAGCGGGAACAGCGCTGGGAGGTCGACGGCCAGACCGCGACCGGGACGGCGACCGCCAACGTGTCCGGCGTGCCGGGGTCGATCACGGCGCACTCGGAGCTGCGGCAGGACGGCGACGGCGCCTCGCTGACGATCAACGGCGAGGTGAAGGTCAGCGTCCCGCTGGTCGGCGGCAAGATCGAGCGCACCATCGCCGGGCAGGTCGAGAAGCTGCTCGGCCACGAGTCCGAGCATGTCGCGGACACCCTCGCGAAGGAAGGCTGACGTGAACCCGTCGGAACGCCGCTACGTCATCACCTTCGGCTGCCCGGACCGCACCGGGATCGTGGCGCGGATCGCGTCGTTCATCGCCGAGCAGGGCGGCTGGATCGTCGAGGCCGCCTACCACACCGACCCGGACACCGGCTGGTTCTTCACCCGGCAGGAAGTCCGCGCCGACTCGCTGCCGTACGACGTCGACGAGCTGCGGGAGCGCTTCGCCCCGGTGGCCGCGTCGCTCGGCGCCGATGAGGACGACGAGGGCGGCGCGGGCGGACTGCACTGGCGCATCGACGACACCGGCGTGCGCCGCCGCATCGTCGTGCTGGTGTCCAAGGAGGCGCACTGCCTCTACGACCTGCTCGGCAGGGTCGCGTCGGGCGAGCTCGACGTCCAGGTGAGCGCGGTGATCGGCAACCACGACGGGCTGGCGGACATCACCAAGGCGCACGGCATCCCGTTCCATCACGTGCGGTTCGGCAGCGACCCGGACGCCAAGGCCGAGGCGTTCGCGCGGGTGGCCGAGATCGTCGACGAGCACGACCCGCACGCGGTCGTGCTCGCCCGGTTCATGCAGATCCTGCCCGAGCAGCTGTGCCACGCCTGGGCCGGCCGCGCGATCAACATCCACCACAGCTTCCTGCCGTCGTTCGTCGGCGCGAAGCCGTACCACCAGGCCCACGCGCGCGGCGTGAAGCTGGTCGGCGCGACCTGCCACTACGTCACGGCGGACCTGGACGAAGGCCCGATCATCGAGCAGGACGTGATCAGGGTCGACCACGGCGACGGCATCCCCGACATGGTGCGCAAGGGCCGCGACATCGAGAAGGTCGTGCTGTCGCGGGGTCTGCGCTGGCACCTGGAGAACCGCGTGCTGGTGCACGCGAGCCGCACGGTTGTCTTTTAAATGATCGGCTTCGCGAGGCCGTCGACCACCTCGGCGCCGGGCAGCGACGCCAGCAGCTCGCCGGTGACGAGCAGCTTGCCGCCCCGGGTGCCGCTGCCGATCACGACCTCGGCCGCCTCGGCGACGGCGGCGTCGACCAGCACCGGCCAGTCGTCCGGCAGCCCGATCGGCGTGATGCCGCCGTAGGCCATGCCGGTCTGCGCCACCGCGTCCGCCATCGGGGCGAACGACGCCTTGCGGACGTCGAGGCGGCGCCGGATGACGTTGTTCACGTCGGCGCGGGTGGTGGCGAGCACCATCGCCGCCGCGTAGCGCACCGCGCCGGCCCGCTTGCCCGCGACGACGACGCAGTTCGCCGACGCGTCGAGCGGCGAGCCGTAGGTGTCGCAGAACTTCTCGGTGTCGGCGAGCTCGGGGTCGATCTCGACGACCCCGGCTTCGGTGTCCGCGCCGAGCGCGCGCAGCATCTTCGCCACCGGCTCGGCGAGCAGGTCGGGCCGCTCGGCGGTGGGCACGACGTCCAGGGTTCCCGCGATGGACCAGTTACGCATGACGCCTACCAGTTGTGGCCGCGCTGTACTTCGATCAGCTTCGGCCGCACGTCGACGATGTAGACAAGAACCGCGACAAGGCCCGCGATCCAGAACAGCATTCCCGGCCCGCCGCCGCCGAACGCGCCGAACAGGATCATGGCGGCGGTGCCGCCGCCGGTGATGCCCATCCAGGCGGGCTTCGTCATGCGATCGGCGGCGGTGTACGCGTCGGCGCGCTGCAACACGGCGTGCGCGAAGGCGTAAATGCCGACCGGCACACCGGCCAGTTGTATGAACCAGAGTATTTCGATCGAGAGCGGTGCCACGGGACAAGCCTACGGCGATCAGGTGGGTTCCTCACAATCCCGGGTGGCAGCAGGAGGCTCCGGCTGCCGTATCGGCGGCCGGAGCCTCGTGCGATGCCGGACCGTCAGCTGGTGCTGTCGGTCTTCTTGGTGGCGGCGCCGGTGGTCGACTTCTTCGCGGGCGCCTTCTTGGTCGCCGTGCTGGCCTTGGCCGTCGTGGTGGCCTTCTTGGCCGTGCTCGCGGCCTGCTTGGTGCTGCCGACGGTCTCCTCGGCCACGACGGCCGACGCCTGCTTCGCGCTGGTCGCGGTGGTGTCGGCGGTCGACTTGGTCCGGTTGGTCATCCGGCTGACGATCTCGTCGAACCGGCCGCGGACGTCACCGGTGGTCTCCTCGACGCGCTTCTCGGCGTTGTCGATGGCCTCCTGCAGCTGCTCGATGGCACGACGCACCTGCGGCTGCTCCAGCAGCTGGTCCCAGGCCTCCTCGCCGGACTCGGCGAGCCGGTCGTACAGCTTCCGGGCGGACTCGGTGTACTCCTCGACCAGCCTGCGGAACTCGGCCGGGTCGAGCCGCTCGCGGACGTTCTCCCGGACGCCCTGGACGTCCTTCGGCAGCTCCTCGAAGTTGCGCTTGGCGTCGTCGAAGGACTTCCGCGCGCTCTCGCGCAGGCCCTCGACGTCGGTGGCCTTGGTGACGGCGTCGGCGACGGCGTGGCTGGCGAGGTTGCCAGCGCCGAGCGCGGCGAACAGCGGGGTGCGCACCTGCTCGATGGCGTGGTTGAGCTGCTCGCGCACCTTGTTGACGTCTTCCTTGGTCGGACGGGTCATCGAAAGATCACTCCTATATGGCTGCGGTGGTGGAACTACTGGGTGTTGTCTTTGTCTTCGTGCTCGGACGGGTTCGCCGAGTTCTCCCGGCGGAACGACTCGTAGACATCGAGCAGCACCTGCTTCTGGCGCTCGGTGAGCTCGTCGTCTGCCCGGATAGCGTCGGCTACCGGACCCCCGGTGGGCACATCCAGAATTCCCGCCTGTACGTACAGCGCCTCGGCGGAGATACGCAGCCCCTTCGCGATCTGCTGCAAGATCTCCGCGCTGGGCTTACGCGAACCTCTCTCGATCTGGCTCAGGTATGGGTTCGACACACCTGCCAATTTGGAAAGCTGTCGCAGCGAGATTCGCGCGTTCTCCCGCTGCTGCCGGATGTACTGCCCGATATCGCGACCGATGTCGGCAACCTTGCCGATCGGCTGTCCGGTGGTGGGGTGCGTGCCCGAGTCTTCAGTAGCGTCTGATTCGGGCATCCAGCCCACCTCCTTGCGATAAAGCCAGCATACGCAGCACTGCTAGCAGTTGCAAGCGCCTTGCTTGCACCTTTCGGGTGTTACGTGCGAAACCCCAACACCACGCAAGGCATCCGATTGTCAAGCTCCGCACTGTCGGATACCCGTCGTGTCCCGCACTCACGCCACCGTGTTCGTCATTCGCTACTCCCGCACGAGGCAGAACGGATGGCCGTCCGGGTCGGCGTAGACCCGGAAGCTCTCCGGGGTGTCGTCGAGCAGCCGCGCACCGAGCGCGAGCACCCGGTCGTGCTCGGCGTCGATGTCGGGCACGTCGAAGTCGATGTGCAGCATCTGCGGGCGCTCGTTCGACGGCCACGTCGACGGCTGGTACTCCGGGTCGCGCTGGAAGCAGATGTCGGGCCCGCCGTCCGGATTGCGCAGGCTCACCCACTCGTCCTCCGGGGTGTCGCCCGCGTCGACGCGCCAGCCGAGCAACCGGCCGTAGAAACCGGCGAGCCGCCACGGGTCGGGGCAGTCGAGCGCGACGCAGCCGAACCTGATGTTTCCCTGCATGAGTCCTCCAAGGTCGTGACTGGCAGTCATGCTGCCCCGGCCCACCGACAGTCACAGCAGCGCGCGAACCCAGTCGCACACCGTGTCGACGGCGGCGTCCAGCGGAGCGTGGCCGGTGTCGACGAGCCGCACCGGTGGCTGCATGTCCGCCGCGTTGTCCCGCAGCCACGCGGTGAACGCCAGCATCTCCGCGACGCGGTCCTCGTCGTCCCACTCCCGCCAGGCGGGTCGTGCGGCGAGCCGCGCCGCGAGCACGCCCGGCTCGGCGACCAGCGCGAGGTAGTGGATGTCGGAGAACAGCGCCCGTTCCGGCAGCGGCTCGAACTCGGGCGGCACCACCGTGCCGCACAGCACGACCGGCCGCCCGCTCTGGTGGATCATCGCGGCCAGCCGCAGCCAGGTGGCGCGGAACGCGGGGTGGCCGTCGACGTCGTCACGCAGGCCGCCGGTCCAGAGCACGTCCTGCTCGACCACGACGACGTGATCGCGGAGCCGCTTGGCCAGCTCGGGTCCGACGGTCGACTTTCCGCCACCGCTGGGGCCGGTCAGCACACCACCTCGTCGCCGTCGACGAGCACCGGCACCCGGGGCTGACCGCTGACC
>WHUB01000579.1 GCA_009377395.1 Actinophytocola sp. | reverse complement strand
AGCGGTGTGGAGATCGAGTACGGGATGCTCGCGACCACTGTGTACTCTCGCCGCGGCAACGGCACGGTTCGCAGGTCAGCCCGCACCACGCGGACGTTGCGCCTGCTCAGCTCGGCGGAGAGCCTAGCGACGAAGTCGGCGTCGCGTTCGATCGCCAGCACCCGGGCACCGGTGGCCGCGAGCGGCCGGGTGATGGCGCCGGTGCCCGCGCCGAGGTCGAGCACCAGGTCACCCGAGCCGACGTCGGCCGAACGCACCAGCGCGGCCGCGATCGCCGGCGAGCGCAGCAGGTGAATACCCGGATGGTTCGAGGCGGGCGCGCGCCTAGACACGCCCCATCACGATCAAGGACATTGATCAACCCAACGGTGAGAAACGGCGGCTGACCGTCGCCCCGCTCGCGGGGCCGCGGCGGCACGCCGTCGCTCGGTCGCGAACGCGACCGCGACGAGCTAGTGCGCCGCGCTCACCTGCGCAAGCGGGCGAAGATCTCGCCGTTGCTCATGCCCATGCCGACGAC
>WHUB01000578.1 GCA_009377395.1 Actinophytocola sp. | reverse complement strand
CGCCAGCCACGGCGAGTCCTGGTCGTTCGCGCTGGCGTTGCGGCTGGGTTGTTACCGGCTGTTGTGCTCGGATGGGGCCGAGCCGCTGCTGCTGCTCGACGACGTGTTCGCCGAGCTGGACAGCCGGCGGCGGCGTCGCCTCGCCGACGTCGCGCTGGGTGCCGAGCAGGTGCTGGTCACGGCGGCGGTGGCGGAGGATGTTCCGGACGAGTTGGACGGAGCCAGGTTCGACGTGCAGGACGGGCAGGTGCGACGTGCCGGATGAGCCGACCGCGGGGCCAACTTCGTCGGGTGATCAACGCCGGATGGATGAGGTGACCGTAACCCCCTCGTCTGGGGATAAACCTGTGGACAATGTGGACAACTCGGTTACCCGTCGCCATCATTCACCGGAATGGAGCAGTAACGGGGTGAGTGAGATCACTCCGACCGGGGATGGCGCTCCCCGCCGGGGTGTCGACCTGGCACGCGACGCGCTCAACGCCGCGCAGTCCGCCGCCCGCGGGCGCGGCGGCGCGGG
>WHUB01000577.1 GCA_009377395.1 Actinophytocola sp. | reverse complement strand
GAGCTGGACGTGGACCTGGCCGGCTGGCCCGACGGCGCCCGGCTGATCGCCCGCCGCGAGGCCCGCGGCCCCGGCGACCAAGCCCAGCTCGACGACCTCGACGGCTGCCGGCTCAGCGTGTTCCTCACCGACTGCGGCGACGACGTGCTGACCCTGGACCGCCGCCACCGCCACCACGCCCACGTCGAGCAGCGCATCCGCGACGCCAAAGACACCGGGGCGCGCAACCTGCCCTGCGACACCTTCGGCCGTGCGTTCGCCGCCGTCCCAGGCACCGACGAGGCGACCGTCGACACCCTGAGCTGCATGCTGGAGACGGTGCTCAGCGACTCCGAGGTGGTCGAGCTGCTCGAGGCCGAGGGCGACGTGGTGGCCTACGCCCCCGGCTCGGAGCTGCAGGAGTCGGTCAGCCAGGCCGTCAACGTCGGCGGGGAGTTCGCGCAGGTGCTGGAGGAGTCGTTCTGACGAGCCTTTAACCCAGCGCCGGCGCCTTTTTGCGCGGCCGCACGACTGTTGGCAC
>WHUB01000576.1 GCA_009377395.1 Actinophytocola sp. | reverse complement strand
ATGCTGGTCGTGCACGGGCCGCTCGATGTCACGGCGGTCGCGTGGAGCATGGTCGATGACCACGCCCACCGGCCGGCTGAGGCAGGGGACGACCGCACCCTCGACCAGCGGCGGTTCGACGCGCTCACCGGCCTGGTCCTTGGCGACAACGCGTGGGAGACGCTCCGACCGCAGGTGGAGGTCACCGTGCCGCTCGACACGCTGCTCGGCGGCGACACCCCCGGTGAGCTACTCGGCCATGGACCGATCTCCCCAGGTACCGCGCGTGAGCTCGCGCTCAGACCAGGGGCACGGTGGCGGCGCTTCGACCGAGCCGGCCACCGGCGTGCTCACCGCCTGCGGCACCACCACCTACACCTCCGACCAGCTCGGCCGCCTGCTGACCGACCCGGTCGAAGCGCCGCCACCAGTCGAGGTGCGGTACCGGCCCTCCACCACGCTGGCACGGTACGTGCGGGTGCGGGACCGATACTGCTCGTTCCCCGGTTGCCGGCGCAAGGCTCGTCGCAGCGACCTCGACCAC
>WHUB01000575.1 GCA_009377395.1 Actinophytocola sp. | reverse complement strand
CGAGTCGCGGAGCACGGCGAACTCATCCGCGGTCGCGACCAGGAGGGTGTAGAAGCCATCGAGATCCTTCAGCACCATGCGCAGGGCGTCCTCGAGGCCGGCTCCGTTGCTCATCTGCCAGGCGATGTACCGGGCGCACACCTCGGAGTCATTGTCGGTGACGCACCTGACGCCCTCGCGCTCGAGCCTGCGCCGCACGGTCGCGTGGTTGGAGAACGAGCCGTTGTGCACCAGGGCGAGATCCGACGTGGGCGCGAACGGGGTTCGGCGGCGCGGATCGCGCCGATGACGTCACCGGGCTCGCCCGGCGCGATCAGCCTGGCGCCATCCGGTCGGAGCTCGTCGACGCCAACGTCCGCGACCAGCACGTCGGCGGCCCTGCGTGCGACGTCGGCGGCCTCGACGCCCTCGGGCAGCCGCACCGAGTACCGCTGCCGCCCATCGGCCAACGGGTCGGTGTACAGCGCGATGCCCGCGGAGTCTGGCCCGCGGCTCGACATGCAGTCGAGCATCGTCGCCAGGT
>WHUB01000574.1 GCA_009377395.1 Actinophytocola sp. | reverse complement strand
CGGTGATACCGGGCTCTGGCGGCCAGGACGGCCTTGTGGGCTTGCTTCTTGGCCGGGTTGGGCACCAGCCGGTTCGGGTCGTCGTCGCCGACACGGTAGGTGTCGAGGGAGTCCAAGCAGAAGTGGATGCGGCCGTAGCGGAAGTAGTTCTCCTGGCGCCACCTAGACCCCATCTTGTAGATCACCTCCGCGGTGGGCAGCTGGTCTTGGCTGCGGGTGGTGAGGATGTGTATCTGCCGGCCACCGGCGTCGCGGAGGGTGACTTGCCGCATGCGAAACCTCTCCTGTCCGGTGTTGTCCAATGGCAGGTCTACGTGGGTGTCGGCGGCGTTCCAGGTGTGGGTGCGGCCGTGCTCGTCGGTGAACTCCACGTCGGTGAACTCGGCGTCGGCGATGTCTTCGGCGGGGCCCTTGCGCCAGGTGAGCACGTCGAACCCGGCGTCGTACATCTGTTTGAACAGTGCAGGGGACCAGCCGCCGCGGTCGAACCCGACCAGCACCCGCCGGTCATCGCCTACCGCCT
>WHUB01000573.1 GCA_009377395.1 Actinophytocola sp. | reverse complement strand
CTGGGTGTGGACGATCCCCTTGGGCGTGCCGGTGGTACCCGAGGTGTACAGGATGTAGAGGGGGTCCTCGGCGTTGAGGGTCACCGGCTGGCACTCGGTGTCCTGACCATCGACGAGGTCGTGCCACCAGATGTCACGACCCTCCTCCATGTGGATGTCGTTCTCGGTCCGTCGCACCACGACCACCTTGGCGAGGTCGGGGGTGCGGGCGACGGCGACATCGGCATTTGCCTTGAGGGGTACCACCTTGCCACCGCGCCAGGCGCCGTCCGAGGTGATGAGGACGCGGGCGTCGGCGTCGAGCACCCGGTCGGAGATGGCGTCGGAGCTGAACCCACCGAAGATCACCGAGTGGACCAGACCGAGACGGGCGCAGGCGAGCATCGCCACCGGGAGCTCGGGGATCATCCCCATGTAGATGGCGACCCGATCGCCCTTCTCCAGACCCAGTGACTTGAGGCCATTGGCCATGCGGCACACATCGGCGTGGAGCTCCGAGTAGGTGATGTCACGGGTGTCGCCGG
>WHUB01000572.1 GCA_009377395.1 Actinophytocola sp. | reverse complement strand
CTGGCCAGCGCCGATGCGCTGTAGGCCCAGCAGTTCGCCGACGAGACGCTCGGACCGGTGGTGACGGCCGACGGCGACGCGGGCGCTCCTCTCCAACGCTCTGCACGTTTTTCTTTCGCGTGCGCGGGAAGCGTCCGGCAGACCGCGCACGCGCTCGACGTCCACGAGAACACGGTGCGCTACCGGCTCGCACGCATGGAGAAGCTCACGGGGCTCGACATCGCCAACGACTCCGACACCCAGCTTCGCATGCAGCTCGCGCTCGCCGTTCTCCGGCTGCAGGGGCGGCTCTGCTAGGCGCCGGTCAGCTGAGGAACAGGTCCGCCTCCTGCTCGGCGTCATCGGTGCCGTACCGGTAGGGCGACAGGTCGTCGATGCCCGCTTGGGCCAGCACCTCGTCGTCAATGAAGAACCGTCCGGTCACGTCACGGCTCGGCTGGCAGAGGATCGCGTGGGCGGCGTCGGCCATGATCTCCGGGCGCCGCGAGCGCGCGACCGCATCGTCACCGCCGAGGAGGTTTTGC
>WHUB01000571.1 GCA_009377395.1 Actinophytocola sp. | reverse complement strand
GACGCGACGCCACCGACCTTCACGCCATCACCCACGACATGGACCGGGTGGCGTCGGGGAACACGGCGGCCAGGTCCGCGGTCGAGATCGCGCTGTTCGACCTGCTCGGCAAGGCACACGGCGTCCCGCTCCACCAGCTCTTCGGCGGCCGGGTCCGCGAGACGGTCCCCACGATCTGGCACCTCTCCGGAGGGGACGCGAAGGCCACCGCGGAGGACGCCGTCCGCGCGCAGAAGGAGGGCTTCGAACTCTTCAAGGTGAAGGTCGGGACTGGGACCCTGGACGAGGACGTCGCAAGGGTCTGCGCCGTGCGGGAAGCGGTCGGTCCCGAGGGGTCCCTACTCCTGGACGCCAACCAGGGCTGGACGGTCGAGGAGGCGGTTCTGTTCTGCCGGCAGGTCGAGCCGCAGCGGCCCGGCCACGAGCTCGTTCGAGGCGTGGCCGGCGGCGCGCCGCACCAGCGCCCGGAGCCGCGCCAGCACCTCCTCGATGTGGAAGGGTTTTGCGACGTAGTCGTCGGCGCCGG
>WHUB01000570.1 GCA_009377395.1 Actinophytocola sp. | reverse complement strand
CAGCACGACGGCAGTGTGAGACGTCAGCCCCATCCGCTGCTGTTGACCGAGGCACAGGAGCGGGACAGGGCAGCGGGATTCGCTCGTGCAGCTATTCAGGCTGGTATAGCCGAGCGTGTCGTACGATTGTACGAAGCATTCGGTCAGCAGTTGAGCGACTTCATCGACGCTGTGATCGATGAGCTGCACCTCACGCAGGAGCAACAGGTCATCGCTGGCGAGGTCATCGAGCGCAAGCTCAAAGCGCTCGAAGCCTAGCTTGACAAGCATGTTAGGCTTCGCGGAGAGCAACGAAGTTCCTCCCCGCTCAGCCAAACAGCTTGAAGCCCGGTACTCGGGGAAGAGTACCGGGCTCTTCGCTATGCGAGGGAGATCAGCAGCACGAAGACGATCAGGCCGATGGTGCACATGACCCAGATCTTGCGCTTGCCAGCATCGAGGTCGGTCTGCATCGCCGTGGTGTGCGGCGTCACCGTGACGGTCTTGTCCCTGGCTACTATCGCGATAACTAGCCACACCCAGAGCCA
>WHUB01000056.1 GCA_009377395.1 Actinophytocola sp. | reverse complement strand
CAGCAACAATCTGGATCACGAATCCCATCGATCGGAGACTGGGAGACACACCCTAGGGAGCCCGGCCGATGAACGAGACGAGCCGGTCGCCCGGTGACGCCGTGCGGGGAGCCGGGATCCGGGCCGCGAACCGCTCCGGCCGGTCGGTGTCGTCGATGACCAGTGGGGACAGCGACAGCAGTCGCGTCGCGAGCGGTGCGGGGATCGGCCGGTGGTGGCCGCAGGCGACCGCGATGTCCCAGCCGTGCACCGCCACCTCGATCGCACCGGCCCCGGTCACCAGCCCGGCGCCGATGTCGTGGCCCGCGACCGAGACCGTGACCTCCTCGGCGCCGGCCCACGCGCCCAGCAGCGCGCGGGCCGCGTCCCGCACCGCCGCCACCGGGTCGCCGTGCTCGGCCGTGGCGGGCCGCAGCCGCACGTCACCGGCGTCGGCGGCCTCGTGCAGCGCCCGCAGCGAGTCGTGCAGATGCCACAGCAGCGCGCGCAGATCCCACCGCGCGCACGGCGTCGGGCACGCGAGCAGGTCCGGCGCCACCAGCCGCAGGCAGCCGAGCGCGTAGCCGATCGAGCGTTCGAGCAGCTCCGCATCGGCCGTCACCGCCAGCCCGGCCGCCTCCTCGGTCACGACGACCTCAGCGCGACCGTGGCAGGGTCTCCGGCAGCCCGAAGTGCCGATAAAGGCTGGTGTCGAAGAACATCCCGGTGTGGGCGACGCCCTTGGCCGTCGGCGTGAGCACCTGCAGCCCGAACGCCTTGTGCTCGCCGGAATCCGGGTCGCGCATGTACACGGCGAACGCGGGCTGTCCGTTGGCCGCCGTCGGCACCAGGCGCATGTCGCCGGGCCCCTTCGCGGGGCAGTTCTGCGTGATCAGCGTGCCGATGTTGGCCGCACCGCGCACCCAGGTCGCGAACGGCGGCATCTCCCACACCGACTCCGTGGTCAGCAGCTCGACGATCGCGGGCACGTCGTAGTCCTCGAACGCCACGCTCCAGCGTTTGAGCAGCTCTCGCTCCACCGCGTTGGTCGGCGGCTCGATCTCGTCCTCGTTCGGGGCGACCTCGTCGAGCTTGGCCCGCGCCCGTTGCAGCGCGCTGTTGGCCGCAGCGGTCGTGATGCCGAGCAACTCGGCGACCTCGGCCGCGCGCCACTTCATGACGTCGCGCAGCAGCAGCACGGCGCGCTGCTGCGGTGGCAGGTGTTGCATGGTCGCGACGAACGCCAGCCGGGTGCTCTCCCGCGACGCCGCGACGGTGGCCGGGTCGGCGGCCTCGGCGGCGATGGCGACGTCGGGCGCCGGTTCCAGCCACGGCACGTCGGTGCGCTCGGCGAGCATGCCGCCCGGGTCGTCGGACGGTCCGCTGAGGTCGGCGGGCATCGGCCTACGGGCGCGGTTCTCCAGCGCCGTCAGGCAGGTGCGGGTCGCGATCCGGTACAGCCAGGTGCGCAACGACGAGCGGCCCTCGAACTTGTCGAACGCCCGCCAGGCGCGCAGATAGGTCTCCTGCACGAAGTCCTCCGCATCGTGCATGGACCCGAGCATGCGATAACAGTGCGCGAGAAGCTCCCGCCGGTAGGGATCGGCGAGCCGCGCGAAGTCCTTTTCGCCCGTTTCAATGGTCACGGACGTGACCTTACGCCGAGGGTCCGACATTGTGGTCAGAATTGCAGCGGTCATGAGCGTCTCCTGCCGTCACCGGTACTGACCCGGCGGCGGCACGAAACTCATCGCGGCTCGGCTCAGCGGAACCGCTTGACCGCCCGTTCCCGCGCCTTCGCCGCCTCGGCCTCGCGGCTCTTCGGCGGCGCCGTGGTCACCAGCGAGTCGAGCAGGGTGCGGGTGGCCCGCTCCACGGCGGCGACGGCGGTGTCGAACGCGGCGGCGTTGGCCGCGGACGGCTTGTTCGTGCCGCTGATCTTGCGGACGTACTGCAACGCGGACGCGTGGACCTCGTCCTCGGTGGCGGGCGGCTCGAAGTTGTGCAGGACCTTGATGTTTCGGCACATACCGCCATTCTGGCAGCGTTCAGCCCGCGAAGCCCCGTTTCGGTCTGCGCAGGCTCTGCACACCGGTGCTCGCCAGGTACCGCGCGAGGTTGCGCAGCGGATGCCGGTGCGGGGCAGGGTCCTTGCCGTCGCCCATGCGCCACAGCTGGACCGTGTACCACGTGACCTCGCTGGCGCCGTCCAGCGTGCGGATGCCGACGCGGCGCGGCCGGACGTCGCTGGCGGCGGTCGCGCCCGACAGCAGCCGGGCCGGCAGGTCGGGTTCGAGCGCGAGCGGCCTGCCGAGCCCGACGACGTCGACCGCGCCCGAGGTCAGCGCGCTCGCCATGCCGGTCGCGGTGCGGAAGCCGCCGGTCAGCATCAGCGGCAGCGATGGGGCCGCCGCCCGAGCCCGCTCGGCGTAGTCGAGGAAGTACGCCTCGCGCTCCCGGGTGCTCTGCTTGACCGGCTCGGACGGCGCGCCCATCATCGCGGCCGACTCGTAGCTGCCGCCGGAGATCTCCAGCAGGTCGATGCCCTCGGCGGCCAGGTCGAGCACCACCCGCAGCGACTCGTCCTCGGTCATGCCGCCGCGCTGGAAGTCGGCCGAGTTGAGCTTCACCGCGAGCGGGACGTCCGGGCCGATCTCGGCGCGGACCGCGCGCACGATCTCCAGCAGGAACCGGCGCCGCTTCTCCGGCGTGCCGCCCCAGTCGTCGGTGCGCTGGTTGGCGAGCGGCGAGAGGAACTGGCTGATCAGATAGCCGTGCGCGGCGTGCACCTGCACGCCGGTGAACCCGGCCGCGATCACCGTCCCCGCGGTGGTGGCGAAACGGCCGACGATGTCGACGATCTCGTCGTGCGTCAGCGCCCTCGGGGTGGCGAAGGTGCCGCCCGGCAGGTCGACGCCGACCGCCGACGGCGCCACCGGCCGGGAGCTGAGCGTGCGCGGCACCTGGCGGCCGGGGTGGTTGAGTTGCACCCAGGCGTGGGCGCCGTTGCCGGTCGCGGCCGTGGCCCAGTCGCGCAGCAGCGCGCCGTCGCGGTCATCGGCGACGACGACGTTGCCCGGTTCGCCGATGTGGCGGTGGTCGACCATGACGTTGCCGGTGATCAGCAGGCCCGCGCCGGACGACGACCAGCGCTCGTACAGCCGCCGCAGCCGGGGCGTCGGGGAGTTGCGCCGGTCGCCGAGGCCCTCGCTGAGCGCGGACTTGGCGATGCGGTTCGGCAGCGTCGCGCCGCACGGCAGCGGGAACGGCTCGGTCAGCACGGAGTGCGTCGACGTCGTCATCGGACACCTTTCGATTTGGACGGGCGTATAGATACTAGAAACGCCGGTCAACGCACGACAGTGGGAGTGATCTGGATTACTCCGAGCTGTTCGTGGCACCATGAGTACATGTAACTTCGCGTTACAGCTACGACGGGTAACACAGGAGAGGACCGACGATGTTCGTCGCGCAACAGCCGCTACCCGCGCCGCCCGCCGGTGGCGCCGCCATCGGTGAGGTGCTGATCGCTCTTGTGATCAGCCTCGGTGTGATGCTGCCGGTCGGCTGGTTCCTGGTGCGCGAACGAGCGGGCAAGCCGACGCTGATCGGCCGGGCCGCCGACTGGGTCGCGAGCAAGGACGGCCTGCCGCGCTGGGCCGGTCTGCCCTCGTACCTGACGATCACCTCGCTGCTCACCGCCGGGTTCGGCGTGTGGTGGGACGTGGCGACCCACATGCAGGCCGGTCGCGACGAGGGACCGCTCGCCAACCCGTCGCATTACCCGATCTTTCTGGCGATCCTCGGCTTCTTCAGCGCGGGCGTCATCAGCATGGGGCTGGCCAAGGGGGACCTGCCGCGACGCACCTTCAGGATCGCGGCGGGCTGGCACGCGCCGATGGGGTCGATGGTCATCACGGCCGCCGGGGCGATCGCGCTCCTGGGCTTTCCCTCCGACGACGTCTGGCACCGGCTGTTCGGCCAGGACGTCACCGAGTGGGGCCCGACGCACATCATGATGATCGGCGGCGCGGTGACCTGCGTGCTCGGCATCCCGCTGCTGTTCGCCGAGGCGCGGCAGATCGGCGCGCCGGGCGCGCTCGGCTTCGCGGGCAAGCTGCGCAGCGCGATCGCGCTGAGCGCGTGCATCGTGCCGTTCGCGTTCCTGATGGAGTTCGACCTCGGGGTGCCGCAGTTCCCCGCCGCGACGCAGTTCATCATCGCCGGGTTCCTCACCGGCTGGATCTTCACCGCGGCGCGGGCCTACTTCGGGCCGGGCGGGGCGCTGCTGGCCTGGGGTGTCTACATCGGCGCGCACCTGTTCCTGCTCGGCACCACCGCGCTGCTCGAGGACGTGCTGCTGTCGCAGTTCCTGTTGTTCCTGCCCTCGGCGGTGCTGGTCGAGCTGGTCGCGCTGGTCGTCTCGCCGCGCCGGGGCGTCGTGTTCGGCGTCACGACCGGGTTGGTTGTCGGCACGCTCGGCATGACGGCAGAGTGGGCGTGGAGCCA
Source organism: Actinophytocola sp. (assembly GCA_009377395.1). Taxonomy (GTDB): domain Bacteria; phylum Actinomycetota; class Actinomycetes; order Mycobacteriales; family Pseudonocardiaceae; genus Haloechinothrix_A. The sequence goes on along the minus strand of WHUB01000056.1, from coordinate 26,681 downwards.
CGTGTTCATGCCGCTGCCGCAGCCGTTGCCCGCGTCGGCGCTGCCGCTGATGCTGGCGGTCGGCACCGCGGCGGCCATCGGCGGCGGGCTGCTCGCAGGCTGGCAGGTGCGCCAGCTCGAGCGGGTGGCAGGCACCGACCACACGACGTCCTTCGACGGGTTCGAGTCCGTGCTGCGCAGGGGGCAGCTCGGGTTCGCGGTCCGGCCGGGACGGGCGCTGTTCGGCTGGTGGCAGCGGCGGCAGGCGCCGCTGCCCTCGCCGGAGCGCGGCGGAGTGCTGCGCAGGCACGGCGCCGGGCTGGCCGGGATGCTGGCGTTCATCGCGCTGATGGCGGTGTTCGCGCCGCCGACGGCCACCGGCGGCATCAGCGGCACGGTCCAGCTCAGTGACGTGACCTACGCGGACGGCCGCCAGGCCGAGGAGTGCGACGGCGAGGCGAAGTGCCTGGCGCGGGTCAGCGTCACGATGACGCCGGCCGGTGCCGCCGACGACGCGGTGTGGTTCTACGCGCTGGCCTGGCAGGGCTTCCCTGATGACGTCGAGGCGAACGTGCCGCGCGACCCGATGTCGGGCGCGCCGGGCGTCATGCGGGTCGCGATGCGACCGACCGGCACGCCGGGCGAGTACGTCTCGGCGCACAAGCTGCCGTTCTACGGCAACTGGAAGACGCTGATCCGGCTGCACCAGGCGCCGACCACGCACATGGCGCTGCCACTGTACGCCCCGAACGACCCCGCCATCACCTCGCCCAAGGGCAGGCAGATCGTGACCGGCGACGGCGACACCGTGCCGCTGATGGCCGAGCGGCAGTTCCTGCAACGTGAGATCAAGCCGGACGTGCCCGGCTGGCTGTGGACCGCCGCGTATGGCGTCGTCATCACCTCGTGGCTGACGCTGCTCGCCTTCTACGGCTGGTGCTACGCCACGGCCGCCTACGGCGCGCCAAACCAGCGGCGGCGTCCGGCGGCCGGCGCGGAGCGGGTGCCGGCCGGAGTCAGGTGATATGCAACTCGTTGCTATGCGCCTAGTTGCATAGTAGCGTTTAGCGCATGGCACTGGAGCACGCGATCCTGGTCTCGCTCGAAGAGCGCCCCGGGTCCGGCTACGAGCTGGCGCGGCGGTTCGACCGTTCGATCGGGTTCTTCTGGGCCGCGACCCACCAGCAGATCTACCGCACGCTCAAGCGCATGGTGGCGAGCGGCTGGGTCTCCGTCGAGGAGGTGGCCCAGCAGGGCAGGCCGGACAAGAAGGTCTACCGCGCCACCGGCGACGGCAGGACGGAGCTGGCGCGCTGGCTCGCCGAGCCGGGCGATCCAGCCGCGAGCCGTGGCGAGCTGGCCGTCAAGATCAGGGGCGCGTCGCTGGGCGACACCGGCGCGGTGATCGCCGAGATCGCCCGCCACCGCGCCCATCACGCCGAGCGCCTCGACGTCTACCTCGCGATCGAGAAGCGCGACTTCCCCGACCCGGCCCGGCTGCGCGGCCAGCGGCTGCACCAGTACCTCGTGCTGCGCGGCGGCATCAGGGCCGAGCAAGCCCAGCTCGACTGGTGCGACGAAATGCTGACCGCCATGCGTGCCGACACCGGAGGACGACGACCATGAGGACTGCTCGCAGTTCCGAATCATCGGACACCATGCTGGCCGACGTCAGATTGAGGGCGCGGCGGGCCGCGCGCGACGAGGAGGCCGCATGACCGAGTACCCGACGCTGCTCCAGCCGCTCGACCTCGGCTTCACGACGCTGCGCAACCGCGTGCTGATGGGCTCGATGCACACCGGCCTGGAGGACAAGGCAAAGGACTTCGACCAGCTCGCCGCCTACTTCGCCGAGCGGGCGCGCGGCGGCGTCGGCCTGATGGTCACCGGCGGCTTCGCGCCGAACCGGAGCGGCTGGCTCTACCCGTTCGCCTCCAAGCTGAGCACTCGCGGCGAGGCGCGGGACCACCGCGTCATCACCGAGGCGGTGCACAACGCGGGCGGCGCGATCGCGCTGCAACTGCTGCACGCGGGCCGCTACTCCTACCACCCGCTGTCGGTGTCGGCCTCGGCGGTCAAGTCGCCGATCACCCCGTTCCGGCCGTGGGCTCTGTCCGGGCGCGGCGTGCGCCGCCAGATCGCCGACTTCGCCCGCGCCGCCGCGCTCGCCCGCGAGGCCGGCTACGACGGCGTCGAGATCATGGGCTCCGAGGGCTACTTCATCAACCAGTTCCTCGCGCCCCGCACCAACAAGCGCACCGACGGCTGGGGCGGCTCGGCCGAGAACCGCCGCCGCATCGCGGTCGAGATCGTGCGGGCGGTCCGCGACGCCGCCGGACCCGACTTCATCGTCGTCTACCGGCTGTCCATGATCGACCTCGTCGACGGCGGCCAGACCTGGGACGAGGTCGTCGCGCTCGCGCAGGAGGTCGAGGCCGCCGGGGCGACCATCATCAACACCGGCATCGGCTGGCACGAGGCGCGGGTGCCCACCATCGTGACCTCGGTGCCGAGGGCGGCGTTCACCGGCGTCACCGCGAAGCTCAAGCCGCACGTCGGCGTCCCGGTCGTCACGTCGAACCGGATCAACATGCCGCAGGTGGCCGAGGAGGTGCTGGCGCGCGGCGACGCCGACATGGTGTCGATGGCGCGGCCGTTCCTGGCCGACCCGGAGTGGGTCCGGAAGGCCGAGTCGGGCCGCGCCGACGAGATCAACACCTGCATCGCCTGCAACCAGGCCTGCCTCGACCACACCTTCGCGCTGAAGAAGGCGACCTGCATGGTCAACCCGCGGGCGCTCAACGAGACCACGCTGACCCTGCTGCCGACCCGGCGCGCGAAGCGAATCGCCGTCGTCGGCGCCGGCCCCGCCGGGCTGTCGGCGGCCACAACGCTGGCCGAACGCGGCCACGACGTCGAGCTGTTCGAGGCCGAGGCCGAGATCGGCGGCCAGTTCGACATCGCGAGCAAGATCCCCGGCAAGGAGGAGTTCGCCGAGACCATCCGCTACTACACCCGGCGGATCGAGCTGACCGGCGTCAAGCTGCGCCTCAACACCCGGGCGACCGTGGACGACCTGGCGGAGGGCTACGACGAGGTGATCGTGGCGACCGGGGTGACCCCGAGGGTGCCGTCGATCCCCGGTATCGACCACGCCTCTGTGCTGTCCTATGTGGATGCGGTGCGGCACGGCAAGCCGGTCGGGGAGCGGGTCGCGGTGATCGGCGCGGGTGGCATCGGCGTCGACGTCAGCGAGTTCCTCACCCACGCCACGTCGCCGACGCTCGACGCGGACGCCTGGCGCGCCGAATGGGGCGTGACCGACCCCGCCGAGGCGCCCGGCGGGCTGACCGAGGCCGCGCCGGAGCCGTCCCCGCGCACGGTGTATCTGTTGCAGCGCAAGACATCCAAGATCGGCAAGGGGCTCGGCAAGACGACCGGCTGGGTGCACCGGGCGGCGCTGAAGGCCAAGCGGGTCGAACAGGTCACCGGGGTGCGCTACGACCGCATCGACGACGCCGGCCTGCACATCTCCTACGGCAAGGACCACACCGAGCGCAGGGTGCTCGACGTCGACACAGTCGTGGTGTGCGCGGGCCAGGAGTCGCGGCGGGAGCTCGCCGACGAGCTGAGCGCGCGGGGCGTGCGCACGCACGTGATCGGCGGCGCCGACGTGGCCGCCGAACTCGACGCCAAGCGGGCCATCGACCAGGGCACCCGGCTCGCCGCGAATCTTTAAAGTCACACCTGGGTCTCGATCACCCGACGTATCCGCAGGTGGCCCCGATCAGCGGGCGAAATCTGTGGCTTGAGTCACTAGGCTGTGTCGGTAGAACCAATCCGGCCGAAGGTGAGCCTGGCTGGCTGTCGACGGATTGTGCCAGCCGTCTCACTTTCGACCTTCTTGGTTACCGGCAGGTCATCGGGTTGCGGGCACACGAGTCGGGGAGCGCATGCCATGGGTGGATTCGGCATTGACCTGGGAACGGCGAACACGGTCGTCGGCGAGCCGGAACGCGGGATCGTGCTCAACGAGCCGTCGGTCATGCTCGTCAAACGCACCGCGCCGACCAAGGCCGTGCTCGTCGGCCAGCAGGCGCGGGAGCTGATCGGGCGCACCCCGGCCGGGTTCGAGACGCTGCGCCCGCTGCGGGACGGCGTCATCGTCGACCTCGAGTCGGCGCGCTCCTTCATCGGCGCCATCATCCGCAAAGTCTCCCACCGCTGGTGGCTGGGAATGCGGCCACGCGCGGTGATCGCGGTACCCGCCGGCGCCACCGCGCTGGAACGGCGCGCGCTGCTCGAAGTCGCGCACGAGGCCGGGCTGCGCAAGGTCGCGCTCATCCTCGAACCGGTCGCGGGCGCGCTCGGCTCCGGCATCGACCCGCTCGAACCGCGCGCGCACCTCGTCGTCGACCTCGGCGGCGGCACGGCGGAGATCACCGGCTTCTGCTTCGGCGGCATCCTGACCCACCGCAGCTGCCGCGTCGCGGGGGACGAGCTGACCAACGCGCTGTACCAGTACCTGCGGGTGGAGCACCAGCTCGTCGTCGGCGAGCTGACCGCGGAGGACCTCAAGGTTCGGCTGCACGAGGGCGACGCCGACGAGCCGCTGGTCGTCGAGGGCCGCGACGCCGCGAGCGGGCGCGCCCGGTTGGTGACGCTGGAGACCGAGGAGGTCGTCGACGCGCTGCGGCCGACGACCATGGAGATCGTGCACACGCTGACCGCCTGCCTGGAGGACCTGCCCGCGCAGGCCGTCGGCGACGTCATGTCGGAGGGCCTGCTCGCCATGGGCGGCGGGTCGATGCTGCGCGGCTTCACCCAGCTGCTGGAGGAGTCGTTCGGCTTCCCGGTCAAGACGGCCGAGCGCCCGCTGACCTGTGTTGCCGAGGGCGCCACCCGCTGCCTCGAACTGCCGGACGTGCTCGCCGTCTACGGCGACTGAGCGGGTCTCACCGCCGGTTCTCGAGGTAGTGCTCCAGGATCCTGGTCACGACCGGGCCGGACACCTCCGAGCCGTAGCCACCGCTGCGCACGAACACCGAGACCACCAGCCGGGGGTTCTCGGCGGGCACCACGGCGGAGAACCACGCGTGGGTGCCGCCGTTGGGCGCGGTGGGGTCCTCGGCGGTGCCGGTCTTGGACAGCGCGGTGATCGGCAGTGAGGCGAGCTGCCCGCCGGTGCCCGCCGCCGCCGACGCCCGCATGCCCTTGCGCACCGGACCGAGCTTGTCCGCGAAGGGCAGCCGCTCCGGCGGAGCGCCGACGATCGGGATGTTCTGCGTGCCACCGTAGGACCCCGCGAGCTGCGGCGTGACCATCTTCCCGGTGGCGACGCCGACGGTCCAGCGCGAGAGCTGTAGCGGCGTCGCGGTCACCGGGCCCTGCCCGATGCCCATGATCACCGTGCTGCCCGGGTACCAGTAGCCGCCCTCAGCCTCCACCGACTTCGGCGTGCCGAGGTAGCCGCCTTCCTCGCCGGGCAGGTCGACGCCGGTCGGGCTGCCGACGCCGAGCAGGCGCGCGGTCCGGGCGATCCGCTCCGGGCCGAGCATGAGCGCGAGCTTGTAGAAGTAGACGTTGTTCGACCACTGGATCGCGTCGGTCAGGTTGGCTGGCGGCAGCACCTCCCAGTTGCCGAACGTGTGGCCGCCGTAGTAGAAGGCGCCGCCGGTCGGGATGACCGTGCTCGGGGCCAGCGCCTTGTACCCGTTGCGGGCGTTGGCCGACGCGACGACGATCTTGAACGTCGAGCCGGGCGGACCCGCGACCTGCGTGGCGTGGTTGAACAGCGGCAGCCCCGGCCTGCTGCTCTGCTGCCGGATGGCCTTCAGGTTGGCGGGCGAGCTGTAGATGTTGTTGTCGTAGGACGGCACGCTCGCCATCGCCTTCACCGCGCCGGTGCGGGCGTCCATCACGATCGCGGCGCCCAGGTCGCCGGGGCTGCTGTGCACCGCCTTCGCCAGCGCATTCGTCGCCACCCGCTGCATCGACAGGTCCAGGTTGAGCCTGAGGTCGTGCCCGGGGATCGGGTCGACGCGCCCGGCGGCCGCCACCGGGTTCCCGAGCGGGTCGACGTAGACGCACTGCCGGCCGTCGACCCCGCGCAGCAGCGCGTCGTACTCCAGCTCGAGGCCGGTCTTGCCGACGATGGCGCCGAGCGGCAGGTGTGGCCAGCGTTGCATGTCGGCGTCGTCGGCGATGCCGACGAACCCGAGCAGCGGACCCAGCATCTTGCCGTGCGGATACGACCTGAGCTGCGACGGCACCACCAGCACGCCGGGCAGGTGGGCGTTGGTGACCTGCTGCGCGACCCGGGGCGGCACCTTGCCGACCGGCACCGACACCTCGACCTGCTCGGCGAGCGCGGCCTCGACGGCGGCGGGCTTGCGGCCGAGCACGTCGGCGAGCTGCTCGCGGGCGTTCTCGTCGTCGGTGGGGAACAGTCCCGGCACGACCTGCACCTCGTACTCGGTGCCGTTGCGCACCAAGGGTTTGCCGCTCGCGTCGGTGATGACGCCGCGCTCGGCGGGCAGCCGGATGCAGCGGGTCATCTGGTCCTCGCTCCGCAGCCGAAGCTCCTCGCCGTGCGCGACCTGGAGCTGCCACGCCGTCATCGACATGCCGACCAGCCCGGCCGTGAGCGTGATCGCGCCGGTGCGCACCAGCCGGGGGTGCTGCCTGCGCCTCGGCGGCGGCGCCCACAGCGGTCGCTGCACCCCGTCCCGCCGGGCGGCGAGCACGAACCCGAGCGCGGCCAGGTGCGTGATGGCGGTGGTGCCGCCGTAGCTGAGCAGCGGGATCGGCAGGCCGGTGTGCGGGATGAGGCTCAGGTTGACCGCGATCGAGACGACGGCGTGCAGGCCGTACAGCACCGCGATGCCGGACGACACCAGCGCCGCCTCGCGGGAGCGGGCCAGCCGCGCGGCCGCGGCGCACCGCCAGACGATCACCAGGATCGCGGCCACGGCCGTCGCCGCCCCGACCATGCCCCAGCCGTGCACCAGGCTGGCGAACGCGAGGTCGTGCTCGCTTTCGGGCAGGTAGCTCGCCCGCAGCCCGTACAGCGGTTCGTGGGCCATGCCGAACAGCCCGCCCTCGCCGATGGCGATCTCGGCCTGCATCGCGGCCCAGCCGGCGCCGTCGCCGCGGGCGCCCGAGAGGAAGGCGTGCACCCGGCCGAGTTGGTACGGCCGCAGCACCAGCACCGCGAGCGGCAGCGAGGCGACGCCGAGCCCGAACAGCGGCAGCAGCGGCAGCAGCGGCACCCTGGCCAGCACCAGCATCACCGCGGCCGCAGCGCCGATCAGGATCGCCGACGACAGGTTGGGCTGCAACGCGACGAGCACCACCGGCACCGCGGCGACGACGAGCCCGAGCAGGAACCTGCCGATGCGGTAGCCGCGCGCGAGCAGGTTCGCCAGCGCGAGCACCACCGCGATCTTGGCGACGTCGGAGGGCTGCACGGTGAAGAAGCCGAGGTCGATCCAGCGTCGCGCGCCGTTGACGGTCGTGCCGACCAGCGGCACGGCGAGCAGCAGCACGATCGCGATGCCGTAGCCGGCCCAGGCGATCCGGGGCAGCTCGATGAGCCGGATTCGGCTGACCAGCAGCATCAGCACGACGCCCGCCAGCACGAACACGCCGTGACGGACGGCGAGGTCGGTCATGCCGAGCGAGGCGAGGTTCAGCAGCCCGAGCCCGCCGAGCACGACGGCGGCGAGGATCAGCCAGGGGTCTGCGATGCGGTGGTCCTGCGGCGCCCGCATGACGGCCTCAGCACGTGGCGCGGTCGGCGGTGACGTACAGCGGCGCGGACGCCGCCGTCGCCGGGGCCTTGGTCACGGCCACGATCGCGAGCGCGGGTGACCCGGGCAGCGTCGGACGGCTGATGCCGTACACCTGCTGCCAGCCCGACCGGGCGGTCATCGAGACGCCCCGGCGGGTGCTGATCTCGCCGGTGCAGCGGTCGACCACCCGTAACGACCAGCTCACCTCGCGCGGGGACGCCGTCGGATCGAGCATCACGTCCACCCGCAACGGGCAGATCGCGGCCCTGGTGCAGGCGCCTTCGGCTCGCTCGATGGTCACCCCGTTGATCGGGCCCGCCTTCTCGGGGCCGAGCCGGGGCACCGCCTCCGGCCGGTCGGTGACCGGCTGCGCCGCTTCCGCCGACTTTCCGGTGGTGCCGCCGTCGCCCTGCTGCTTCGGCGGCGACACCGGCGGTAGCTGCTGCGACGGCTCTTCCGTGGTGAACACCGCCTCCCAGCCGCGACGCAGCTCGGACCAGGCTTCCGGCACAGCCCACCAGCCCGTCACCGCGAGGAGCACGACGACGAGGCCGATCAGCAGCCCTCTGCGGCCGGGCAGCCGTCGCTTGCGGTGCCACGCCTTGCGGCGCGCGCCGCGCAGGTCGCCCCGGGCGAGGTTGAGGGTGCGGGCCGACTCCGCGACCGCGTTGGTCGCCTCGGTGTCGTCCGGCTTGGGCGGGGCGGGCCGGTCCCGCAGCGCGGTGTGGCCCTCGGTCGCCCTGACCAGCGCCCCGATCTGCCTGCGGACGATGGCCGCCCAGTCGTCCCACGACGTGACGTCGTCCGCGCGCAGCTCGGCCACCGCCGTCCGCACCTTCTCGCGCAGTTCGGTGATCTCGGTGAAGGTGCCCGCGAGGCGGTCGGTCAGCAGCTCGGCCTCGACCTTGCGGCGGGCGCTGCCGCCCCGGGTGTGGCCCATGAGCAGGCGGACGAGCGCGTTCGCCGTCGTCGCGGAGACCGCGCCCGACCCGTTCTCGGCCACCGGCGCGATCAGCAGCGTGCCGTCGCGGTTGACCATGACCGAGCGGTCGGTCACCTGCTCTGGGCCGTCGCCGCGCTGCTCGAGCTCGGCGAGCGTGTCGACGAGGTCCATCGCGAGCAGGCCCCCCTGCGCGGGGTTCAGCGTGGCGACCGCGAGGAGCCTGCGCAGTGCGATGCCTTCGGTCATGTCGTTGCCCGCGTCGTCGATGGCCGGGGAAGCCGTTGTGGTCTTGTCGCCGGGGTCTGGCTCGTGTTTCAGCTCGGATGGCGCGTCGTCGGCGTCGCGTTGCTGTGATTGGTGAACCACGGCGTCAGCCATCGCGCATCCCCTCAACCCCGACGTGTGATGTGCGCCACCATTATCGCGCGCCGGGGGTCGTCTTGTGCAGGTCCGATCGTGCCCAGACCGTGATCGCTTTAAGTGATCACCGTAGCCGCGGTTGGGCACAGTGGACCCACGATCTGGTTGAGAAGCGGACAAGATTCGGCGAAACGCACACACCGGCGGTGGTCCGGTAGGCTTTTACCGACATCGCGGCACAGCCGTTGTGGTATCGCCGAGGCGGAGGGGGATGCGGTGGTGGCGACGCGACCATCCTGGGCGCCGGAAGGCGTCGACATGGAGGTGCCCAGCCCGGCGCGGATGTACGACGCGCTGCTCGGCGGCTCCCACAACTTCGAGGTGGACCGCAGGGCCGCGGCGGGCGCGTCCCGGCTCGTGCCCGACCTTCCCAAGGTCGCGCTGAGTAATCGGGCTTTCCTGCGCCGCTCGGTGCGGTTCCTCGCCGACATGGGCATCCGGCAGTTCCTCGACATCGGCTCCGGCATCCCGACGGTCGGCAACGCGCACGAGGTCGCACAGCGCGCCGCGCCGGAGAGCAGGGTGCTCTACGTCGACATCGACCCGGTCGCCGTCGCCCACTCCGAGGCCATTCTCGCTGGTAACGAGCGTGCGTCCGCCATCGAGGGCGATCTTCGCTCGCCCTCGGAGCTGCTCGCCGACCCCCGAGTGCGCAGTGCCATCGACCTCGGCAAGCCGGTGGGGCTGCTGCTGGTCGCCGTGCTGCATCTGCTGCCCGACGCCGACCGGCCGCACGAGGTCGTCGCGACGCTGCGTGACGAGCTGCCGGTGGGCAGCTACATCGTCATCTCCCACCTGTCCAGCGCGAGCAGGCCGGAGGCCGCGGCGCAGCTCGGCGATCAGGCCAGGAACCAGAGCGGCGTTCCGATCATCTTCCGGCCGCGGGACGAGATCAGCACATTCTTCAATGGACTTACGGTGATCGACCCTGGTGTGGTGGAATTGCCGTTGTGGCGGCCGGAATCGGAAGCTGACATCGACGAGGAACCCGGCCGATCCCTGGGGCTCGCGGGGGTCGGGCGAAAAGACTCCCCCACGAGCTGATCACTATGACAGCAGCGCACTCGGTCGAACGGTTCGCCGGCAGGTGGGCCGCCTCGCTCAAGGGCGCTGTCGCACCGGCGATGACCAGGGCCGAGCTGGACGTGTTCCTACGGGGCCTGACCGAGCAGCTCACCGAGGCCATGCGCGCCGAGCCGTTCCGTCCCGAGCTGGGCAGGGCCGTCGGCAAGGCACTGATCGACGCCCACTATCGCGACGCCTCGGTGCTGAACCGCACGCTCGCGATGCTCGGCGATGAGTTCGTGACCGAGCTCGGTGACGTCATCGGTGACGGCGCCGACGTCATGAACCGGGTCGCCAAGCTGCACGGCGCGGTCGCCGAGGGGTTCGCGATCGCGTTGCGGAACACGGTGCTCGCCGAGCAGGAGACGACGCAGCGGGCCGCGCTGGCCGCGGCTCGCGCCGCCGAGGAACGCCGCCGCGCGAGCGAGGCCCGGTTCCAGGCGGTTTTCGCGGGCGCCGCCGTCGGCATCGGCGTCGTCGACCTCACCGGCACGGTGCTCGAGGTCAACGACGCGATGGCGGGCATGCTCGGGCGGATGCCGGACGAGATCAAGGGCCGCACCATCGCCGAGGTCATCGGGCCGGAGAACATCGGTCAGGCCTACGCCGAGTTCGGGAAGCTCGTCGGCGGCGAGATCGACCGGTTCCGGCTCGAGACCACACACCTGCGCCCGGACGGCCGGGTCACCAGCATCGACCTGTCGATGACGGCGGTGCGCAACCGTTCCGGCACCCCCGACTTCTTCATCGGCGTCGCGGTCGACGTCACCGAGCGGCGCCGGTTGCAGAACCGGCTGTGGCACGAGTCGCGGCACGACTCGCTGACCGGGTTGCCCAACCGCACCTTGTTCTTCGAGCGGCTGGAGGCCGCCGAGCAGCCGATCGGGCTGTGCTATTTGGACCTCGACGGGTTCAAGAACATCAACGACAGCCTCGGCCACGACGCGGGCGACTATGTGCTGCGCGTGGTCGCGAACCGGCTGCGCAAGTCCATCGAGCCGGACGGCTGCACCGTCGCCCGGATGGCCGGGGACGAGTTCGTCGTGCTGATCGAGCGCTGCGGCAGCCCGGACCGGGTCGCCCGCGAGGCGGAGAAGATGCTCGCGGTGTTCGGGCGGCCGATCGAGTTCGACGGCGAGCGGCTCAGCGTGACCGGCAGCATCGGCGTCGTGCATTCGGCGCTGGTCGGCGCCGATCCCGGCAGGTTGATGCGCGCCGCCGACGTCACGCTCTACCAGGCCAAGGCCAACGGCAGCGGGCGCTGGGCGCGCTACGACCCCGCGCGTGGCGAGCGGGAGCTGACCCGGCACAGCCTCGCGACCGCCATGCCCGCCGCGCTGGCGCACGACGAGTTTCTGCTGCACTACCAGCCGCTCGTCGCGCTGGCCGACTCGTCCGTGCGCGGGTTCGAGGCGCTGGTGCGCTGGGACCATCCCCGGCTGGGGCGGGTTTCGCCGGGCCAGTTCATCCCGGTCGCCGAGGAGACCGGCAACATCAACGCGCTCGGCCAGTGGGTGCTGGAACAGGGATGTCTCCAGGCGCGGCGCTGGTTCGACGAGTTCGGCATCGACGACCTCTACGTCAGCGTCAACGTGGCCGCGACGCAGCTGCGCCAGCCCACCTTCGTCGCCGACGTGCTCGGCACGCTCGACCAGGTGGGACTGCCTGCGACGTGCCTGCAACTCGAGCTGACCGAGAGCGCCGTCGCGGGCGACACCCAGGGCGCGTTGCTCGCGCTGCGGGAGCTGGCCGCCGCCGGGGTGCGGCTGGCGATCGACGACTTCGGCACCGGCTACTCGAACCTGGCGCACCTCGGCAGGCTGCCGGTGCACCAGCTCAAGATCGACCGCTCGCTGCTGGCGTCCTCGCGCCGGGGTGAGGTGGTCGATCCCGCACACGACAAGATCGTCGCCGCGACGATCTCGCTGGCCCACTCGCTCGGGCTCGACGTGCTCGCCGAGGGCGTCGAGACGACGCCGCAGGCCGACCGGCTGCGGCTGCTGCAATGCGACGGCGCGCAGGGGATGTTGTTCGGCGGCCCGGTGCCGGTCGGCGAGGCCGCCGAGATCCTGGCCCGCCAGACCAACCGCGCGAACTCGGCCTGAGTGGCGCTGTAACTTTCCGCCGCTGCCCGGCGAACAGCAGGCATTTAGGACATAACGACTGAAACCGATCCTGGTTCGGTCGTATGTCAAAGCGTCCGCCATTCGGTGTAACCGCCGGCGGCTGTTCACAAAGGAGACCTTGTCGTGGTCAAGATCGCCAAATTAGCCGTGATCGGGGTGTTCGCCGCCGTGCTCGCCCTGTTCGGCGGCACCCTGAGTGCCTCAGCGGCGTCCGTTACGCCCACCGTCCTCGCCGGGAACCCGAGTTGTGAGGGCGGGCTCAAGATCGAGCCGGTCAGCAGCGGTACCTATGGGCCGATCACCATCGCGGTGAGCGGTTCGTCGTTCAGCTTCAGCGCCAACGGCGTGCTGGTCACCTCGGTCATCGTCAAGGGCGGCCCGAACGCCAACCTCTACACCTACCCGGCTCCCGGCGTCTCCTCTGACACCGGCCTGACCGCGCCGATCAACGCTAAGACCGACAGGCCCTACGGCCTGAGCCACCTGTGCTTCTTCTTCGACGACAAGAAGACACCGGACCCTGACCCCAAGTAGTAGCGGGTCGCACGGTTCAAGGCAATCGGCCGGGCACGCCCAGCGTGCCCGGCCATTCGACTACCACCAGGGGAGGTACCGGTGTCCCGTCGTCATTGGATGAGCGCGGCAGCGGCCGTATTGGCAAGCGCACTCATCGTCCCATCGCAGGCGGCGGCCGAACCGGTACCGCTGCCCGCCGACCTCGGCATGGCCCGGCTGAGCGACCTGGTCGTGGAGAAGGCCGGCGGCGCCGAGCGGCTGCGGTTCTCCGCCATGATCGTCAACATCGGCTCGGGGCCGTTCGAGCTCGCCGCGTCCCGGCCGGACACGGCTTCGGCGTGGACGGTGTCGCAGCGGCTGCGCCACGCCGACGGCTCGACGACGGAGTCGCCGACCGCAGCCGGGATGATCTTCGATACCGGCGACAGTCACGGCCACTGGCACGTGCGCGACCTGGAGAGCTACGACCTGCTGCGGCTGGACAACGGCGTCAAGGTCGGCACGGCGGCCAAGAGCGGATTCTGCTTCTTCGACACCGACCACTACGCGAGCTTGCCCGGTTCGCCCACCTCGCGGGTGTATGGGCCCGGGAGCTGCGGCCACGCCGATTCGCTCGACGTGTCGATGGGCCTGTCGGTCGGCTGGGGCGACGAGTACCCGTGGAACTTCACCGGCCAGTACATCGACATCACCTCGGTCGCCAACGGCAAGTATCGACTGCGCGCGACCGCCGACCAGGGCGGGCTGTTCGCGGAGTCTAACGAGGCCAACAATGTGACGTGGGTGGACATCTCGCTGTCACGCCGCAAGGGCAAGACGTCGGTCAAGGTACTCCGCTACGGTCCCGAGGCTCTCAGCGCGTCGTCAGCGCGGTAGCGGCGACCCCACCACCGCCCGCGTCACCCCGGGCACGGACTCCGCGATCACGGTGGCGACGTGGCGGTCGGTGAGGTCGGTCGGCTCGCCGGAGATCGTCGCGACGCCATTGTGCACCGACACCGTCCAGCGTCGCGGTCCGCCGTAGATCTCGAGCCGATGCCTGACGTCGCGCGCGACCGCGCTGTCGTCACGGGCGAGTGTGCGCACCAGGTCGCGGCGCGACACGATGCCGATCACCCGCCCGTCGTCGACCACGGGCACACTGCGGACGCGCCTGCGCAGCATCAGCTCCGCGATGGTGGTGATGTCGGTGCCGGTGCGCGCCGTCAGCACGTCGGTGGTCATCACGTCACCGACCGACCCGTCCGCGTACGTCAGCATCACGCCCTCGTCGGGGCCGGAGCGGTACCTCGGGTCGGGCGGGAACCGCCGCGCGATCAGGTCGGCCTCGGTGACGATGCCGACCAGCTCGTCGTCGTCGTCGACGACGGGCAGCGCGGTGAAGCCCCGGTCGCTCAGCACCCGGGCCGCCTCGGCGATCTCCGCCTCGCGGCGCGTCGTGACCACGGGCCAGCTCACGACGTCGCGTGCTCGCATGCCGCCAGCATGCGCCGGAGCCCGCTACGGGCGCTGTGGCCGTTGGTCCGCGCCGCCGGTGACCACCGGCCCTAACCGACCGCGGCTATCGCAGCAGCACCGGCAGCGACTCGACGCCGTAGACGATCGACGCCTCCCGGAAGCCGAGCTCCGCTTCGACGGTCGCCAGCCGGATGTCGGGAAACCGCCGCAGCAGCGCGGGAAACGCGGCGCGCAGCTCCATCCGCGCCAGTTCGGCGCCGATGCAGCGGTGCACGCCGTGGCCGAACGCGAGGTGCGGCGTCGGCGGCCGGTCCGCGTCGAAGCGCTCCATGTCAGCACCGAGCGCCGCGTCCCGGTTCGCCCCGCTCAGCGAGCACACCACGACCTCGCCCTCAGCGATGCTCACACCGCCGATCTCGATGTCGCGCCGCGCGATCCGGGGGAAGGCCACCTGCACCACGGTGAGATACCGCAGCAGCTCCTCCACCAACTCGCGCACCGACTCGTCGTCCCGGGTCGCCCGTTCGCGCGCCTCCGGGTCGCGCAGCAGCACCAGCGCGCCGAGCGCGAGCATGCTCGCCGTCGTCTCGAAACCGCCGGTGAGCACGCCGTCGGCGAGCCCGGCGAGCTCCCGGTCGCTGACCTCGTCGCCGTGCTCCCTGATGATCATGCCGATCAGCCCGTCGCCCGGCCGTTCACGCTCGCGCGCCACGATGCGCAGCATGAAGTCGAGCGACTGTGAGATCGCGCCGAGCGAGGCGTCGGCGCCGCCGAACAGGTCGAACCGTTGCATGCTCAGCCGCTGGAACTCGTGCCGATGCTCGTAGGGGACGCCGAGCAGCTCGCAGATGACCAGCGACGGGATCGGCAGCGCGAACGACTCGACCAGGTCGACCGGGCCGGTCTGCGCGGCCATCTCGTCGAGCCGTTCGTCGACGATGGCCTCGATGCCCGGCGTCAGCCGCGCGAGGCGGCGCAGGGTGAACTCCGGGGTCAGCAGCTTGCGCAGCCGGGTGTGATGCGGCGGGTCGGCGAACCCGAGCCCGCCGGGGTTCTGCTCCGCGGGCGCGCCCGCCTTGCCCGCCACGTCGCCGAAGTCGTTGCTGAAGCTCTTCGCGTCGGCCAGCACCGCCTTGGCCTCGGCGTGTCCCGTCACCAGCCAGACGTTCACCCCGAACGGGATGCGCAGCCTGCTCACCGGCTCCTGCTCGCGGGTACGGCCGAGGTCGGCGACCGGATCGAGCCCGTCACGCCGGAGCGGGCGCAGCGCGGTGTCGGTGACGAACGGGAGCCGCGCCAGGCTGGACCCGTGCTTGCGGGCCATGCCGAGGTAGACGCGGGTGAGGGCCGACGTCAACCACGATCTGATGTCCAACACGCGCGCGACGGTATCGACCCCACCTGAAAGCCCGCTGAGGCCGGGCGGCCCGGTGAGCAAAACGTCACCAGGTCGCGACGAAACCGGCCCCTTGAATACCCCCATGGGTATCAGTACCGTCGAGGATGGAGGTGGACGTCGTGGACATCAAGCCCGAGTCGATCGGCGACGCGCTGGTGCGACTGCGCCGCGCGAAGGGACAGCTCACCGGCGTGATCGAAGCCATCGAGGACGGCAGGGACTGCGCCGAGGTGCTGACCCAGCTCGCCGCGGTCTCCCGGGCACTCGACCGGGCCGGGTTCAAGATCGTGGCGAGTGGGATGCGGTACTGCCAGCAGACGCGCGACAACGGCGACGAGCCCGAGATGACCGAGCAGGAGCTGGAACGGCTGTTCCTCGCGCTGGCCTGACCAGGGGCGAAGGGGGTGGGACCGATGACGTCAGCCGCACTCGACGTCGACGTGATCGAGACGTCGTCGCTCGGCGACCGCAGCTACCTGGCGCACGACGGCGAGGTCGCCGTCGTGGTCGATCCGCAGCGCGACATCGACCGCGTGATCGCCGAGGCGGGCAGGCTCGGCGTGCGGATCACCCTCGTCGTCGAGACGCACGTGCACAACGACTACGTCTCCGGCGGGCTCGAACTGGCCAGGGTGACCGGCGCGGAGTACGGCATCGCCGCCGAGGACGAGCCGCCGTTCCGGCACCGGCCGCTGCACGACGGCGAGGTCGTCACGGTCTCCGACCGACTGCGACTGCGCGCCGTCGCCACCCCTGGCCACACCTTCCACCATCTGTCCTATGTGCTGGAAGGCGGCGACGGCCCGGTGGGCGTGTTCACCGGCGGCTCGCTGCTCTACGGCACCACCGGCCGCACCGACCTGCTCGGCGCGGACCACAGCGAGGAGCTGGCGCGGCACCAGCACGCGTCGGCGCGCAAGCTCGCCGACATGCTCCCCGACGGCGCCCAGATCTGGCCCACCCACGGCTTCGGCAGCTTCTGCTCGGCCACCCAGGCGTCGGGCGAGTCCGCCACCATCGGCGAGCAGCGCGAGATCAACCCCGCCCTCACGCTCGGTCAGCAGGAGTTCGTCGAGCAGACGCTGGCCGGTCTGGACGCCTACCCGGCCTACTACGCGCACATGGGCGTGCAGAACCTCGCCGGGCCGGAGCCGGTCGACCTGCGCGAACCCGCTCGCGCGGGCAAGGAGGAGCTGGCGCGGCGGCTCGACGCGGGCGAGTGGGTGGTGGACCTTCGCTCCCGCAAGGCCTACGTCGTCTCGCATCTGGCGGGTATCATCAGCGTCGGCCTCGACGGCGCCATGGTGACCTGGCTCGGCTGGCTGATCGACTGGGGCGCGCCGATCACGCTGGTGGGCGAGACCCGCGACGACGTCGCCGAGGCGCAGCGCGAGCTGGCCCGTATCGGTATCGACAAGTTCGCCGCTGCGGCGACCGGAAAACCGGAGGAGCTCGCCGCCGACCCGGCCCAGCTGCGCAGCACCGCGACGGCCGGCTTCGCCGACCTCGCCGCGGCGCGGCCTGACGTCGTGCTCGACGTGCGCACCACCAACGAGTTCCGCGCCAGCCACGTCGACGGCGCGCTGCACATCCCGCTCTACGAGCTCACCAGCCGGTTCGGCGAGCTACCCGGCGGCACGATCTGGGTGCACTGCGGCAGCGGCTACCGCGCCACGGTCGCCGCCTCGCTGCTGGAACGCGCCGGGCGCACCGACGTCGTCGTTGTCGACGACTACTTCGACAACGCGGCCGACGCCGGCGTGCGGCTCACCGTGCCCGGCTGAGCGGCGGCCAGCGGGCCGCGACGGCCGGGACGGCCAGCACCAACAGCGCGGCGGGCAGCAGGAACCCGAGCGCGGGGTCGTGCCGGTACAGCCCGGTGAACGCGGCGGGCGCGGCCGCCATGCCGAGGAACCTGGCGGAGGTGACCACCGAGATCGCGCCGCTGCGACCGGTGTGGTCGCCGGTGAGCGCGGTGGTGTTGATGCCGACCAGCATCAGCTGCGTGCCGAGCCCCGCCAGCGCCCACGCGGCGGCGAGCAGCGGCAGCGACTCGGTCAGCGCGATGCCCGTCAGGGTCGCCCCGCCGAGCAGCAGCCCGCCACCGACGGCGGCGCGCGGCCCGAACCGGTCGGAGAAGCCGCCGACGAGCCGGGCGCCGAGCATGCCCGCGATGCCGTACGTGGTCAGCACCGCGCCGCGCAGCGACGGGCTGACCGCGAACGCGTCGTCGACCCGGAACGCCACGAGGAACAGCGTCCCGGCAAGGCAGCCGCCGGCCAGCACCGCCGCGCCGACCGGCCATTGCACCCTCGGCCGCAGCGCGTCGCGCATGCTCGTCGCGATCGAGGTCTGACCGGCGCCGCTGTCCGGCGGCAGTGGGCTCGCGGTGAGCGCGAGGGCGACGACGGCGATGCCGAGGAAGGCCAGCCGCCACGACGCCTCGGCCGCCAGCCCGCCGACCAGCGGCGCGGACGTCTGCCCGAGCGCCTGCATCGCGCCGAACGTGCCCACCGCGCGGCCGAGCCGGTTCGGCGGGGTGATGGCGGCGAGCTTGGTCAGCAGCAGCGGTGTGGTGAAGGCGTTCGCCGCGCCTTGCAGGACCCTGCTGCCCTGGAACAGCCAGAACCACGGCGCCACCACCGACAGCAGCGCCGCCAGCACGTACACCGCGTAGGCGACGCGGATGGCGCGGCTGAGCCCCCAGCGTTCCGCTATCGGCCCCGCGACCAGCATGATCAGCGCGAACGGCAGCAGGTACACCGTCAGCGTGGACGCGGCGAGCCCGGGCGAGACGGCGAAGCTCGCGCCGAGTTCGGGCAGCATGGCGGCCACGACCCCGCCGCCGAACGGGCCGAGCAGCCCGCCGACGTACAGCGCGGCCTTCGTCCTCGTCGTTCCCGCCATGAATAGTTAGCCTAGCTAACAAGGTTGTCGTCGTCGCAGCGCGGGATCGGTACACCCGGCGTCGGGTAGTGCGCCGGATCACGAAGGGGTGCGACCATCGCCAGCATGCACACAGCCTTCACCCCCGGCACCGAGGCCGCGATCAGCCGCGCCCGTCAGCACTCGATCGGCGACCTGCTGCACCGGTCGGCGCGCCGCGATCCGGACAAGCTCGCGGTGGTCGACGGCGACTTGCGGGTCAGCTACGCCGAGTTCGACGTCGCGGTGAACCGCGCCGCGCACGCGCTGGCCGCGCGGGGGCTCGCCAAGGGCGACCGGCTGGCGTTGCTGAGCCACAACTGCTGGCAGTTCGCGGTGCTGGCGTTCGCGACGGCGAAGCTCGGTGTGGTGCTGGTGCCGGTGAACTTCATGCTCGGCGCCGACGAGATCGCCTACATCCTGCGCCACTCCGGCGCGTCCGGCATTGTCGCCGAGGACGCGCTCGCGCCCACGGCCGAGAAGGCGCTGGACAGCGCGGGCGTCTCCGGCGGGGTGCGCGGCTGGATCGGGCTGTCGGGTGCGGGAGCCGCCGAGGGCTGGGAGGACGTCGACGACTGGTGGCGGCACGGCCCCGAGACAGCGCCCGAGGTGGCCGTCGCCGACGACGACCCGCTGCGGCTGATGTACACCTCGGGCACCGAGTCGCGCCCCAAGGGCGTGATGCTGTCGAGCCGTTCGCTCATGACGCAGTACGTCAGCTGCGTGATCGACGGCGAGATGGGCGCGGACGACGTCGAGGTGCACACGCTGCCGATGTATCACTGCGCGCAGCTCGACTGCTTCCTCTCCGTCGACGTCTACCTCGGCGCGACCAGCATCATCCTGCCCGGCCCCGATCCGGCCGCGCTGCTCGCGACGATCGAGCGGGAGCGGGTGACGAAGCTGTTCTGCCCGCCGACGGTGTGGATCTCGCTGCTGCGGCATCCCGCGTTCGACACCACGGACCTGTCGAGCCTGCGCAAGGGCTACTACGGCGCGTCGCCGATGCCGGTCGAGGTGCTGCGGGAGCTGTCGCAGCGGCTGCCGGACGTGCGGCTGTGGAACTTCTACGGCCAGACCGAGATGTCCCCGCTCGCGACGATCCTGCGCCCGCACGAGCAACTGCCCCGCGCGGGCAGCGCCGGGCGCGCGTCGATCAACGTCGAGACCAGGCTGGTCGACGACGAGGACAACCCGGTGCCGCCCGGCGAGATGGGCGAGATCGTGCATCGCAGCCCGCACGCCGCGCTCGGCTACTACAACGACGAGGAGAAGACCGCCGAGGCATTCGCGGGCGGCTGGTTCCACTCCGGTGACCTGGGCGTCATGACCGAGGACGGCTACCTGTCGGTCGTCGACCGGAAGAAGGACATGATCAAGACGGGCGGCGAGAACGTCGCCAGCCGCGAGGTCGAGGAGGCGATCTATCAGCTCGACGGCGTCGCCGAGGTCGCGGTATTCGGCGTCAGCCACCCGCACTGGATCGAGGCCGTCACCGCCGTGGTGGTGCCCAAGGACGGCGCGTCGATCACGGCGGACGACGTGCACGCGCACGTCGCGGGCCTGATCGCGGGCTACAAGCGGCCGAAGTACGTCGTGCTCGCGGACGCGCTGCCGAAGAACCCCAGCGGCAAGATCCTGAAGCGGGAGCTGCGCGAGCAGCACGCCGGCCTGGCGAGCTCGCCGTGAATTGTGTGAAAACGTGCGGCAAGTGGACCGTTTGAGGGAGCACAGAACGATCATCTGGGCATATCCTGGACGGTATGGGAGGGAGCAGGGCATCATCCACGGCGTACGGTGAGGCCGTCCGCGACGTCCGGCGTCAGCTCGCGGCGGCGCCGCAGGACGCGCCTCCGAGGCTGGCCAAACGCACCTCGAACCTCTTCCGGTTCCGTGAGCCGCCCGCCGGGGCGACCCTCGACGTGGCCGCCTTCAGCGGCGTGCTCAGCGTGGACCCGGAGCTGCGCACCGCCGACGTCGGCGGCATGACGACGTACGAGGACCTGGTCGCCGCGACGCTGCCGCACGGGCTGATGCCGCTGGTGGTCCCGCAGCTCAAGACGATCACGCTCGGCGGCGCGGTCGCCGGGCTCGGCATCGAGTCGACGTCCTTCCGCAACGGCCTGCCGCACGAGTCGGTGCTCGAGATGGACATCCTCACCGGCGACGGCGAGGTCGTGCTCGCCCGGCCGGACAACGAGCACAGTGACCTGTTCTTCGGCTTCCCCAACTCCTACGGCACCCTCGGCTACGCGCTGCGGCTGCTGATCGAGCTGGAACCGGTGCGGCCGACCGTGGCGCTGCGGCACCTGCGCTTCGCCGACGCCGCCGAGTGCGCCGACGCGATCACCGAGATCTGCCGCAGGCACGCGCACGGCGACGATGACGCCGCACCGGTCGACTTCATCGACGGCACCGTGTTCGGGCCGGACGAGTGCTACCTGACGCTCGGCCGGTTCACCGAGGACGCCGGTCCACGCAGCGACTACACCGGCAACCGGATCTACTATCGCTCCATCCAGGACCGCACCGACGACGCGCTGAGCGTGCGGGACTACCTGTGGCGCTGGGACACCGACTGGTTCTGGTGCTCCCGGGCACTCGGCGCGCAGCACCCGCTGATCCGTCCACTGTGGCCGAAACGGTACCTGCGCTCGGACGTCTACCGCCGCATCGTCGCGCTCGACCGGCGGTTCCGGTTCAGCGACCGGCTGCGAGCGCTGACCCGCGCGCCCCAGCAGGAGCCGGTGATCCAGGACGTCGAGGTGCCGGTCGACCGGCTCGCCGAGTTCCTCGACTTCTTCCACCGCGAGGTCGGCATCACGCCGATCTGGCTGTGCCCGCTGCGGCTGCGGGGCGATCGGCGCTGGCCGCTGTACCCGCTCGAGCCGGACACGCTCTACGTCAACGTCGGGTTCTGGTCCGCTGTGGACGTACGCGACGGCGAGCGGGTCGGCGACCGCAACGCCGAGATCGAACGGGTGGTGACGGCGCTCGACGGGCACAAGTCGCTGTACTCGACGTCGTTCTACTCGCGAGCGGAGTTTCACCGGCTCTACAACGGGGAAGAACACGACCAGCTCAAACGCCGTTATGACCCCCGAGGTCGGTTGCCCGGGTGGTACGACAAGTGTGTACGAGGGAGGTAGCGAATGCGGCTAGCCGAGCTATTCCTACGAGCCTTGGGGGACAGCGAACTGTCCGAAGTGCACGCCTACGACGGCAGCCGTGCCGGAACGGAAGGCGCTCCGGTCAGGTTCGAGGTCCGCTCGCGGTACGCGGTGTCCTATCTGGCGTCCGCGCCGGGCGAGCTCGGGCTGACCCGCGCCTACATCACGGGCCACCTCGACATCGTCGGTGACCTGCACGGCGCGCTGACCAGGATGCACACGCTGCGGGTCACGGATCTGCCGACCGCGCTGCGGGCGCGGCTCGCGGCCCGGCTGCTCGCGACCCGGCTGCGCTGGCCGGTGCGACGACCGGCGCTCGAGGCCCGGCTGCGCGGGCGCAGGCACTCGCCGGAGCGCGACCAGGCCGCCATCGCCCACCACTACGACGTCTCGAACCGGTTCTACGAATGGATCCTCGGGCCGTCGATGACCTACACCTGCGCGGTCTACCCGAGCGAGGACGCCACGCTCGAACAGGCGCAGTACGCCAAGCACGACCTCGTCGCGCGCAAGCTCGGCCTGCGCCCAGGGATGCGGCTGCTCGACGTCGGCTGCGGCTGGGGCGGCATGGTGATGCACGCGGCCAAGGAGTACGGCGTGCGCGCGCTCGGCGTGACGCTCTCGCGCAAGCAGGCGGAGTGGGCGCAGAAGACCATCGCGCAGCGCGGCCTCGGTGACCTCGCCGAGGTCCGCCACCTCGACTACCGCGACGTCGAGGACGGCGACTTCGACGCCATCAGCTCGATCGGGCTGACCGAGCACATCGGCAGGTCGCAGCTGCCCGGCTACTTCGCGTCGCTGTACGGCAAGCTGCGGCCGGGCGGCAGGCTGCTCAACCACTGCATCACGCGATCGGACAACGCGCGGCCGTCTCCGGTGAAGGGCTTCTTCGGCCGCTACATCTTCCCGGACGGCGAGCTGCTCGGCCCCGGCTTCATCATGTCGACGATGAACGACGCCGGGTTCGAGCTGCGCCACGACGAGAACCTGCGCGAGCACTACGCCCGCACCCTCACCGGCTGGGTGGACAACCTCGCCGAGCACTGGGACGACGCGGCCGCCGAGGTCGGTGAGATGCGCGCCAGGACGTGGCGGCTGTACCTCGTCGCGTCCCGGATCGGGTTCGAGACCAACAACATCCAGCTTCACCAGTCGCTCGGCGTCAAGCTGGACGGCACCAGCTCGGGCATGCCGCTGCGGCCGGACTGGTAGTGACGCCCGCCGCCCGAGCTTGGAGATCGCGAGCCCGGCGTGGCACCGTAGAGAGGTGAATCGAGAACACGTTCCCGGGCGTGACGCCGAGGAGCTCGCCGATCGGCGAGCGGCCGTCGCCGAGCTGGGCGCCGAGCTGCGCGCGCTGATGGAGGCGGCGGTGCGCACCGAGGTGGCGCCGGAGGAGCTGCGCCACGTCGCGAAGGAGGCGCGGCGGCTGACCGACCGGCTCGCTGAGCGCAGCCGTGAGGTGACCGAGCTGCCCGCCGTCGACGACCTGCTCGGCAGGGTGCGCATGTACAACCCGGTGATCGGCGAGGGACATCCCGCGGCGCCGCCCATCACCTTCAGCCACGACGGCGACGAGGTCACCGGCCACTACACGCTCGGATCGATGCACGAGGGCCCGCCGTCGTTCAGCCACGGCGGCATGACGGCGTTGTTCCTCGACCAGGCGCTCGGGCACGCCGCGTCGGCGGCCGGCCGGCCCGGCGTCACGACCGACCTGACCGTCCGCTACCGCAGGCCGGTGCCGCTGGGAGTGCCGCTACGTATCTGGTCGAAGGCGGTCGAGCGGGACGGCAGCCGGACCCTGGTGCGTGGCGTGATCACCACGGCGGCGGAGCCGGACGTCACGCTGGTCGAGTCGGAGGGCAGGTTCCTGACGCTCAACCGCTCCCAACTGGAACGGATGTTCTCCCACCTCGCGGACGGCCAGATGTCGCCGGGCAGCATCCACGACTGAATCATCACCGTTGCGTACCTTCCGTGCCGCACCGTCGTTGAACGTGAAGAGAACACGATACTGATTCGCGTCCGGTCGGTCGGGAGGTACCACGATGCGTCGCATCGTCGCGTTCATCGGATCGTTCGTCGTCATCGCGGGGTTGCTGACGTCCTTCGCGGCACCACCGGGCGCCGCCACGCCCGTCGCCACGAACGAGGACGTCTACCAGCAGTTCGGGCGGGTGTTCCCCGATCCGCAGGGCTGCCTCGACGGGCAGCCGGGCACCAGCCCCTGGGCGAAGGGCGACGTCTGCGCCACGCAGTTCATCCAGTACCGGGAGGCGCTCAGCGGACTGAAGTTCCTGGAGCACCGCTTCCCGCGGTACCTGCGGCTGCTGAACCTGCGGACGCAGTTCGGGCACCAGTTCAGCGAGCGGATGCAGAGCGCGGGCCTGCCGCAGGAGGACCTCTCCCGGCTGCGCAGCGACCTGCGCGTGGTCAAGGTGACCGACAACGCCTCGCCGGTGCCGGAAGCCGACCGCAAGCACTTCGCGTACGTGCTCTCCATCCACGGCATCGAGCGGGCGGGCATCGAAGGCGGGCTCAGGGCCGCCGAGGACCTCGTGACCTGGGCGTCCTGCGAGCGCGACCTGGACTCCGCCCCGGCGTGCGGCGAGGAAGGGCCGTTCCCGAAGCCGATCCTCGAGCCGTCCGACTCCGGCCCGACCGCGAGCGAGACGCTGCGCAACGCCGTCATCTACTTCGTGCTCGCCAACCCGGACGGCTGGCGGCGCGGCGACGTCACCGACGGCGGCGTGTCCTACCAGCGATACAACGGCAACGGCATGGACGTGAACCGGGACTGGCCGACGGTCGGCTACACCGAGGGGCAGTACACCCCGGCCAGTGAGCCGGAGACCAAGGGCTTCGCCGCGTATCTGCGGTCGGTGCGGGACCGCACCACGGCCGGCCGGTTCGAGGGCGCGATCGACCTGCACGGCATGCTGACCGCGCCGTCGTTCTCATTCACGCTGCTCGGCGCGGGCCAGCGGGACTACAAGCGTAACGAGATCACGGTGGACACCGCGATCCGCACCTTCCGCGACTCCGAGAAGCGGCTGTCCTGGTCGAACCTGATCGCCACGCAGCAGGAAGGCTGTCCGGGTGACGTCGAGGTGCCCGAGGTCGGCGGCAACGTGCCGATGTGCTCCGACCAGTGGGGCACGGTGTGGGACACGATCAACTACCAGATCAGCGGCGGGTTCGCCGACTGGATGGAGTCGCCGCGCGGGCTCGACGCGGTCGGCATCGACAACGAGATGGCGCTGTCACACCTGGCCCCGAACACCGTCTTCGACCCGGAGCTGGAGCAGCTCCACATCGACGGCAACAAGGGCCTGATCTACTCGCAGCTCGCCTCGATGCTGCGGCAGCGGCCGGTGTCGTTCCGGCCGGAGGGCAAGGTCGGCTACATCTTCGACCCGCAGCGCGTCACCGACCCCGGTGGCGGGCCGGTCGACGGGCCGGAGGGCCTGCCGACCCAGGACACCATCAGTCACACCTCGCCGACCGGTGTCCAGGAGTTCCGCTTCGACGTCAAGGGTGTGCCGGACGGGGTCTTCAACGGTGGCATGACCGTCAAGGCCACCTTCGGCAATGTCGACGGCCTCTCGCCCAACTCGGCGGCCGAGCTGATCCTCGACTACTGTGGTCCGGCGCTGCACCCCGGTGGTGAAGAGGGTTGCCGTGAGGTGGCGCGGTACTTCAACCAGAGCCCGGCGTACCTGCAAGGAGGCGCGCGGATCGACCTGAACAGCCCGCCCGCCGGGCCGTACCGGATCCGCGCCAACCCGGCGCGGCTGCTGCCGACGCGCTACGCGGTCTCGTTCACATCGGAGAAGTCGTACAACCAGCCGGAGCAGGCGCCGTACAACGTGTCCAGAATGGACTTCTTCCGGGACCTGAACAAGTACGTGCCGGAAGGCAGCGACCTGACGCCGATCCGGGTCCGCGACGTGCTGCGGAGCGAGGGCAAGCGGCTGGCGCGGTTCGACACTGTTGTCGTCGCCGGCAAGCTGATGCCGGGGTTCGACGCGGTGTACACCAAGCGGCAGTTCCAGCGCTACGCCTCGCAGTTGACGCGGTTCGCCGCGCGGGGCGGCAACCTGGTGCTGACCGATTCGGCTCTCGCGGGGCTGCCCGCGCTTGGCACCGGCATCACGCCGGAGTCGGTCGACGGCGGGTACTTCTACGCGGGGTGGATGGACTTCCACGACGGCGACGCGGGCAAGGGCGCGACCTACGACCGGCACCACCTGGCCGAGGGCGTGAACAAGGAGGGCACCGCCGAGGGCACCGCGTCGGTGGGCGGTCACGAGTTCAACCACCGGCACCAGACGTACGAGCCGGTGCCGATCGGGTACTACGTCAGCCCATCCGGGTCGAGCAACGCCGAGTGCGACACCGACCGCTGCGACTCGCCGAACTGGATCGTGACCCAGGGCGCGTGGGAGGCGGCCGGTGGCAGCACGGCGGCCCGGACACTGGTGCGGATGACCAAGGATCGCGGCCCGTCGAAGCTGGGCGTGTCGCTCGGTGAGCTGCCGGTGGGGAAGGGCCAGATCCGCATTGCCGGCGCCCTGCTGCCGCAGCCGACGGAGCAGAACCTGCACCCGTACGGTCTGCGCTCCTACGCACTCACCTACACCGGCTACCAGCTCATCGAAAACCTCCTCGACCTGCCGTAGGTCTCGGTGCGGGCGGTGTCGTGTCCCACGTTCACGACGCCGTGTCCCACGCCCAGGCCGTCGTGTCCTGCGTTCCTGCCACCGTGTTCTACCGCCATGGCAGTCGGAACGTCGAACACGCGGGCGTGAGCGCAAGACACGGCGTCCTGAGCGATGCTCCTATGGTTGGTCAAGGGGTGAGGGTGGCGAGGTCGGTGCGGAG
>WHUB01000569.1 GCA_009377395.1 Actinophytocola sp. | reverse complement strand
CGGTCCTCGATGAGGTCGAGCACACGCACGAAGAAGTTGAGATCACCCGCCATGGGCACGTGTCCGCGGTGTTGGTGTCGAAAAACGCGCTGGAAGAGCTGCGGGAGACGATCGAGTGGCTGTCCAAGCCAGGGATTCGCGAATCCGTGGCCGAAGCCGAGCGCGAATACGCGGCAGGGACGACACTCAGCGGTGACGAGCTGCGCACCGAGCTGGGGCTGCCTCCGCAGTGAGCTACCGGATCGAAATCAGCAGCGCCGCCCGCCGCGATCTACACCGCCTACCCGAAAAGGTCGCCGCCGCTGTCGCGGAGTTCATCACCGGCCCGCTAGCCGAGGCGCCAGCACGAGTCAGCAAGCCACTCCGCAACGAGTTATCCCCATATCGATCAGCGCGACGCGGAGACTACCGAGTGCTGATCAGAATCGACGACGCCGCAGACACGGTGCTCGTCGTCCGAATCGACCACCGCTCGCACGTGTATCGCAGTCCATGAAAGCTCGCGGCTACGGAACATCCTTGTCGCTG
>WHUB01000568.1 GCA_009377395.1 Actinophytocola sp. | reverse complement strand
CGCCACACCGTACAGCAGCACCTCGCTGATCTCCGCTGCGCTGAGACCGTTGCGCACGGCCCCGCGCACGTGCAACGCCAGCTCATCGTGGTGCCCGAGCGTGGTGAGCACCGCCAAGGTGATGCAGCTGCGCGTCCTGCGGTCGAGGCCCGGCCTGGTCCAGACACCGCCCCAGACGGTGTCGGTCACGTATTCCTGGAACGGCCGGTCGAACTCGGTTGCGCGCGCTCAGGCGCGGTCGAGTGGTCGTCGCCGAGGACCGCACGACGAACCTCCGTGCCGGCCTCCCGGGGTTCTCGTGGTTCGGTCATCCGTTCTCCCGTCCGTCTGCCAGGTGCTCGAGGAGCAGCGCGTTGAACCGCTCGGCCTGCTCCAGGTTCGCCAGGTGCGCCGCCGGGTCGAGCACCTCCAGCCTGGCGCCGGTGATCGCCTCGGCGATCAACTCCGCGTGCGCCGGCGGCGTCGCTGGGTCCTGCGCGCCGGCGATCACCAGCGTCCGCGTGGTGATGCTGGACAGGTCGCCGGTG
>WHUB01000567.1 GCA_009377395.1 Actinophytocola sp. | reverse complement strand
GGCACCACGCGGGTCGGCCAACCGGGAGCGCAGCGCGCGCAGGAACTCCCCTGCGGTGTGGAACTCGCCGTACGGCGAGAAGTTGGCACCCGACTCGATGACCACCTGAACGTAGTGGAACTCCGACGTCGCGGCGCCGAGCAGCTCGTCCAGCTCGGTCACCACCCCCTCGGCCCCGCCGGGCAGCTCACCAGATACCGCCTTGGCGGACAGGAAGGCGACCACGCTTGCATCCACCGCCCGCCAATCGCCGGTCATCGTGCCGAGCAACCGGCGCAGGGCGGGATAGGCCGCGTTCGCCCCGGCGTCGTCTACCACGCTGAGGACCATATCCGCGGCCGGTGAACTGCTACGAATCAGTCACCCGGGAGAGCTACGCTCGGGGGTGGTCGCCGCCGCGCAGCTGACTCACCGCATGCGCAAGCAGCGGTTCCAGCACGGTGAGGCCGTCACGCACACCGCCGCCCGAGCCCGGCAGGTTGACCACGAGCGCGCGGCCGGCCACCCCGGCGATGCCGCGAGACAGCG
>WHUB01000566.1 GCA_009377395.1 Actinophytocola sp. | reverse complement strand
CCCAGCTGGGCGGTCAGGTCGGCCAGCACCCGGTGGAAGTCGGCGCGCGGCTTGTCCTCCTTGTTGACGAACACCATGCGGGGGAGCCCGCGCGCCGCGCACTTGGCCCAGCACGCCTCGGTCCCGACCTCGACCCCGTCGACGGCGCTGACGACGACGACGGCGAGATCGGCCACGGACAGCGCGGCGTCGACGTCACCGGCGAAGTCGGCGTACCCCGGCGTGTCGATGAGGTTGATCTTGTACGTCTCGCCGTCGTCGCCGCGCCACTCGAGCGGCGCCACGGCCAGCGACAGCGACATCGTCCGCTTGGCCTCCTCCGGCTCGGTGTCGCAGACCGTGGTGCCGTCCTCGACCCGTCCGGCCCTGGCCACGACACCGGCGCGCAGCAGCATCGCCTCGACGAGCGTGGTCTTGCCGCTGCCGCCGTGACCGACGATGGCGACATTGCGGATCTTGTCCGTCGACGGGCTGTTCAATCGTGACTCCCAGCGCTCGCGGTGTGGCCCCTCGGTCGAACTCTAGTGAG
>WHUB01000565.1 GCA_009377395.1 Actinophytocola sp. | reverse complement strand
GAGCAGGGTGCGGAGGCCGCGGCTGTTGAGGATCAGCATCGAGAAAACGCCCGTCAGCCGGGCGCCGCTGCGCACGCTCCAGACCGAATCGGGATTGTGCGCATAGACCCGGTGGATAGCCGGTGCCGCCGCCGAAAGGGTCGGAATGAGGCGCCGGGCGAGGGCGATGAGGGCGTCGATGTTGTGGAAGCCGAAGGCGCGTCGGGCGATGAGCCGGATCTTGGTGTTGATCGACTCGGCCAGCGCGTTGGACAGGCCGCAGTTGAGGGTGGCGGCGATCGGGTGGTAGTGGGCGCGGATCCGCCGGCCCAGGGCGATGAACGCGTCGATGCGGCAGCGGCTGGCCCAGGCCAGCCAGCGATCGAGCGCGTCGAGCGCGTCGACGCCGGCGAGGGTGAACACGGTGCGCAGCCCTTCCTTGAGCGCCCAGGCGCGGTGCAGCACCGGGTGGTTCGCGGCGATGTAGGCCAGCCGAGCGCGGTCCCGGTCGGTGTGGTGCTCGGGGTTCTTCCACAACGCCCAGCGGGCG
>WHUB01000564.1 GCA_009377395.1 Actinophytocola sp. | reverse complement strand
ACCCGCCTAAAGAACCTTTCTTTTACACACGGCGGCCGTATGACTAGCCTAAATCGGACATATGGGGGGCGCTGGGTGGCGGGCCGGCCGAAGCTGAACCGGACGGCGATCGAGGAGACCGTCAGGCATCTGCGGGCCGAGAACAGGCTCACACCGGCCGATGAGGCGCTGGTGACGCTCGCGCGGCGTCTCGCCGCGGCTTGCGACGACGATTCGGGGAACGCGTCGTTGTGGCGCGAATATCGGGCTTCGGTGGCGACTTTGTCGGAGGTGGGCAGGGATGACGGCGACGTTGACGAGGCCGCCGAGTTCGCCGCCGCAGTGTCAACCCCGGTGGGCAACTCCTCGCACCCCGGGTAGGTTTACGTTCGGCCCGGCGATCATCGCGGTGGCGGAGCGGCTGGGGTTGCCGCCGATGCCGTGGCAGCGCCAGGTGATGATGGTCGGCGGGGAGATCGACCCGGATACGGGGATGCCCGCGTACCGGGATATCACGTTCACGGTGCCGCGGCAGTCGGGGAAGACCACG
>WHUB01000563.1 GCA_009377395.1 Actinophytocola sp. | reverse complement strand
ACCGAGACGGGTGCCTCGAGGTGCCCGACAAGCCGGGCATCGGCGTCGAGCTCGACGAGGACAGGGTCGCCAAGTTCGCGGAGACGTACGCCACCAGCGCGGACAGCTACGCCTTCCACGACCCCGCGGCCCTGGCCGTAACCCCGGTGATGCCGAAGTTCTAAAGGCGCGCAACCCGTCCGCCGCCTGCCACCGTCCGGCCCCGCGGGGCGGCGTCGGGCGCTGAGCCGGGGGAGCGGGTGGCAGGGTGGGAGCCATGACGGACGGCAGCCGTGGTACCGCGCTGGTCCGGTCACCGGTCGACCGGTTGGCGGACGGGATCGTGACGCACGTCGAACGCAAGCCGGTCGACGTGCCCTTCGCGCGTGCCCAACACGAGGTGTACGTGGCCGCGCTCGCCGATGCCGGATGGCGGGTCCAGCAGGTGGCGCCGGCGCCGGACCGCCCCGACTCGGTGTTCGTCGAGGACACGGTGGTGATCGTCGGCGACGTCGCGGTGCTGACCCGCCCGGGCGCGGCGGACCGGTGGG
>WHUB01000562.1 GCA_009377395.1 Actinophytocola sp. | reverse complement strand
AGGTGACGCAGCTGCAGCGGCAGGTCGACGAGGGCAACCGTCCCAGCTACGCCGGCCTGGGCGCCCGCGTCGCGCGCATCCTGCGATTGGCCGAGGACGAGGCCACGGAGCTGCGCAGCCGGGCCCGCTCCGACACCGAGGAGCTGCGCGAGAACGCGGCGCTGACGGCCGACCACATCATCACCGAGGCGAAGCGAACCGCCGAGGAGCTCGTCACCCTCGCCACCGCCGATGCCGAGGCCATCCGCGAGCAGGCCGACGGGCACCTCGAGAAGGCGATCGGCGAGATCCGGCAGCAACGCGACCGGCTGCAGTCGGAGAAGACCGAGCTCGACGAGCGCCTCGATCGGCTCCGCGCGATCCTGGTGGCGGGGCCGGTCACGCTCGACCAGCACGGCGGCCGCGACACCGGGGACGACGCGGAGGGCGACCCGGGCACCTGACGCCGGCGGCGAGCTCACTGGACCACCGGGCCGGCCCATCCTGACCGGTGCGAACGCTACGCTGCCTCACCGTGGATGCAATCGTTG
>WHUB01000561.1:306-532 GCA_009377395.1 Actinophytocola sp. | reverse complement strand
CCGGGTATCGCCAGCGCCTCGGCGTCGTCCCCCAGGAGGCGTACCTGTTCAGCGGGTCGGTGCGCGACACGATCGCGTACGGCCGTCCCGGCGCGTCCGACGCCGAGGTGGAGGCCGCCGCCCGCGCGGTCGGCGCCCATCGGATGGTCCTCGGGTTGACCGGCGGCTACGACCATGAGGTGGACGAGCGGGGCCGGAACCTGTCCAGCGGGCAGCGGCAGCTCCT
>WHUB01000561.1:0-235 GCA_009377395.1 Actinophytocola sp. | reverse complement strand
GGATCGTGGTGCTCGACCACGGCCGGGTGGTCGAGGACGGCCGCCACGACGACCTGGTCGCCGCCGGTGGAACGTACGCCGACATGTGGCAGGCATTCGCCGACGGCACAGAGCAGTGACAGCCCGGAGAGCAGCGATGACCCGTCCTACGGTCGGTGACCTGGTCGCCGGCATCAGCGTCGCGCTGGTGCTGATACCCCAGTCGCTGGCCTATGCAGACCTCGCCGGGCTGGCC
>WHUB01000560.1 GCA_009377395.1 Actinophytocola sp. | reverse complement strand
CGTGCCTGGCCGTGCCTCGCGCTGCCTCGAGGACGGGTTCGAGGCGGTGGTCCAGGTCCATGATCATCCTCTCGTTTCGGTAGCCGGAAAGCGTCCGTCAGGACTGGCGCCGTTCGGCGTGGGTGGCGTAGGCGACGGCGAGCAGACCCACGCCGAGGCCCAGCCACAGCGACAGCGTCGAGGCGTTGCCACCGACCCAGTCCGCTCCCGTGGCGAGCTGGACGAGCACCACGAGTGCGGCCAGGCAGAGGAGCAGCCCCGCGAGCGCGGTCAAGAACGCGTTTCGGAGCGCGCCGGCGGCGATGGCGAGCAGGCCGAGCGCGACGGCCACGATCGCCGTGCTCCCCGTCATCGGCACGAACCGCCACGGCGGCCCGGACGCGGCGAGCAGCGCGGCGCTGAGCACGGAGATGACTCCGAGGGCGGTCGCCGCGCGCCGCGGCGACCGGGCGTCGCGGCCGCTCATGATGCCCCCAGCAGCAGCCGGGACACCGGTCCTTGCGAGCGCTGCCACAGCGGGCGCAGCAGCCCG
>WHUB01000055.1 GCA_009377395.1 Actinophytocola sp. | reverse complement strand
GTCGGGGTGACAGGATTTGAACCTGCGACCCTCCGCTCCCAAAGCGGATGCGCTACCAAGCTGCGCCACACCCCGTGTCAGGCAGTAGAGCGGGCGACGGGAATCGAACCCGCACCACCAGTTTGGAAGACTGGGGCTCTACCATTGAGCTACGCCCGCATCCGGTCGTTGCCAACCGGCGCTAGGACAGCTTAGCGGGTGCCTCCAGCGCGTTCTCGAACCGGTTCGCCGCGTCGGCGAGACCGGTCGGCGGCTGGCAGACTGATCCACATGCTCGACCGCGACCGGGTACTGCGCGCCGGCCAGACGGCTTGGGCCGTGATCGGCATCCTCGTGGTCGCGGCCGCCGTCTACCTCGCGCTGGCCTATGTCTCGGTGCTCGCCGTGCCGTTGCTGCTCGCGCTGTTTCCGGCCGCCGCACTCGCGCCGACCGTGACCTGGCTGCGCGCGTACCGCGTGCCGAGATGGCTCGCGGCCGCCATCGCCGAGATCGGCGCGCTCGCGGTCGTCGGCGGGCTCATCGCGGTGGCGGTGCCGCTGTTGCTCGACGAGCTGCCCTCGGTCGTCGACTCGCTGACCCGCTCGCTCACCGAGCTGCGGTCGCTGATCAAGGGCATTCCCGGCATCCCGCCGGACACCACCCCGCAGGCGGTGGGGGAGCGGCTGCTGGAGCGCTTCACACATGGCGACGGCATCGGCAGCGCACTGGGCATCACGCAGAACGTGGTCGCCGCCGTCACCGGCGTCCTGTTCCTGCTGCTGGTGCTGTTCTTCTTCCTGTTCCAGGGCGAATGGCTCGCGGGCGGCGTGCTGCGGTGGCTGCCGCGCGAGCGCCGGGCAGCCGCCACCACACTGGCCGAGCGGATCTGGCTTACCCTCGGCGCCTACTTCCGGGCGCTGTTTCTGATCGCGATCGTCGACGCGGTGGCGATCGGAGTCGGCCTCGCCCTGCTGGGCGTGCCGGTCGCGGTGCCGCTCGCGGTGCTCGTCTTCTTCGGCGGCTTCTTCCCGTACATCGGCGCGCTGGTGTCGGGCATGGTCGCGGTGCTGGTGGCGTTCGCGGACGGCGGACTGGTCACCGGGTTGATCGCCGCCGCGATCGTCGTCGGTGTGCAGGCGGTGGAGGGCAACGTCCTGGAGCCGTTGATCTCGGGACGGATGGTCCGGCTGCCCGCGTTCGTCGTGATCATCGCGATCACGCTCGGCGGCGCCCTGCTCGGCGTGTTCGGCGCGTTCATCGCCGTGCCGGCCGCGGCGACGATCGCCAGAGTCGGTGAGTTCATCGCGGAACGCGACGAACCGGACTGAGTGCTCGTACGCTGGGCGCGTATATCGTGACAGTCAACCCCGTCCGGTAGCTGAGCGCGCACTGTCCTAGACTCAGGTTTCGCCCACAGCATTCCGTGCGGCAGCCACTTCTGTTTTCAAGCTTTGAGGAGCATACGTTGAAGAGCACCGTCGAGCAGCTGAGCCCGACGCGCGTGAAGATCAATGTCGAGGTGCCGTT
Source organism: Actinophytocola sp. (assembly GCA_009377395.1). GTDB lineage: Bacteria > Actinomycetota > Actinomycetes > Mycobacteriales > Pseudonocardiaceae > Haloechinothrix_A. The sequence goes on along the minus strand of WHUB01000055.1, from coordinate 31,152 downwards.
CGACGAGCTGAAGCCCAACTTCGACCGCGCCTACCGCAAGATCGCTCAGCAGGTCCGTATTCCGGGTTTCCGCCCTGGTAAGGCGCCTGCTCGCGTCCTGGAAAGCCGGATCGGTCGTGCCCCGGTGCTCGACGAGGTCGTCAACGAGGTCATTCCCGCCAAGTACATGGAAGCGGTGCAGTCGGGCGAGGTTCGCACGCTCGGTCAGCCCGACTTCGAGGTGACCAAGCTCGAGGACAAGGACGTGCTCGAGTTCACCGCCGAGGTCGACATCCGGCCGGAGATCGACATGCCGGAGTTCGACGGGCTCGAGGTCAGCGTCGACGACGTCGAGCTCAGCGACCAGGAGGTGGACGAGCAGCTCGACGAGCTGCGCGCCCGGTTCGGCACGCTGACCGGCGTCGACCGCTCCGCTGAGAACGGCGACTTCGTCTCCATCGACCTCTCGGCGACCGTCGACGGCGAGGAGATCGAGGACGCCAGCACGTCCGGGCTGTCTTACGAGATCGGCTCCGGCCAGCTCGTCGACGGCATCGATGACGCGCTGATCGGTGCTTCCGAGGGCGAGACCAAGACGTTCACCACGAAGCTGCTCGCCGGCAAGTACGCGGGCACCGACGCCGAGGTCAGCGTCACCGTGCAGTCCATCAAGCAGCGGGAGCTGCCGGAGGCCGACGACGAGTTCGCGCAGATGGCCAGCGAGTTCGACACCATCGACGAGCTGCGCGGCGACCTGCGGGAGCGGGTCGGCAGGGTCAAGCGGATGCAGCAGGGCGTGCAGGCCCGCGACAAGGTGCTCGACACCCTGCTCGAGTCGACCGAGATCCCGCTGCCGGAAGCCGTGGTGCAGGCCGAGGTCGACAACCGCAAGCACGACGTGCTGCACGAGCTCGACCACGACGAGGACGCGCTGGCCAAGTCGCTCGAGGCCGAGGGCAAGACGCTGGAGGAGTTCAACGAGGAGACCCGCACCGAGGCGGAGAAGGCGGTGCGCACGCAGCTGCTGCTGGACGCCATCGCCGAGGCCGAGGAGGTGCAGGTCGACGACTCCGAGCTGACGGAGCGGATCGTCTACCAGGCGCAGCGTTTCGGCATCAGCCCGGACGAGTACGTGCAGCGCGCGCAGCAGTCCGGCCAGCTCGGCGCGATCTTCGCCGATGTGCGGCGGGGCAAGGCGCTGGCCTCGATCGTGCGCCGGGTCAGCGTCACCGACGCCAGCGGCAACGAGGTCGACCTCAGCGAGTTCTTCGGCGAGGACGGCGACGAGGAGCCGCCGACGACGGTCGAAGGCGAGGCGCAGGACGTGACCGAGGACGTCGCGGAGTCGGACGAGGAAGCCGAGACTTCCACCGATCGGTGACGCTCTGAGCGAACGCGGGGCCAAACGGGCATGACGAGGCCGTCACATTCGTTAGTGTCGGTTGCAAGATCGCAGGTACTTCACAACGCAAGTCCACAGTGGATCTTCGGACCGGTGCCCGGTCGCGGAGACACTGCGGAGAGAAGGCAGGCAGACGTGACGCAGCACCCAACGCCCGATATGCGGACGACGACCGCGGGGCTGAACCTGACCGACTCGGTGTACGAGCGACTGCTCCAGGAACGGATCGTCGTGCTCGGCTCCGAGGTCAACGACGACATCTCGAACCGGATCACGGCGCAGCTGCTGCTGCTGGCCGCGGAGGACTCGCAGTCCGACATCCGGTTCTACATCAACTCGCCGGGTGGCTCGGTCACCGCGGGCTTCGCCATCTACGACACGATGCAGCTCATCGAGCCCGACGTGGCGACCTATGCCATGGGCCTCGCCGCGTCCATGGGGCAGTTCCTGCTGTCCTCGGGCGCGCCAGGCAAGCGCTATTCGCTGCCGCACGCGCGCATCCTGATGCACCAGCCGTCGGCCGGTGTCACCGGCACCGCGTCCGACATCGCGATCCAGGCCGAGGTGTACGGCAAGTGGAAGCAGGAGCTCGCCAACATCACGTCGGAGCAGACCGGACAGACGATCGAGCAGATCATCGCCGACGGTGACAGGGACCGCTGGTTCACCGCGTCGGAGGCCAAGGAGTACGGCTTCGTCGACCACGTCCTGACCCGCGAGCACCTCGCGAACAACAACTCGGCGAGCTGACACAGGAGATCCCCATGAGCCAGCACAGTTCCCCCTCACCCTCGCTGGGCGCGAACCACGAGCAGCTACCGCAGTCCCGCTACGTGCTGCCGAGCTACGTCGAGCGCACCAGCTATGGGATCAAGGAGTCGAACCCGTACAACAAGCTGTACGAGGAACGGGTCATCTTCCTCGGCGTCCAGGTCGACGACGCGTCGGCCAACGACGTCATGGCGCAACTGCTGCACCTCGAGCACGAGGACCCGGACCGCGACATCGTCATCTACATCAACTCGCCGGGTGGCTCGTTCACCTCGCTGATGGCCATCTACGACACGATGCAGTTCGTCCGGCCTGACGTGCAGACCTACTGCCTCGGCCAGGCGGCGTCGGCGGCGGCGGTGCTGCTCGCCGCGGGCACCAAGGGCAAGCGGTTCGCGCTGCCGAACTCGCGGGTGCTGATCCACCAGCCCGCGATGGAGGGTGCCTACGGTCAGGTCTCCGATCTGGAGATCCAGGCCAACGAGATCCAGCGGGTGCGAGCGCAGATGGAGCAGACGCTGTCCAAGCACACCGGCCGCGCGCCGGAAGAGGTGCGAAAGGACATCGAGCGCGACAAGATCCTGACCGCCCAGCAGGCGCTGGAGTACGGCATCATCGACGAGGTGCTGCCGTACCGCAAGGGCTCGGCCTAGGGCGTGTGGGCACGTGCCGGCGGCTGAACGCCCGGTTGAGTGGTCCTCCGCCGGCACGTGCGCCTATGGCCAGGTACAGCGGCTCGGGGGAACATACCGGCTCCATTACGGGGCGTGTCGATCGCGGGCGCGAACCGGCCATGGGGACTAGGGTCGGCAATCGCGGTTTCCGGCGGCGATTGGTCCTCCCCAAGGACAGAGCTGGCGGGTACCGTCAGTAGCAGCACACCTTGCTAAGCCCACCAGCACGGACGCATCAGGTGCACCCGCCCGGTGCATCGGAGGGGACAGAGGTCAACGGCCATGGCGCGAATCGGTGACGGCGGGGACCTGTTGAAGTGCTCTTTCTGCGGTAAGAGCCAGAAGCAGGTGAAGAAGCTCATCGCCGGGCCCGGCGTATACATCTGCGACGAGTGCATCGACCTCTGCAACGAGATCATCGAGGAAGAGCTCGCCGAGGCCGGCGACGTCAAGCTCGACGAGCTCCCCAAGCCCGCCGAGATCCACGACTTCCTCGAGCAGTACGTCATCGGCCAGGACGATGCCAAGCGCTCGCTCGCGGTCGCGGTGTACAACCACTACAAGCGCATCCAGTCCGACTCCAAGTCCGGGCCGAAGGAGCCCAAGGACGAGCCGGTCGACATCGCCAAGTCGAACATCCTGATGCTCGGCCCGACCGGCTGCGGCAAGACCTACCTCGCGCAGACGCTCGCCAAGCTGCTGAACGTGCCGTTCGCGATCGCGGACGCCACGGCGCTGACCGAGGCGGGCTACGTCGGTGAGGACGTCGAGAACATCCTGCTCAAGCTGATCCAGGCCGCCGACTACGACGTCAAGCGCGCCGAGACGGGCATCATCTACATCGACGAGGTCGACAAGATCGCGCGCAAGAGCGAGAACCCGTCCATCACCAGGGACGTCTCCGGCGAGGGTGTGCAGCAGGCGCTGCTGAAGATTCTGGAAGGCACCACGGCGTCGGTGCCGCCGCAGGGCGGGCGCAAGCACCCGCACCAGGAGTTCATCCAGATCGACACGACGAACGTGCTGTTCATCGTCGCTGGCGCGTTCTCGGGCCTCGAAAAGATCATCAACGAGCGGATCGGCAAGCGGGGCCTTGGGTTCGGCGCCGAGATCCGCACCAGGACCGAGATCGAGGAAAGCGACATCTTCGGCGAGACCATGCCGGAGGACCTGATCAAGTTCGGCCTGATCCCGGAGTTCATCGGCAGGCTGCCGGTCGTGGCGAGCGTGACGAACCTCGACAAACAGTCGCTGGTCAAGATCCTCACCGAGCCGCGCAACGCGCTGGTCAAGCAGTACAAGAAGCTGTTCGAGCTGGACGGCGTCGAGCTGGAGTTCACCAAGACGGCGCTGGAGGCGATCGCGGATCAGTCGGTGCTGCGGGGGACAGGCGCCCGCGGCCTGCGCGCGATCATGGAAGAGGTCCTGCAGCAGGTCATGTACGACATCCCGAGCCGCGAGGACGTCGCCAAGGTCGTCATCACCGAGCAGACGGTGCGGGAGAACGTGAACCCGACCATCGTGTCCCGCCGCCCTTCCCGTCGCAGGGCTCAAACCGAGCGCAGCGAGAAGTCCGCGTAGTTCGGCGTCGTGTCCCACGTTCGGGACGCCGTGTCCTGCTCAGGACGCCGTGTTCGGCAGTGAGAGCCGCTTCTCACCGCTGTAGACGTTCATGGCGCCGCCGCGCAGGAACCCGACCAGGCTCAGGTCGCGCTCGGCGGCGAGCTCCACCGCGAGCGAGGACGGCGCCGAGATCGCGGCCAGCATCGGGATGCCCGCCATGGCCGCCTTCTGCACCAGCTCGAACGACGCCCGGCCCGACACCAGCAGCCCCGCGTCGTGCAGCGGGATCCGCTCCGACATCACCGCCCAGCCGATCGCCTTGTCGACCGCGTTGTGCCTGCCGACGTCCTCCCGCACCACCAGCAGCTCCCCGGACGCGTCGAACAGCGCCGCCGCGTGCAGGCCGCCGGTCGCCCGGAACACCCGCTGTCGTGCCCGTAACGTGTCCGGCAGTGTCGCCAGCATCTCCGGCGTGACCCTGAAGTCGGTGCCGACGTCGAACCGCGAGGACAGCCGCACCGCGTCCAGCGCCGCCTTGCCGCACACGCCGCAGGACGAGGTGGTGTAGAAGTTGCGCTCGACGCTGGTGTCCGGGGGCGGAACGCCGGGCGCGAGCGTCACGTCGAGTACGTTGTAGGTGTTGCGGCCCTCCTCGTCGACGCCGTCGCAGTACCTGGCCACGGCGACGTCGTCCCGCCCGCCGATCACGCCCTCGGTCAGCAGGAACCCGTGCGCCAGCTCGACGTCGCTGCCCGGCGTGCGCATGGTGACCGTCAGCGCGGTGCCGCCGACCCGGAGTTCGAGCGGCTCCTCGGCGGTCAGCGTGTCCTGCCGCCTGCGCATGGTGCCGTCCGTGCGAAGGGTGAGCACGGGCGTGCGTACGGTGATTCGACCCACCTGGGTGCTTCCTCCGTTCCCCGGCCGTCTGCGAGTGTCCTGGCAACGACGATACGGGGAATGTCATGACCGTTCAGGTACGCCGGGTCTACGACGAACCGCGGCCCGATGACGGCGACCGGGTGCTGATCGACGGCATGTGGCCACGGGGCGTGCGCAAGGACGCGCTGGAGCACACCGAATGGCTCCGCGACATCGCGCCGTCGAAGGAACTGCGGAGCTGGTTCGGTCACCGGCCCGAGCGCTTCGCCGAGTTCCGGCGGCGCTACCGGGCGGAGTTGGATCACGGCGAGCGTGCCGCGGCGCTGCGACGGCTCCGCGAGTACGCCGACCGCGATCTCACCCTGCTCACCGCGACCAAGGGCGTCGACCACTCTCACGCCGCCGTGCTCGCCGAGCTGCTGCGCGGCTGACGCGGGGCCTTGTGCTGCGCCGATTCGCCGGTTCGTAAACTTACCGACTGTGACCCAGCACGCGAATACCCCCAGCACAGACCTGCCGACGGCCTGGAACCCGGCCGACCACGAGGCCGAGCTGTACCAGCGGTGGGTAGACGCGGGGTACTTCGCGGCCGACCCGGACACCGACCGGCCGACGTTCACCATCGTGCTGCCGCCGCCGAACGTCACCGGCGCGATGCACATGGGCCATGCGCTCGACCATTCGCTGATGGACGCACTGACCCGTCGCCGCAGGATGCAGGGCTACGAGGCGCTCTGGCTGCCGGGCATGGACCACGCCGGCATCGCCACGCAGAACGTCGTCGAGCGCGAGCTGTCCGAGCAGGGCGTCTCCCGCCACGACCTCGGCCGCGAGCGGTTCGTCGAGCGCGTGTGGGAGTGGAAAGAAGAGTACGGCGGCAAGATCCTCGGCCAGATGCGCCGCCTCGGCGACGGCGTCGACTGGAGCCGCGAGCGGTTCACCATGGACTCGCAGCTCTCGCGCGCGGTTCAGACGATCTTCAAGCGGCTCTACGACGACGGCCTGATCTACCAGGCCGAGCGCATCATCAACTGGTGCCCGCGCTGCCACACCGCGCTGTCCGACATCGAGGTCGAGCATGCCGAGGTCGACGGCGAGCTCATCTCGATCCGCTACGGTGACGGCGACGACGCGATCGTCGTCGCGACCACGCGAGCGGAGACGATGCTCGGAGACACCGCCGTCGCGGTGCATCCGGACGACTCCCGCTACGCGCACCTGATCGGCACCGAGGTGCAGCTCCCGTTCACCGGGCGCAAGATCCCGATCATCGCCGACGAGCACGTCGACCCGGAGTTCGGCTCCGGCGCGGTGAAGGTGACCCCGGCGCACGACCCGAACGACTTCGAGATCGGCAAGCGGCACGACCTGCCGATGCCGACGATCATGGACGAGACCGGCGTCATCACCGCGCACACCCCGTTCCAGGGACTGGAGCGGTTCGAGGCGCGCCCCGCCGTCGTCGCCGCGCTGCGCGAGCAGGGCCGCATCGTCGCGGAGAAGCGGCCGTACGTGCACGCGGTCGGGCACTGCTCCCGCTGCGACACCGTGGTCGAGCCCCGGCTGTCGTTGCAGTGGTGGGTGCGGGTGGCGCCGCTGGCGAAGGCCGCCGGTGACGCGGTGCGCGACGGCCGCACCACGATCCACCCGCCCGAACTGGCCAAGCGGTACTTCGAGTGGGTCGACGACATGCACGACTGGTGCATCTCGCGGCAGCTGTGGTGGGGCCACCGGATTCCGGTCTGGTACGGCCCGAACGGTGAGAAGGTCTGCGTCGGCCCGGGCGAAGAGCCGCCGTCCGGCGAGGGCTGGACGCAGGACGCCGACGTGCTCGACACCTGGTTCTCGTCGGGGCTGTGGCCGTTCTCCACCCTCGGCTGGCCGGACGACACCGCCGACCTGCGCGCGTTCTATCCGACCAGCGTGCTGGTCACCGGCTACGACATTCTGTTCTTCTGGGTCGCCCGGATGATGATGTTCGGGCTGTACGCCATGGACGGCAAGCAACCGTTCAACGACGTCTTCCTGCACGGCCTCATCCGTGACGCCACCGGCAAGAAGATGTCGAAGTCGCGCGGCAACGTCATCGACCCGCTCGACTGGCTGGACCGCTTCGGCGCGGACGCCACCCGGTTCACGCTGGCGCGCGGCGCGAACCCGGGCAGCGACATGGCGATCGCCGAGGAGTGGGCCGCCGGCTCCCGCAACTTCTGCACCAAGCTGTTCAACGCCAGCCGGTTCGCGCTGATGAACGGCGCCACCACGGCGGCCGAGCCGCCCGCGCGGGAGTCGCTGACCGACGCCGACCGCTGGATCATGGACCTCACCGACCAGCTCGTGTCCGATGTGGACGAGCTGTTCGAGGGCTTCCAGTTCGCCAAGCTGTGCGACGTGCTGTACCACTTCACCTGGGACGAGTTCTGCGACTGGTACCTGGAGCTGGCCAAGGTGCAGCTCGCCGAGGGCGGGGAGCGCGCCGACTCGACGCGCGCGGTGCTCGGCCACGTGCTCGACATCGTGCTGCGGCTGCTGCACCCGGTGCTGCCGTTCGTGACCGAGAAGCTGTGGACGTCGCTGACCGGGAGTGGGGGTGCCCCCGCCAATGAGGGCGTAGCCGGTGGGGGAGAGTCGCTGGTCGTCGCCGCCTGGCCGAGCGCGACCGGGCAGCAGCGGGACGCCGACGCCGCCGCGCGGATCGCCGACGTGCAGAAGCTGGTCACCGAGATCCGGCGGTTCCGCTCCGACCAGGGGCTCAAGCCGGGGCAGAAGGTCGCGGCCCGGCTGTCTGGTGCCGGGTTCGACGGGCTCGGCGGGCACGAGTCGTCGGTGCGGACGCTGGCGAAGCTGACCGAGTCGGCCGACGAGTTCTCCGGCAGCGTGTCGTTCGAGGTCGGATTGGCGACCGGCACGGCGCACGTCGAGCTGGATCTGTCCGGCGCCATCGACGTCGCGGCCGAGCGCAAGCGGCTCGACAAGGATCTCGCGGCGGCGCGCAGGGAGCTGGAGCAGACCGAGAAGAAGCTGGCGAACCCGTCGTTCACCGAGAAGGCGCCTGCCGACGTGGTCGAGAAGATCCGCGTCCGCAAGCAGGCGGCGGAGTCCGACATCGACCGCGTCTCGGCCCGCCTGGCCACTCTCCCCACCGCCTGACCGCAGGACACAACGTCCCCAACGCAGGACACGGCGGCGTGAGTGTGGGACACGACGCAATGCGCGTCGTGTCCCACACTCAGACCCGCGTGTTCCTCACTCAGGACCGCGTGTTCGTCAGAAGCAGGGCTCGGTGAACTGATAGTCCTCGGCGGTCGAGCCGGTGAACAGGTCCTTCTCCACCGTCACGCCGGTCGGGGCCTTCGGATCGACCTTGCTGATCAGGCTCTGCCGGAACACCGCGTCGTTCGGCTCACCGGAGTAGTTGCCGGCCTCCTCGGGCAGCATGCCCTCGTAGTCGACGGACTCCAGTGACGTGGCAGCCTCGAGCAGACCCTGCCGCGTCAGGTCGCCGTTCTGGGCGGCGGCCTCGAGCGCGGCCTTCATGGGGTACGACCACGCCCAGCCCGCGGTGTAACCGTCGTTCGGCTGCACGTTTCCGAGCGCCTCCCGCATGGCCTCGTGGCCGGGGGTGTCGGCGTCGAACGTCGCCCACGGTCCCGACTGGAGATACAGCGCCTCGAACGCCTTCGCCGCGTCGGTCTGCAGCAGCGCGGGGTTCCACGTCGGGCTGGTGCCGATGAACTTGCCGGTGTAGCCGGCCGCGGCGGACTCGCCGACGATGGCGGCGGCGTCGGTCGGGCCGGTCGTCACGATCACCACGTCGGGCTGCTTGCTCTTGATGGCTTGGATCGCACCGGCCTGGTTCTCCGGCCCCTCGCCGGTCTCCACCGCGGTGAACTCGAGGCCGTTCGCCTCGGCCGCCGCCCTGGCGCCGCCCGCCGCGTCCTCGCCGTAGTCGCCGGGGTAGTACACCGCCATCACCGACTTCGCGCCGAACTCCTCGACGGCGTAGTCGACCGAGTTCATCGACTCGAAGCAGTAGTTCGTGCCCGACTCCAGGATGACGTCCTCGACCTCCCACGCCGACGTCCACGACGCGGGCGCCGCGACGACGTCGCTCGCCTCCAGGTCGTTGATGATGGCGGCGGTGGTCGGCGAGCCGAGCGTCTGTGCCAGCCCGAGCACGTCGCCCTTGATCTCCTCGTACACCTGCCGGTGCACCTCGGGGTTGTACTTGTTGTCCCTGATGTAGCTCGTCACGTCGACGTCGAAGGCCTGGTCGCCCGCCTGGATGCCGCCCTCCTCGTTGACCCGCTGCCAGAACGCCTTCTGGGCGTCGGTGATCGGCACCGCGAGCGCCGCGAACGGGCCGGACGTCAGGTCGGAGATGATGCCGAGGTAGATGCAGCCGTTGTCCTTGTTCGGCGTGTTCGGACAGGCTTCCGATGTCACGCCGACGTCGGTCGCGATGTCACCGGTGCTGCCGCCACCGGTGTCGCCGCCACGGCAGCCCGCCGCGACGAGGGCGAGCGCGGACATGGCCGCCACGACGGCCGTGTGCCGCGAGAGAAGCTTCGCCATGATTCGTTCCTTTCTGGTTGTCGATGCCGGGACTGAGGGACCGGGGTCAGTAGGAGAAGGGCCACGCCTTCCAGTAGTTGCGGATGCGGATCCAGATGCCGTAGAGGCCGCGCGGCTCGAAGATCAGGAATCCGATGATGAGCAGGCCGTAGAGCACCGTCTCGACCTGGAACACGTTGAGCGGGGAGCTCGCGTCCTCCGAGATGAACGGCGCGACAGTGGGCAGCTGCCTGGTCAGCGCGGGCAGCAGGGTGATGAAGAACGCGCCCATGATCGAGCCGGAGATCGTGGCGACGCCGCCGATCAGCACCATCGCGATGTACTGCACCGACAGCAGCAGGTTGAACGAGGACGGCTCGATGAACCCGGTGATGGTGTAGACCAGCGCGCCCGCGCAGCCGGCGTAGAACGACGACACCGCGAACGCGATCACCTTGTACCGGGTCAGGTTGACCCCGATAACCTCCGCCGCGATGTCGCGGTCGCGGATCGCGGCGAAGGCCCTGCCGACCTTGGACCGGGCGAGGTTGCGGGCGAGCAGGCCGAACACCACCAGGCTCGCCAGCATGAGCAGGTAGAGCTTCTGGTCGCTGGTGAGCACGTCGCCGGAGCTGTTGAGCTCGACGCCGAACAGCACCGGAACCGGCCCCGGCCTGCCGACGCCCGCGCCACCGGTCAGCGCCTGCCACTCCGCGAAGATGTGCTCGCCGAGGAACACCAGCCCCAGCGTGACGATCGCGAGGTAGAGCCCGCGCAGCCGGGTGGCGAGCGGCGCGACCAGCACCCCGAACACCGCGGCGACCAGCCCGGCCGCGAGCAGCCAGACGAGCACGTTCGTGACGCCGAAGCCGATCGTGTCGTCGTCGGGGGCGCCGGACACCGCCGACGCGGTGTAGGCGCCGATGGCGAGGAAGAACGCGTGGCCGAGCGAGACCTGTCCGGCATAGCCGGTGACGATGTTGAGCCCGATCGCGCCGATGCTCGCCGCCATGGCGACGCCGAGCAGGCTCAGCGTCTCGTCCGCGACCAGCCACGGCAGCACGAAGGCGAGCAGCACGATGGCGCTGACCGTCAGCAGCTTCGGCCGGGTGTTGAGCAGCCGCAGCTGCTGGGCGTAGGAGGTGTAGAGGCCCGGCCTGCCGGACAGCTGGCGTGGCCTGCGCTGTCGAACGGGTGCGGTCATACCCGCTCCACCTCCCTGGTGCCGAACAGCCCGTAGGGTTTGACGAGCAGCACCAGCAGCATCACCACGTACGGCGAGACCACCGAGAAGTTGTCGCCGAGCCAGGGCGCGTAGTCGAGCTGGTAGGTGGCGACGAGCGACTCCACGACGCCGATGCTCAGCCCGCCGATGACGGCCCCGCCGAGCGAGTCGAGCCCGCCGAGGATGATCGCGGGCAGCGCCTTCAGCGCGATGATCCAGAGCTGCTGGTCGATGCCCGCGCCGGTGGCGACGAACGTCCCCGCGACGGCGGCGAGGCCACCCGCGATGGCCCACGCCAGCGCGAACACCGAGCTCACCGAGATCCCTTGCGCCAGCGCGGTCTCCTGGTCGAAGGCCGCCGCCCGGGTGGCGAGCCCGAGCCGGGTGTACTTGAAGAACGCGAACAGCACCGTGATCACGACCGCGGTGGTCACGAACATCGCGATGTAGCGCTCCTGCACCGTGACGCCGAACAGCGAGACCCGCGCGAACCCCCACGGGTCGCCGACCTGCCGCACGTCGGTGCCGATGAAGCCGTTGATGACGACGCGGAGCGCGATGTCGATGCCCAGCGTGATGATGGCGACGACGAACACCGGCTTGCCGACCATCGGCCGGATCACGGTGCGCTCGATGCCGAGACCGAGCAGCGCGGTGCCCGCCACGCCGAGGATGACCGCGAGGATGAAGCCGAACGGGCCGACCAGGTAGCTGACCAGCACCGCGCCCGCCAGCATCAGCGCGGGCTGGGCGAAGCTGATCACCCGCATCGACTTGTAGATGATCACGAAGCCGAGCGCGAGCAGCGCGTACACCGAGCCCTGACCGAGCCCGGCCAGGAAGCTGGACAACAGTTCCCTCACGCCGCACCCGCCTTCTCGCGCGCGGCAAGCCGCGCCGGTGACATCGCGTCGGCGAGCGTGGTGTCCGATGGTTCGGACCTGCGAGCAGTCCTCACGCCGCACCCGCCTTCGCGTACATCGACTCGACAAGGTCGTGGAATCGCTCGGCCATCGCGGCGCGCTTGACCTTCTGCGTCGCGGTGAGCTCGCCGTCCTCGTGGTCGAGCTCCTTGGGCAGCATCCGGAACCTCTTCACCGCCTCGACCTGGGCGAAGCGCGCGTTGACCTGGTCGACGATGCCCTGCACCAACTCGATCACCTCGTCGCGCTCGGCGAGGTCCCGGTAGGTGGTGTAGGGGATCTTGTTGCGCTGCGCCCAGTCGCCGACGGTGTCCAGCTCGATGCCGATCAGCGCGGTCAGATAGGCGCGCCGGTCGCCGAGCACGATGGCTTCCTTGATGAACTCGGACGCCTTGAGCGCGTTCTCGATCTCGGACGGCGAGATGTTCTTGCCGCCCGCGGTGATGATGATGTCCTTCATCCGGTCGACGATCTTGACGTGCGTGCCGTCGACCCACTCGCCGACGTCGCCGGTGTGCAGCCAGCCATCGGCGTCGACGGCCTTCGAGGTCGCCTCGGGATTGCGCCAGTACCCGGCGAACACGCCGGGGTGGCGGGTCAGGATCTCGCCGGTCTCCTCGTCGATCCGCAGCTCGATGCCCGGATGCGGCTCGCCGACGGTGCCGAGCTTGACCTTGCCGGGCAGGTTGCCGGTCGCGATGGCCGTGTTCTCGGTCATGCCGTACACCTCGTGCATCGGCACCCCGACCCCCATGAAGAACTTCAGCACCTCGGGCGCGATCGGCGCGGCGCCGGACGCGGCGTAGCGCACCTTGCGCATCCCGATCCGGTCCCGCAACGCGCGGTAGAGGAACAGCCAGCCGAGGGCGTAGCGCAGCCGGGTGCCCGGCGTGTGGCTGCCGCCGTTGCGCACCATGGTGTCGCCGATGCCGTCGGCGACCCGCAGCCAGAACCTCGCGGACAGCCGCTTCAGCGGCGACGCCGACGCGAGCTTGATGTTGACGCTCGCCAGCACCTTCTCCCAGATGCGCGGCACACCGAACAGGATGGTCGGCTGGATCTCGGCGAGGTTGCTCTGCACCGTCGCGATCGACTCGGCGAAGTCGACCTGCACCCCGGCCGCCGCGTTGAACCACGTCGTGAAGATGCGCTCGGCGACGTGGCACAGCGGCAGGTAGGACAGCAGGATGTCCTGCTCGCTCGGCGGCGGTGAGGTGAACCCGCCCGCCTCGACCAGCTCCTTGACGCAGAACTCCACATTGGACACCGTCAGCATCGCGCCCTTGGGCGGGCCGGTGGTGCCGGAGGTGTAGATCAGCGTCATGACGTCGCCGGGCTCGGTCTCGGCCATGCGGTTCTCCACCGCGCCGGGGTGCTCGGCGCGGTGCCGTTCGCCGAGGGCCAGGAAGTCGTCCCAGAACAGCAGCTTCGGGTTGGTGTAGCGACGCCGGATGCCGCGTGGTTCGAGGTAGACGATGTGCTCGAGGTCGGGAAGCTCATCGATCACCTCGAGCGCCTTGTCGACCTGTTCCTGGTCCTCGGCGATGAGGATCCTGGTGCCGGAGTGCGAGAGCAGGTAGGCGACCTCGGGCGCGGGGTTGGTGGGGTAGAGGCCGACCGTCATCGCGCGCACCGCGACCGTGGCCAGGTCGCTGTACAGCCATTCCCGCCGGTTCTCGGAGTGGATCGCCACCCGGTCGCCGGGTTCGATGCCGAGCGCGAGCAGTGCGTGCCCCGCAGTGAGCACGGTGTCCCAGTACCGCGCCCAGGTCACCTCCTGCCAGATGCCGTAGTCCTTCTCCCGCATCGCGATCCCGTCCGGCGTGGCCGCCGCCCGGTCGCGGACTCTGGTGACGATCGTTCTGGTCACGCGTCCTCCCCGAGGTAGGCGCTGATGACGGCGGGGTCGTTCTGCACGTCCGCCGGGGTGCCGGTGGCGATCTGCTTGCCGAAGTCGACGGCCATGATCCGGTCGGCGAGGTCCATCACCAGGCCCATGTCGTGCTCGACCATGATCATCGGCACGTCCAGCTCGTCCCGGATGTCGAGGATGAACCGGGCCATGTCCTCGGTCTCCTCCTGGTTCATGCCCGCCACCGGCTCGTCGAGCAGCAGCAGCTTGGGCTGCATCGCGAGCGCGCGGCCCAGCTCGACCCGCTTCTGCACGCCGTACGGAAGCAGCCCCACCGGGTGCATCCGCCACTGCTCCAGTTCGAGGAAGTCGACGATGTCCTCGACGGCGGCCCGGTGCGTCAGCTCGGCCCTGCGTGCCCTGCCGAGCCAGACGAACGCCGACAGCGCGCCGTAGGAGATGTGGTTGTGGCGGCCGAGCATGAGGTTGTCGAGCACCGTCAGGTTCGCGAACAGCTCGATGTTCTGGAACGTGCGGGCGAGCCCCATGGCGGCGATCCGGTCCGGTTTCGCGCCGAGGATGTCGGCGCCGTTGAACGTCACCGCGCCTCGCTGCGGCCGGTACACCCCGGAGAGCACGTTGAAGATCGACGTCTTGCCCGCGCCGTTGGGCCCGATGATCGCGAACAGCTCCCGCTGCCCGACGTCGAACGAGACGTCGTCGACGGCCGTCACGCCCGCGAACGACAGCGTGACGCCGGTGAACGTCAGGATCGGCGCGGTCATGACAGCCACCGCTTCCGGCGCTTGTAGTGCTTGACGTCGCGGAACGACTTGGTCGCGCCTTCCGCGCCGAGGCCGAGGTAGAACTCGCGGATGTCGGAGTCGTCGAGCAGCTCCTTGGCGGGCTTGTCCATCACGATCTTGCCGGTCTCCATCACGTAGCCGTGCTCGGCGACCGAGAGCGCCATGGTGGCGTTCTGCTCCACCAGCAGCACCGTCGTGCCCTGCTTGTTGATCTCGACGATGAGATCGCGGATCTGCCGCACCAGCAGCGGCGCGAGGCCGAGGCTCGGCTCGTCGAGCAGCAGGTAGCGCGGGTTGGACATCAGCGCCCTGCCCATGGCGAGCATCTGCTGCTCGCCGCCGGAGAGGTAGCCCGCCGTGCCCTTGTGCCGCTCGGCGAGCACCGGGAACAGCGCGTAGACCCGGTCGAGGTTCTCGCGCAGGTGGCTGCCGTTGGTGTGGGCGCCGGTGCGCAGGTTCTCGTCGACGCTCAGCTCGGCGAAGATCCGCCTGCCTTCCAACACCTGCTTGACCCCGAGCCGGACGATCTTGGCCGGGTTCTGCCGATGGATGGGGTCGCCGTCGAGCGTGACCGTGCCCTTGGTGACCTCTCCGTCGTGCACGTCGAGAAGTCCCGAGATCGCCCGCAGCAGCGTCGTCTTTCCCGCCCCGTTCGCCCCGAGCAGCGCGACGATCTTGCCGTCGGCGACGTCGAGGCTCACCCCCCGTAGAACCAGAATGACGTCGTTGTAGACGACCTCGAGGTTGCGTACGGCGAGCATCCAACCTCCGCTTCGTTCAGTGACTCATATCACACCGCAGTCCGAGCATTGATCACAGAACGGTCATCGCCAAGGTCTGCGATGCATTCGTTACCGATTGCTCAACTCGTGTGCGGCTCTCAGGTAAGCACCGAGGGTGAGATAGACCTCATCCGAACGGAGGAGCAGAGTTCGCGAGCGCCCGCCATTGACCTACTCGCCGGTAGGTCTGATTATCCAGACACTCATAGGCGGAGGTCGACGATGACGACGGATGTGAGCGCCGCTGATGCCATCACCGGCCATCTGCGCCGTACCCTGCGGGACGTCGCCCAGCTCGACGGCCTGGCGATGGGGCTCGGCGGCCTCGTCACCCAAGCCGGCAACCGGCTCGTGCTCAGCGAGCTCTACAACCTGCGCTGTGAGCTGTTCCGTGGCGTCGTGATCCGGCCGGGCGTCGGGCTCGGCGGTGTTGCGATGCAGCATCGGCGCCCGGTCTCGGTGGACGACTACGTGACGTCGCCGTCGATCACGCACCAGTTCGACCGCGCCGCCCAGGCGGACCGGGTGCGCAGCGCGATCGCCCTGCCGATCATGGTCAAGGGCGACATCAGGGCCATGATCTACGGCGCCACCCGGGGCGAGACAACCTTCGGCGACCGGACGATCGCCACCGTGTCGGTGATCGCGCGCAGGCTGGCGCACGACATCGAGGTCGAGGACGAGGTGCAGCGCAGGCTACGCCGGGTCGCCGACGAGCAGGCCGAGAGCGAGCGCGGCGCGCTGAGCCCGGCCGAGCTGGCCGAGCTGAACGCCGAGATCATCGCGATCGCCTCGGTCGCGCAGGACCCGGCCTTGCGAGACCGGCTGCACGCGCTGAGCAAGCGCGTCTCCGGCGGCGTCGCGGACACGGTATCGCGGACGTCCGTGCGGCTGTCACGGCGCGAGAGCGACGTGCTCACCCAGCTCGCCGCCGGATACACCAACGCCGAGATCGCCGAACGGCTGTGCATCCTGCCCACCACCGTCAAGACCCACCTGCGCAACACCATGCGCAAGCTCGGCTCCCGCAACCGGGTGGAGACGCTGGCCGCCGCCCGCCACGCCGGACTGCTGCCCTAGGGCGCGGGCCGTCGCCCGCACTCCCGCTCGTAGACTCGCCCGTAGCGTGAATTTGGGAGTGACTGCGTGGCGCGAGACGACGAGGAAGCCGAGCTGGACCAGCTCGACCAGGACTATCCCGTTGAGCTGACAACGGGTGACAACGCCGTTGCGGGTCCGCCGACGGACGCGAAGCCGGACACCGAGGAGCCGATCGAGCCGGACCCGGTGCGCGAGGCCAAGGCGCTGGCGGAGCTGCGCGAGGTCGAGGCGGAGCTGGACCAGCGCTGGGGCGAGACCAAGATCGCGCCGTCGCTGGACCGGATCACGACGCTGCTGCACCTGGTCGGCGACCCGCAGACCACCTACCCGGTGCTGCACGTCGCGGGCACCAACGGCAAGGGCTCCACCGCGCGCATGATCGACGCGCTGCTCACCCGGATGGGCCTGCGCACCGGCCGCTACACCAGCCCGCACCTGCAACTGGTCACCGAGCGCATCGCCATCGACGGCGCGCCGATCGCGGCGTCCGCCTACATCGACACTTACCGCGACATCGCCCCGTTCGTGGACATGGTCGACCGGGCGACCGGCGACGACGGCCCGCGGATGACCAAGTTCGAGGTCCTCACCGGCATGGCGCTGGCCGCGTTCGCCGACGCGCCGGTCGAGGCGGCCGTGCTCGAGGTCGGCATGGGCGGCAGCTGGGACGCGACCAACATCGCCGACGCGCAGGTCGCGGCCATCGCGCCGATCGGTCTCGACCACACCGACTACCTCGGCCCCGACATCACCTCGATCGCCGCCGAGAAGGCCGGGGTCATCAAGCCGGGCAGCGTCGCCGTCATCGCCGAGCAGCAGCCCGACGTGATGCGGGTGATCCTGGAACGCGCCGTCGACGTCGACGCCTCGGTGGCCCGCGCGGGCCAGGAGTTCGCCGTGCTGGAACGCGAGGTCGCCGTCGGCGGGCAGCGGCTGAAGCTCCAGGGTCTCGGCGGCGTCTACGACGACATCTTCCTGCCCCTGCACGGCGCCCATCAGGCCGCCAACGCCGCGCTCGCGCTGGCGACCGTCGAGGCGTTCTTCGGCGCGGGCAAGGACAAGCAGCTCGTCGTCGAGGCCGTCCGGGAGGCGTTCGCCGAGGTCGAGATGCCGGGACGGCTGGAGCGGGTGCGGTCGGCGCCCACGGTGCTGCTCGACGCGGCGCACAACCCCGCGGGCGCGCGGGCGCTCGCAGAGACCGTCGAGGCCGAGTTCGCCTTCCGCAGGCTCGCCGCGGTCGTCGGCGTGATGACCGACAAGGACGCGCGGGGCATCCTCGACGCGCTGGAGCCGGTGGTGACCGACGTCGTCGTCACCCGCAACAACTCGCCGCGCGCCATGCCGCCCGCCGAGCTGGCCGAGCTGGCCCGTTCGGCCTTCGGCGAGGAACGGGTGCACGTCGAGCCGAGCCTCGACGAGGCGGTCGAGACGGCGGTGGCGTTGGTCGAGCAGGGCGACGTCGAAGGACCGATGTCCGGCGGGGGAGTGCTGATCACCGGCTCGGTCGTCACGGCGGGACAGGCCCGCTCGCTGTTCGGGAAGGAGCCCGCGTGACAGAGGACGCCGCGCCGGAGACCGCGCCGCCGCCGAAGGACCCGATGAAGTCCTTCCGCGGTGTGATGGCCGGAGCGCTGATCATGGAGGCGATCACGGTCGGGCTGGCGCTGCCGGTCGTCGCGCAGCTCGGCGACGGCGTCACCAGCCTGCAAGGGTGGCTGACCATCGCCCTCGCCGTGGCACACCTGCTGGCCTGCGGGCTGCTGCGGTTCGGCTGGATCCGGCCGGTGATCCTGCTGCTGCAACTGGCGCTGGTCGGGTTCCTCGTGAGCGTGGTGTCCATCGGCGTCATCGGGGCGATCTTCCTCGGCGTGTGGCTGTACCTGTTCTGGCTGCGCCACGACGTCGCCAAGCGGATGGCGGCCGGTACGCTGCCGAGCCAGCAGACGTCGTAAGCTGCGCGGGTAATCGATCGAGCAACCAGTCGAAGGGGAATGGATAGTCGTGAGTGAGCGCACGCTCGTCTTGGTGAAGCCGGACGGTGTCGGCAAGGGCCTCGTCGGTGAGGTCATCTCGCGGATCGAGAAGAAGGGCCTCTCGCTGGTCGCGCTCGAACTGCGGACCGTCGCCACCGAGCTCGCCGAGGAGCACTACGCCGAGCACAAGGACAAGCCGTTCTTCGGCGACCTGCTCGAGTTCATCACCTCCGGCCAGGTCGTCGCGGCCATCGTCGAGGGCCCGCGCGCGATCGAGTCGTTCCGGCAGCTCGCAGGCGCCACCGACCCGGTCAAGGCGGCCACCGGCAGCATCAGGGGCGACTACGCCATCGAGGTCCAGAACAACATCGTGCACGGCTCCGACTCGCCCGAGTCGGCCGCCCGCGAGATCAAGCTCTGGTTCCCCGACCACGCCTGAAACCCGTTCGCACCGGGTCGGCGCCTGCTCGTAATCTCGTCGTATGGCGAACGGCGGGGACGACGGCGACCCGCGCCTGATGGTGTCGGGCAAGGCGCTGGTCAAACGGTTCGGCGGGGTCGCGGCGGTCGACGGGATCGACGTCGAGGTCCGTAGCGGCGAGGCGTTCGGGTTCCTCGGCCCCAACGGGGCCGGAAAATCCTCGACCATGCGCATGGTCGCGTGCGTCTCGCCGCGCTCGGACGGCGAGCTGCGGGTGCTCGGCATGGACCCCGACAAGGACGGCCCCCGGATCAGGGCGCGCATCGGCGTCGTGCCGCAGCTCGACAACCTCGACGCCGAACTCACCGTCCGGCAGAACCTCCAGGTCTACGGCCGCTACTTCGGGCTCTCCCGCGCGCACGTGCGCGCCAAGGCCGTCGAGCTGATGGCGTTCGCCGAGCTGTCCGACCGCGCCGACGACCCCGTCGACCCGCTGTCGGGCGGTATGAAGCGGCGGCTGACCATCGCGCGGTCCATGGTCAACGACCCCGAGCTGATGCTGCTCGACGAGCCGACGACCGGGCTCGACCCGCAGGCGCGGCACCTGCTGTGGGGCAGGCTCTACCAGCTCAAGCAGCAGGGCGTCACGCTCATCATCACCACCCACGACATGCACGAGGCCGAGCAGCTGTGTGACCGGCTCGTCGTGATGGACGGCGGGCGGATCGTGGCCGAGGGCTCGCCGGCGAGCCTCATCGCGCGCTACTCGACCCGGGAGGTGCTCGAGCTGCGGTTCGCGCCCGGCGAGCAGGACGGCCAGGTGAGCCGGGTCGCCGACCTCGCCGAGCGCAGCGAGGCGCTGCCGGACCGGCTGCTGCTCTACACCGCCGACGGCGAGGCGACGCTGGAGGCGGCGCACGCGCGCGGCCTGCGCCCGGTGTCGACACTCATCCGGCGTTCCACGCTGGAGGACGTCTTCCTGCGGCTGACGGGACGCAGCCTTGTCGACTGACCCCGGCCCGCCCGCGCAGCGCGCCACCGGCACGGTGGTGCCGGGCTGGCGTGCCATGTGGCTGCGCGTCGAGGGCCACTGGGCCTGGTACCGGCGCTACTGGCGGTCGAGCCTGTACTCGTCGGGCATCGAGCCGCTGCTGTTCCTGGCCGCGATGGGGCTCGGCTTCGGCTCGCAGGTCGAGGCCGGTCCCGCCACCGGCGGGCACAGCTACCTGCACTACGTCACGCCCGCGCTGCTGGTCGCGGGCGCGGTGATGAGCGGCATGGGTGAGTCCAGCTTCCCGGTGCTGTCCGGGTTCAAGTGGCAGAAGGACTACATCGCGGTCACCGCCACCCCGATCACGCCAGGCCAGCTGCTCGGCGGCCAGCTCGCCTGGCTCGGCATCCGGCTCACGCTCTCCGGCGTCGTGTACGGCCTGGTCGCGCTGACCTTCGGCGCCTGGCTGCGCCCCGGCGCGGTGCTCGTCGTCGCCGTCGGGGTGCTGGCCGGGCTGGCCTGCGCCGCGCCGGTGATGGCGCTGGCCGCCGCCACCTACGACGAGGGACGCCGGTTCATCGTGATGTTCCGGTTCGTCATGGTGCCGATGATGCTGTTCTCGGCCACCTTCTTCCCGATCGACCGGATCCCGATCGAGCTGCGGTGGCTGACCTGGATCTCGCCGCTGTGGCACGGCAACGAGCTCGCCCGCGCGGCCGCGCTCGGCGGCGGCGATCCGCTTGCCGTCGCCGGTCACGCGGCGTTCCTGCTGGCGCTGTTCGCCGGGGGCGTCGTGCTGGCGCGCAGGCTGTTCTACCGCAGGCTGGTGGTCTGAATGGCGGCCGCTCTCGCGCTGCGCATCCTGCCGTTCGGCCGCTACACCGGACGGCCGGGGGCGGTCGTCGAGCGGTCCATCCGGGTGCACTCGCGGACCTGGACGCTGATGGTGTCCGGCTTTGCCGAGCCGGTGGTGTACCTGCTGGCGTTCCAGGTCGGCTTCGGCTCGCTGGTCGGCCAGGTCATCGGTCCGGGTGGGCAGCAGCTGACCTACGTCGCGTTCGTCGCGCCCGCGCTGCTCGCCGCGTCGGCCATGAACGGCGCGATCTTCGAGACGACCTACCCGGTGTTCTTCAAGCTGCGCTACGCCAAGGTCTACGACGCGATGCTGGCCACCCCGCTCGGCCCGGTCGACATCGCGCTCGGCGAGATCAGCTGGGCCGTCATCCGGGGCGGCGTGTACTCAGTGGCGTTCGTCGTGGTGATGGCGGCGATGGGGCTGGTCGGCTCGCCGCTCGCGGTGCTGTTGCTGCCCGCCGCGCTGCTGGTCTCGTTCGCGTTCGCGTCGGTCGGCATGGCGCTGTCGACGTTCCTGCGCTCGCCGTCGCAGTTCGACTACATCCGGCTCGTCGTGATGCCGCTGTTCCTGTTCTCGGCCACCTTCTACCCGGTGTCGGTGTACCCGGAGTCCGTGCGCTGGCTGGTGCAGGTCTCGCCGCTGTACCACGGGGTCGAGCTGATGCGCGGTCTCGCGGTAGGCGTGCTCGATGTCGGCATGATCGGCAACGTGGCGGTGCTCGCCGCGCTGGCGGCAGTCGGGCTGGCCGCGACATCGCGCCGCATCGGCGCGCTGCTGCTGGGCTAGGGTTACTCGGCGCGGTGGCCGCCACCCAGGGCGGCCAGCGCGTCGACCATGCCGTTGCCGTAGAACCCGTTGTAGGCCCGGTAGCCGGTGCAGTAGGCGTCCTGCGTGCCGTCGCCCGCCAGGTCGTAGTCGGCGGGACAGCCGAGCGGCGCGGTGTTCGCCGTGAGCCGCTGCCGCAGCCGGTCCGGGGTCGCGTCCGGATGCTTCCCGGCGAGCAGGGCGAGCACGCCGGACACGTGCGGCGCCGCCATCGACGTCCCGCACAGCTTCCGGTACCCGCCCGGCACGGTGGACAGCACGCAGTGCCCACGCCCGCCGCCGGGCGCCGCCAGCGAGATCACGCCGAGCCCGTAGGAGCTGTACCCGGCCTTGAGGCCGTCCTTGCCGACCGAGGACACCGTGATCATCGGCCGCAGGCTGGCGGGCAGCGCCTCGCAGCCGTCGCCGGAGCCGGTCGCCAGGGTGAGATCGGCCGCGTCGTTGGTCGCCGCCGCGACGTTGGTGGTGCCGCGCTCCTCGGCGTAGTCGACGGCGCGTCCGATGGCCTCCCGAACCACGTCCACGCCGTCGCCGCTCGCGCAGGACAGCGACCACGGGGCGACCAGGTAGCTGGAGTTGGTGATCGTCATCCGGTGGCGCGCCGCCCACATGTAGCCGCAGACCGCCGATTCGGGGTCGGTGTAGCCCCGCTTGCCGACCACCTTGATCGACGCGAGTCTGGCCCGTGGCGCGACGCCGGTGATGCCGGAGCCGTCGTCGGCGGCCGCGATGATGCCCGCGACGTGGGTGCCGTGCGGCGACGTGGTCGGCCGCCACGCCCGCTCCCGGGTGTCCGGGCTGCCGTCGAGGCAGCCCGCCGACAGCTCCGGATCGACGGCGCCGGCGAGGTCGGGATGGCTGTCGTCGATGCCGGAGTCGAGAACGCCCACCACGACGCCTTGCCCGCGCGCGCTGTCCCGCTGGGCGCGGTCGGCGTTGATCATGTGCATGTCCCACTGCTCGGCGGTGCGGTCGGCGGTGTCCGGCGTGCCCCGGCTGACGTGCCGTCGCGGCTGGGCGTCGTCGCCGAGCCGGGTGGCCTCCGCGCTGAACGCCCGGTCGGTGCCGATGCGCGCGCGGAAGCCGGGGTCGGCCGAGGTCGCGACGGCGACCGCGATCTCCGGGTAGTACTCGGTCTGGCTGCCGCAGGCTCGGTCGATCTGCTGCCGTGCCGTCCGGCGCGAGGTGCCGCGATCGAACACGACGACGTACCGGAGCGCGGCCGAGGTGCTGCCGTCGGGGGTCGGGCAGGCCGGGGCCTGGTCCGCCAGCCTGCTCGACGCGGGCGGCGCGAACAGCGCCAACGTCAGCAGCGCGGCGCCGGCGGCGATGGCCACCCGGCGTAACGCGCGCGCACCCGCCCGCAACAGGGTCATAGCAGCGCACCGTAGCCAGTCGCGTACCGCCGGGACAACCGATGGCCGGAAGATGACCTGGGTGGGGGTCAGGGTGTGTCGGAGACTGGGATACACACCCTTCGGGTACCGACCGGCACACGAGGCCGGAACGATATGGGATACTGATGTCGGTCACGACGGCGGTCGGCCTTGCCCGTGAGGCTGCAGGCTCCGGCGTCGAGGCTGAGCGACCACGCCAGAGGGAGGCGCGTCGTCGCCGGAAGTTCGGCTCGACGACGACGGTTGAGTGAGCCGTCGCTCTTCGCGGCAGGTCGCTGCCGACTCGCCATCGGCATCGTGCCGGAAGGTCCGGCACGGACGGTGGTTGCAACACACAGGATTCCCGCCTGTGGCGTGAGCCGCAGGCGGCTACAACAGAAAGGGCCCCTGCGCGGCCGCGTGTTTTAGACGCGCCCGGGGGCGGAGGAGATGTATGTCACACGCGGAAACACCCGCCGACCAGAACGGCGGGAACGCCGCCACACCCGTGACGGAGCAACTGGCGTCGCTGCCACCCAGAATCAGGGTGCACGCGCTGGCCAAGCTTCTTGGCTCGACGAGCAAGGAGCTGCTCGGCACGCTGCACGCGCTCGGCGAAACCGCCCGTAGCGCACAGTCCAGCGTGTCGCGGGATGTGGCGCTCAAGGTCGCCGAGCAGCACTCGGCGACCGGCACCGACACGGCCGTCCCCGAAGCCGCCGAGAGCTCCGAGGAGCCCGCTGCGGACGACAGCTCGGCGGACCGACAGGCCACGCCGTCGCCGCAGCCGCTGATGTCGCACGCGCCGCAACCGGAAGGGCGGAGCGCGGAGCCGGCCGGGCAGCCGACCGCGCCGGTGTTCGCGCCGCCGACACCGATGTTCCTTCCGCCCGAGCCCGCCAAGCAGGCCGCGCCGGAGAAGGACACCCCGGCGACCGAGACGGCCGAGCCGGACACCACGGGCGCTGAGTCCGCCGAGGCCGACGACGGCGACGGTGAGGGCGACGACGGTGGCCCGCGCCGCCGTCGGCGTCGCGGCAGGCGCGGCCGGGGCCGCGGTAAGGGTGGCGACGAGCCGAAGGACACCGACACCGATCAGCAGGACGGCAAGGACTCGTCCGGCTCGGCCGAGCCGGACGAGTCCAGCGCCGGCGCCGAGGCGAAGCCGAGCCAGGACGAGCAGGCCGAGTCCGGTGACGACCAGGGCGACAGCGCGTCCCGCCGACGCCGTCGGCGTCGCCGCCGGAAGGGCGGATCCGGTGAGGACGGCGGCGCAGACGACCCGGCGGACACCGTGGTGCACGTCCGCGACGGTGGCCGTGAGGCATCGCAGGACCAGGTGCGCAGCGTGCGCGGCTCGACCCGGCTCGAGGCCAAGCGGCAGCGGCGCCGGGACGGCCGGGAAGCGGGCAGGCGGCGCGCGCCGATCCTGTCGGAGGCGGAGTTCCTCGCCCGGCGCGAGTCGGTCGAGCGCACCATGGTCGTCCGGGAGAGCAGCAACGCCGCCGACCGCACCACCCAGATCGGCGTGCTCGAGGACGGCGTCCTCGTCGAGCACTTCGTCACCTCGTCCGGCAGCGGCTCCATCGTCGGCAACGTCTACCTCGGCCGGGTGCAGAACGTGCTGCCCAGCATGGAGGCGGCGTTCGTCGACATCGGCCGGGGTCGCAACGCGGTGCTCTACGCGGGTGAGGTCGACTGGGACGCGGCCGGTCTCGAAGGCAAGTCCCGCAAGATCGAGCAGGCGCTGTCGACGGGTGACCCGGTGCTGGTGCAGGTCACGAAGGATCCGGTCGGCCACAAGGGCGCGCGGCTGACCACTCAGATCTCGCTGCCCGGCCGGTTCCTGGTCTACGTGCCGGGTGGCGGCGCCACCGGCATCTCGCGCAAGCTGCCGGAGAACGAGCGGCGCAGGCTCAAGGACATCCTCAAGCAGATTGTCCCCGACGACGCCGGTGTGATCATCAGGACGGCGTCGGAGGGCATCAGCGCCGAGGAGCTGGAGCGCGATGTCCGCCGGTTGCAGTCCCAGTGGGACACGATCAAGGAGAAGGCGGACAAGGGCAGCAGCGGCAACGGCAAGGGCAAGGGCAAGAAGTCCCCGACGCTGCTGTACGAGGAGCCGGACCTGCTGGTCAAGGTCGTGCGTGACCTGTTCACCGAGGACTTCGCCAAGCTGGTCGTGCAGGGCTCCGTCGCGTGGGAGACGATCAACGCCTACGTGCAGAATGTCGCGCCGGACCTCGCCGACCGGCTGGAACGCTACGTCGGCACCGGCGACGCCTTCACCGACCACCGCATCGATGAGCAGATCACCAAGGCGCTCGACCGCAAGGTGTGGCTGCCGTCCGGCGGCTACCTGGTCATCGACCGCACCGAGGCGATGACGGTGATCGACGTCAACACCGGGAAGTTCACCGGGTCGGGCGGCAATCTCGAAGAGACGGTGACCCGCAACAACCTGGAGTCCGCCGAGGAAATCGTCCGGCAGCTCCGGTTGCGCGACATCGGCGGCATCATCGTGATCGACTTCATCGACATGGTGCTCGAGTCGAACCGCGACCTGGTGCTGCGCAGGCTCACCGAGTGCCTGAGCCGGGACCGCACCCGGCACCAGGTCGCCGAGGTGACCTCGCTCGGGCTGGTGCAGATGACGCGCAAGCGGGTCGGCACCGGATTGCTCGAGGCGTACTCGACGCAGTGCGAGCACTGCAAGGGCCGTGGCGTGCTGTTGTCGTCCGAGCCGCACCAGGGCGGCTCCTCCGCCGACCAGGGCCGCAAGCGCGGCAAGGGCAAGGGCGAGGACGTGGCCAAGGTGCCCGAGCAGACGCCGGAGCAGCGGGAGTCGGTCGCGAGCGCGGTCGCCGCGATGGCGAACGCCTCCAAGGCGGCGGCCGGCAAGGGGTCGACCAAGGAGAAGGAAGCCCCGAAGGACGCCCCCAAGGAGCCGGTCAAGGAAAAAGCCAAGGAAAAGGCCAAGGAGCCGGTCAAGGAACCGGCTGCGGCCAAGCAGTCCGCTAAGGAATCGGCTCCGGCCACCGAGCAGCCCGCGACGACGGAGAAGGCCGAACCGGCGACCACCGGCAAGGCCGAGCCCGCCACGACGGGCAAGATCGGCGCACCGGCGACGACCGGCAGGATCGGAGCGCCCGCCAAGCCCGCCGAGCCGGAGCAGCCAGCCACGCCCGCTCCCGCCGAGGAGCCGGCCCCGGCTGCCGCCGAGGCTCCGGCCACCCCGGCGGCCGCGCCGCCCGCCAAGCCTGCCGAGGAAACGCGGCAGGAGGCGCCGGAGAAGCCTGCTCCGGCCAGGCCCCCCGCCAGGGGCGGCCGGGTCACCCGCCCCGCCGGTGCGGCCGCACCGCACGAACCCGCGCCGGTGATACCCCCGGTGTCCCCGGCGTCGAAGCCACCGACCCCACCCAGCGTGCCCACGCCCGCGGTCCGCACCGTGCGCAAGCGTGCGGGGCGCGCGGCGTCCCGGCCCGCCGGTCCGCCGGTGGGCGGGTCCGCACCGGCCGCTGCCGCCGAGCAGGAGGAGGCGACACCACCCCCGGTGTGATCGCCGTTCCGGCGGCCACGTAACCTGTAGGTCGGCCCGCAGGTACTGCGGCCCTACCGCGTGCCTCCGAACGGCTCGTTCGGACGGCGCATGAGAACCCACCCACTATCGAGCAGCAGGAGCATCCGTGTCGGCGTATGCGATCGTCAAGACCGGCGGCAAGCAGTACAAGGTTGCCGTCGGCGACGTCGTCGAGGTTGAGAAGCTTGCGGGCGAGCCGGGTACCGAGCACACCTTCCCTGCGGTCCTCGTCGTCGACGGCGGCAAGGTCACGGCGGACGCCGACAGCCTGGCGAAGGTAGCGGTGACCGGCAAGATCGTCGAGCAGACCAAGGGCCCCAAGATCCGCATCCACAAGTTCAAGAACAAGACCGGCTACCACAAGCGCCAGGGTCACCGGCAGCGTCTGACCCGGGTCGAGGTCACCGGTATCAAGGCATAAAGGAGCTGACCAGCCATGGCACACAAGAAGGGCGCATCGAGCTCTCGCAACGGTCGTGACTCCAATGCCAAGCGGCTTGGCGTCAAGCGGTTCGGCGGGCAGGAAGTGAACGCGGGCGAGATCCTGGTCCGCCAGCGCGGCACCAAGTTCCACCCCGGCACGGGTGTCGGTCGCGGCGGTGACGACACGCTGTTCGCGCTCGAGTCGGGCGCGGTGCACTTCGGCGCGAAGCGCGGCAAGAAGACCGTCAACATCGTTCCGGTGGAAGCCTGACCGGGTTTCCGCCGCAGAAGTCCACGCGAGGGGCGGGGCCGGGATACCGGCTCCGCCCCTCGTTTCGTGTATCTGGCAGGAGGACGTCGAGATGTCTCGGTTCGTTGATCGTGCGGTGATCCATATCGCCGCGGGCAACGGCGGGAACGGCTGTGCCTCGGTGCATCGGGAGAAGTTCAAGCCGCTCGGCGGTCCCGACGGCGGCAACGGCGGCAACGGCGGTGACGTCCTCCTGGTTGTCGACCCCAACGTGCACACGCTGCTCGACTTTCACTTCCGCCCGCACGCTCGCGCGTCGAACGGCAAGCACGGCCAGGGCAGCAACCGGAACGGCGCGGTCGGTGAGCCGCTCGAGCTGGCGGTGCCGGACGGCACCGTCGTGCTCGACAGCGACGGCGAGGTGCTCGCGGACCTGATCGGTCCGGGCACCACGTTCGTCGCGGCCAGGGGCGGCCGGGGTGGTCTCGGCAACGCCGCGCTGGCGTCCAAGGCGCGCAAGGCGCCCGGCTTCGCGCTGCTCGGTGAGGAGGGCGAGGCCCACGACCTGGTGCTGGAGCTGCGCTCGGTCGCCGACGTCGGCCTCGTCGGGTTCCCCTCGGCGGGCAAGTCGTCGCTGATCTCGGTGCTGTCGGCGGCCAAGCCCAAGATCGCCGACTATCCCTTCACCACGCTGATGCCCAACCTCGGCGTCGTGACGGCGGGCGAGACGTCGTTCACCATGGCGGACGTGCCGGGGCTGATCCCCGGCGCCAGCGAGGGCAAGGGGCTCGGGCTCGACTTCCTGCGGCACATCGAACGCTGCGCCGTGCTGGTGCACGTCGTCGACTGCGCCACCTACGAGCCGGGCCGCGACCCGATCTCCGACGTCGACGCCCTCGAGGCCGAGCTGGAACGCTACACGCCGGGCCTCGGCGGCGACCTGGCCGAGCGGCCCCGGGTGATCGTGCTGAACAAGATGGACGTGCCGGAGGCCGCCGAGCTGGCCGAGCTGGTGCGGCCCGAGCTGGAGGCGCGCGGGCTGCCGGTGTTCGCGGTGTCCACCGCGACCCACCAGGGGCTGCGCGAGCTGACCTTCGCGCTGGGCGAGATCGTCGCCGAGCACCGGGCGTCGCAGCCTCCGCCGCAGCCGAAACGGATCGTGCTGCGTCCGGCCGCCGTCAACGAGAGCGGGTTCACCGTCGAGGCCGACCCCGACGACCCGGAGGGCTTCGTCGTGCGCGGCGAGCGGCCGGAGCGCTGGATCGCGCAGACCAACTTCGACAACGACGAGGCCGTCGGCTACCTCGCGGACCGGCTGGCCCGGCTCGGTGTCGAGGAGGAGCTCGCCAAGGCGGGCGCGCAGCCGGGCAACCCGGTCACCATCGGCGGCGTGACGTTCGACTGGGAGCCGTCGACCCCGGCCGGGGTGGCGGTGCAGCTGTCCGGGCGCGGCACCGACGTCCGGATGGAGCAGAACACCCGGGTCGGCGCGGCCGAGCGCAAGCGGGCCCGGCAGCTGCGGCGGGACGGCGAGGGCGCCGACGAGGAGCAGTCGTGACCGCCTCCCGCACCGCGGTCACCGACGCGAAGCGGCTGGTGGTCAAGGTCGGCTCCTCGGCGCTGACCACGGCCGAGGACGGGCTCGACCGGGGCAAGCTGGACCGGCTGGTCGACGCCGTCGCGTCGCGGGTCAAGCAGGGTGTGCAGGTGGTGCTGGTGTCCTCCGGCGCGATCAGCGCGGGCATCTCGCCGCTGGCGCTGCCGGTCCGGCCACGCGACCTCGCCACCCAGCAGGCGGCCGCCAGCGTGGGTCAGCTCGCGCTGGCGCACGCCTACGCCGAGTCGTTCGGCCGCTATGCGCTCACGGTCGGCCAGGTGCTGCTGACCTCGGACGACGTGGTGCGCCGGGCGCATTACCGCAACGCGCAGCGCACCTTCTCCCGGCTGCTCGCGCTCGGCGCGGTGCCGGTGGTCAACGAGAACGACACCGTCGCCACCGAGGAGATCCGGTTCGGCGACAACGACCGGCTGGCCGCGCTGGTCGCGCACCTGGTCGGCGCCGACGCGCTGGTGCTGCTGTCCGATGTGGACGCCCTCTACGACGGTGACCCC
The DNA here is from genome assembly GCA_009377395.1 of Actinophytocola sp. Taxonomy (GTDB): domain Bacteria; phylum Actinomycetota; class Actinomycetes; order Mycobacteriales; family Pseudonocardiaceae; genus Haloechinothrix_A. The sequence continues at coordinate 1,834 of WHUB01000055.1, read as the reverse complement.
AGGAGCGGGGCGACCCGCAAGATCACCGAGATCACCGGCGTGGCCGACCTGGCGGGGCTCGACATCGGCATGTCGTCGTCCGGGCTCGGCACCGGCGGGATGGTGTCGAAGCTGGCCGCTGCGCGGATGGCCGCCGCGGCCGGAATTCCGGTGCTGCTGGCCAGCGCGGGCGACGCGGAACGGGCGTTCGGCTCGGCCGACGTCGGCACGGCGTTCGCGGCGGCCGGGACGCGGCTGACGGCCCGCCGGTTCTGGCTCGGCTACGCCGCGGGCACGACCGGGCGGCTGCACCTCGACGACGGCGCGGTCGCCGCCGTGGTGCAGCGACGGCGTTCGCTGCTCGCGGCGGGCGTGACCGGCGTCGACGGCGACTTCGTCGCGGGCGACGTGGTCGACCTGGTCGACCCCGAGCAGCGGGTGGTCGCCAGGGGCGTGGTCACCTTCGACGCCGGTGAGCTGCCGGAGCTGATCGGCCGCTCCAGCCACCAGATCGCCCCCGACCTCCGCCGCGAAGTAGTCCACGCCGACGACCTGGTCCCGTTCCACCACTGACCGTCAGTCCAGGCAGAACTCGTTGCCCTCCGGGTCGGCCATCACGATGTGACCGAAGTTGAGCGGCGGAGCGGGTTCGTAGCGCTCGAGCCGGGTCGCGCCGAGAGAAACCAGCCGCTCGGCTTCCGCCTCCAGGGCGGCCATCCGCGCGCCGCCGTCGAGTCCGGGGGCGGCGCGCACGTCGAGGTGCACCCGATTCTTGGCCTGCTTGCCCTCGGGGGAGTTGTCTTTAAGACGTAACCGCCTACCTCGATGTATGACCAGGTACATAGCACTGTACTGCCGCATCTCGGTGGATCGCGCCGGACGCAAGGAAGGTGTGACGGCACAGGAGCGGTGGGGCCGCGCGTACGCCGCTCAGACGTGGCCGGGCGTTCCGGTTAGGGTCTTCGCGGACAACGATCTGTCGGCTGCTGCTGATGACGTGGTGCGCCCGGAGTATGAGCGCTTGCGCGAGGCGATCGAGCGGGGCGAGGTCGCGCACGTGTGGGCAGTCGAGCAGTATCGATTGGAGCGCCGCGAGATTCAGTGGTTCGAGTTCGCGGCGACGATGGACGCGGCTGGCATTTCGGAGTTGCACACCAACCGGGACGGCATCGTGCGGGTGCGTGATGACGTGGCCGGGATCAAGGCCGTCCTTGGCGCAGGGGAGGTACGCCGCCTCAAGCAGAGGATTAACGACACGTTGGCGGAGAAGGCCGCGCAGGGTGAGCCGCCGGGTAGCCGTCCGTTCGGTTACGAGCGAGGTACGACCGAGGATGGCACCAAGACGTATGTGCGGGGTGCCCGGCGAGGCCGCTGCTGTCCGGCAGGCGGCTGAGTGGGTGCTGTCGGGGTGGTCGCTGGCGAACATTGCAGCCGAGCTACGGAAGCGCGGATTGCGTGGCGCGCACGGTGGCAAGATCACGCCGAGCGCCGTGCGCAGCATGATCACGGCACCGACGAGCGCCGGTCACCGGGTGTACCGGGGTCAGATTGTCGCCCGAGGGAATTGGGAGCCGATTCTGGCTGAGGAGACGTGGCAGGCATGTCGGTTGAAGCTGTCGCAGCCACGCCTGGTGAGGCGGGCCGATGGAAAGGGCACGTATCCGATCGGTGAGCGGCACCGGGGCAACCCGATTGGTCGCAGGTACCTGTTGACGGGTGGTCTTGCCGTGTGCGGTGTGTGCGAGCATCGCATGGTTGGGGCGGTCAAGCAGATCAGGAAGCGGCGGGTGCCGTATCTGAGCTGTCACCCGCAGGCTGGCGGTCGGGGGTGCACCGGAATCCTGTTGGACAATGC
>WHUB01000559.1 GCA_009377395.1 Actinophytocola sp. | reverse complement strand
ACACGGGGTGAGGACCTAGGTCAGATGTGCGTGCTGGGTACCTTCTCCGAATACACGGTGGTGCCGGTCGACTCGGTGGTCAAAGTGGACGACGGCACCGCGCTGGACAAGGCCGCCCTGATCGGCTGCGGAGTGCCGACCGGGTTCGGTAGCGTGGTCAACAGCGCCGAGATCCGCGCGGGCGACACCGTGGTGATAATGGGCGTCGGTGGCATCGGCATCAATGCGGTGCAGGGCGCGAAGAACGCCGGGGCACGCAACATCGACACGTCGTTGTTCGAGCTCACGCTGTACGAGAAGACCATTCGTGGTGCGCTGTTCGGCTCGTCGAACCCGCGTCACGACATACCCCGCTACCTCGAGATGTACCAAACCGGGCAGCTCAAGCTCGACGAGCTGGTCACGAAGGAGTACGTGCTCGAGGACATCAACGCAGGCTACGCGGACCTGCTGGCTGGCCGCAATCTACGCGGAATCATCCGCTTCTGACCTGTATCGAGAAAACCCACCTTTCGCAGTGTTGAGTGAGGAGAA
>WHUB01000558.1 GCA_009377395.1 Actinophytocola sp. | reverse complement strand
GGAGCACGCGGCGGGGCCGCCCGAGTCGACCGGTGACGCGCGGGTGGACGAGGCCCTCACCCGGCTATCCGAGCTGGACGACAAGCCGGTACAGGAGCATGCGCCCGTCGTTGAGGATATCCACCGGGCGCTGCAGGACACCCTGGCCGAGGAAGAGGCCTGATCCAGCGTGCCACCGAGGCGGCGGCTCGATGCCGAGCTCGTGCGGCGCAGGCTGGCCCGGTCGCGGGAGGCCGCCGCCGAGCAGATCCATGCGGGGCGGGTCCGCGTGTCGGGCCGCACTGCGATCAAACCCGCCACGGCAGTGGCCGCCGCCGACCCGATCGTTGTCAAGCAGACCGACACGACGGACGACTACGTCTCGCGCGGCGCCCACAAGCTGATCGGCGCGCTCGCGGCGTTCGAACCGGACGGGCTTGCGGTGGCCGGCCGGCGTTGTCTGGACGCCGGCGCCTCGACCGGCGGATTCACCGACGTGCTGCTTCGCCGCGGCGCGACCGAGGTGATCGCCGTCGATGTCGGTTACGGCCAGCTGG
>WHUB01000557.1 GCA_009377395.1 Actinophytocola sp. | reverse complement strand
AGACCTGCAGCCATGTCGTGGTGATGCACCGCGGCAGGCTCGTCGCGGCCGGCACGGTGACCGAGATCGTCGCCGACGGCAGCGCGTTCACCTTCACCGTAGACGACCCGCACGCCGCGGTCGGCGTGCTGCGCGACCTGCCGGGCGTGACCGGCATCGAGGCCACCGACGGGGTCGTGCACGCAGATCTCGGTGCCACGCCACGCTCGGAGGCGCTGTCGGCGCTGCTGCATGCCGGCGTCTCGGTCACCGCGGCGGGTCCACCTCGGCGGCTCGAAGACGCGTTCCTGCGGCTGGTCGGCGAGGAGGCGATCGAATGACGACGCACGGGTCGGCGAGCGGCTACCGGGCGGGCGCCACGCTGCCGCTGCGCGTCGAGCTGGTCCGCCATCTGCGCCGCCGGCGAACCGTCGTGACCCTCGGGTTCCTCGTGGTCCTGCCGTTCCTGCTGTGGCTCGCGTTTCGGATCGGCGACGACGGTGACGGCGGGGCCACGCTGATCGATCTGGCCACCCGCGGCGCGGGCAACTTCGCCG
>WHUB01000556.1 GCA_009377395.1 Actinophytocola sp. | reverse complement strand
AGACCAATGGTGGACTTCTCCGACGCGCGGTGGCGCAAGGCGTCCGCGTCGGATGCCCAGGGAGCATGTGTCGAGGTCGCCTTCAAGGACGGCAGATACGGCATGCGCGACAGCAAGGACCCGGCCGGGCCGGTGCTTCGGTTCACCCCCGGCGAGTGGAGCGCCTTCGTCACCGGCGTACGAGCCGGCGAGTTCGACTGACTGACCAACTGAGGCGCCCGCTCGAGCCCGCCACGCAGCGCCGTGGCGGGCTCGTCTCGTTCTCCGCCACGCCAGCATGCAGCAGCCATGGACTCCACTTCCAACCTGTACGGCCACCGGCCGCGAACTGCCCACCTGGGTGCAACTCCCATCGGCGGACCCGCTCACCGGCTACGCGAACGCCGACTGCATCGAACAACTCGGCAAAGACGAGCTCGGCGAATACCTTGGAGCGCTCTGTCCCGCATCCATGCGAGGCATAGACCGCGCCCTGAGCGTCGCACTCGCACTGATCTGAGACTCGACCCATCGACCACGGCAGCACCGCGTCGCCC
>WHUB01000555.1 GCA_009377395.1 Actinophytocola sp. | reverse complement strand
GTGCATCAGATGGGCACCGCAGAGCGGCTCCACCGGTCGCCGGCCGACGCGAGCGTCGCCGCCCTGGTCGGCTACGACAACATCGTGGACGCCCACGTGGGGTCCGACGGCAGCGTGCTCGTCGGGCGGGCCCCCACCGGGCTGGCTCGGCCCGGGCCCGCCGGACCGGCGACGGTCGCGGTGTTCGCGGGCGGTGTGCGGCTGGTGGGTGAGGACTGTCCGGGTGTGCCGGCGCGGGTCTCTCGGGTGACGCCCGGCCGCGGCCACCATGTGCTCGCGCTCGACGGCGCCGTGCCGCTGCTGGCCCAGCTGTCTCTCGACGCCTCGATTCCGCCGACGGGTCAGGCGGTCAGGGTCGGCTTCGACCCGGCGCTGAGCGCGGTGCTGCCGAAGGCTGGCTGCTGACCGGGCTGCCATCCGCGGCACCCCTTGACCCATTCAGGATACCGACTTACTGTATGTCGTATACCGCAGGCGACAACCACGAAGCCCTGGCTACCAGGGAGGCGGAGTATGGAGAGTGCGCCCAGTCCGCG
>WHUB01000554.1 GCA_009377395.1 Actinophytocola sp. | reverse complement strand
GGCGGCAGGGTCTGCATGAAGTCCAGCACCGGCCGCACCACATTGGACACCACCTGCGAACGCGCAGCCGCGATCCCGATGGGAATCCCGGCCACGGCCGCCACCACCACGGCGACGATCACCAGTGACAGCGTCATCATCGCGTTCGACCACTGGCCGAGTAGTTGGATCAGCAGCAGCGCGGCGGTGCTGCTGGCACCGAAGGCCAGACCCCGGGCGAAGAACCCGGCCACACCGAGGATCAGGATCATCACGATGGCGGGCGGCCAGTTCAGTACGGCGGTCAGCTGGGTGTAGCCCGCGGTCAGCAGGTCACCGAGGACCTCGAAGAAGCCCTCGAACGTCTCCTGGACCCACTCGATTCCAGCCTCGGCCCAGACGCCGAGCGGGATGCGCCATTCACCCATGGTGTGCCTCCTGTCCTGCCATCGCGTGCAGCAGCTGTGCCTCCTCGATGACGCCGAGCATCCGGTTCTCGCCGTCCAGCACCGCCAGCGGCAACCCAGCGGTGCCGGCCATCGCGAACAGGTCGGCCA
>WHUB01000553.1:275-537 GCA_009377395.1 Actinophytocola sp. | reverse complement strand
CGCATCGCACCGTGGCGGAGCTGACCCGTCTTGCCGGCGACGACGGCTGCATCTTCACCGTCGACCTGAACGACTATGCGCGGCCGCTGTGGGTGCTGCGCAACGCCGGGTTCCAGGACTCCTTCAGCGCGCTGCATCGCTCGTCGCCGGTGACCCACCCGGTCGTGCCGGACGCGTGGAACAACGACCCCGCGGCGCCGTGGCCGGCCGCCAAGGCCATCGACTGGCAGTTCCACCGCGGTCCGCTCGTTCCGCGCTGCGC
>WHUB01000553.1:0-218 GCA_009377395.1 Actinophytocola sp. | reverse complement strand
GGCCGGGCTGGCCGAAGGGTCGGCATGACGTTTCCCTGCGACTTGGAGATCGCCCGTGCGGCGGCGCTCAAGCCGCTGACCGATGTTGCGGCGACGATGGGCATCGGCAGCCACCTGCTCGAGCCGTACGGGGAGACGGTCGCGAAGGTCAGGCTGGAGGCCGTCGATGCGCTGGCCGACCGGCCCAAGGCGAAGTACGTCGTCGTCACCGCCGTGAC
>WHUB01000552.1 GCA_009377395.1 Actinophytocola sp. | reverse complement strand
GTCGTCTGACCACCCGTGCTACTTCGTGGTGCAGATCAAGAAGGGCGCCTACACCGCTCCCTACGGGTCGCAGCCGCAATGCCTGTAAGGGAGGGCCCGCGCGGGGTCCAGTTGCTGAAGCTCTTCTGGGACCGGGCGGCGGCGGTCACGTGCGTCGGGGTGGCGGCCGTGGTGTTCATCTCCGGCTGGATCAGCCTGAGCGCCGAGTCCGAGGCCGGGGATCAGATCCCCTACATCATGTCGGGCGGGATCGGCGGCCTGTTCATCCTCTGGCTCGGGACGACCCTCTGGCTGTCGGCCGACCTCCGCGACGAATGGCGCAAGCTCGACGCCCTCGACGAGAGCGTGCGGAAGCTGGCCGAGACGTCGTCGGCGCCTGCGGTGCTGGACGGATACCGCGTGCTGACCGAGGCGGCCACTTCCATCGGTCACTATCCCGTCCACACGCAGGGCACGATGGGCGGGAGCATCGCGCATGCCGATCCGTCTGCGGAGTGGTGCGTGTTGAGCCTTGCGCTCGGTGCCGAGCTCGTCGTC
>WHUB01000551.1 GCA_009377395.1 Actinophytocola sp. | reverse complement strand
CAATGACCATGGTGCCACCCTTCGGGATCGGAGTACATCACTCCTTCCAGCGTGCTCCGCGCCGAACGTCCCGTGGGGCACCGGCGAGCAATCTGTGGACAACCGGAAACCGGCTATCGCGCACCGACCCCGCGTCGCGGGCCGCACGTGTCCCAGCCAGGGCCTACCATGGAGACAACGCGACGGCACATCACGATAGGAAATCGAGCACATGAGGCCAGAGTTGGGCGAGACGGCGGGAAAGGTAATTGACGCCAACGTGCCAGAGAAGTTCGCAACGCTCGGGCTGACATTTGACGACGTCCTGCTCCTGCCAGGTGAGTCCGACGTGATTCCCAGCGAGGTCGACACCATGTCACGCATCTCCCGGAACATCTCCGTCCGCATCCCGCTGCTGTCCTCGGCGATGGACACCGTCACCGAGTCGCGGATGGCGATCGCGATGGCTCGCCACGGTGGGCTCGGCGTCCTGCATCGCAGCATGACGATCGACGAGCAGGCCCGCCAGGCCGACATGGTGAAGCGGTCCGAGTCGGG
>WHUB01000550.1 GCA_009377395.1 Actinophytocola sp. | reverse complement strand
GGCCGCTTCGCTGTCGTTCGGCGACTACTCCCAGGTCGGTACAGGTACAGCCACCGCCGTGTGCGACAACGGCACCCTCGGGTTCGGTCATCCGATGCTGTTCGGCGGCAAGAGCACGATGAGCATGCACGGCGCGCACGCCCTGTTCATCGAGACCGACCAGTTCGACGGGTCGTACAAGATCGCCAACCCGGGCGCGCCGATCGGCCAGATCACCGAGGACCGGCTGGCGGCAATCCTCGGCGTCGAGGGCCAGACGCCGAAGGCCACCATGTACAACTCGAACATCTCAGCCACCAACGGCAAACAGCGGGACGGGAGCACGACGCTCACGCAGAAGTTCTTCCCGGACGACATCGCCTGGGTCGGCGCGATGCACTTCCTGGTCAACGCGGACTCGGTGTTCGACCAGATCGGCGGGGGCACCGGCGAAGTGAACTGGACGGTCGAGCTCGATCGGGCCAACGGATCGACGGTCACCTACAGGGGTGGCGACGTCTTCGCCAGCCCAGGTGACCTCACCTTCACGGCGCTGTGGG
>WHUB01000054.1:18571-33077 GCA_009377395.1 Actinophytocola sp. | reverse complement strand
GGGATCCGGTGGATAGAACAGCCCGTTCTTGGCGACCGCGTTACGGAAGTCCAGGTTCACCACCCCCGGCTGCACCACGGCGAGCCGGTTCGCCGCGTCGATCTCCACGATCTCGTTCAGCTTCGTCAGCACCAGCACGACACACCCGTCGATCGCGTTCGCCGCCCCGGTCAACCCACTACCCGCACCACGCGGCACGATCGGCACCCCCGCCGCGGCACACGCCCGAACCGTCGCCTGCACACCCTCGGTATCGGCCGGCATCACCACCGCCAACGGACTCCCACACGGAGCCAACGGCATCATGTCCCGGCTATAACTCGCCATCACATCCGCGTCGGTCATCACGGCCGATGAGCCGAGCTCCGCACGCAACCGATCGACCAGAGTGCTCATGCCTCCACGGTAGTGCGTCGTCGCTCACAGTCGACTATTTGACTTGCACAACTAGTTTCCGGAGAGGCATAGTTGGCTACTGAAATTAGTTGAAGTAAGCAAGTAATCGGGACGCGTCATGACCGACACCGCCAGGCAGCATGAGCTCGACGTCGCCGACGACCTCGGCGTCCAGCTGGTACGCACCATCAGGCTGCTCGCCAAGGCCAAGGCCAGACTCTCGTCGCTACCGGGCAGCGCCGACCACAGCGCGTTCCCGATCATCGCGACGCTCGCCTGCGACGGCCCCAAGCGGGCGTCCGCGCTGGCCGAGGTGCTGCACAGCGACATCTCGACCATCAGCAGGCAGACCAGCGCGCTGGTGCAGCAGGGGCTCATCGAGCGGCAGGCCGATCCCGACGACGGCCGCGCCTGCCTGCTCGCGCCGACAGAGGACGGCCGTGCGCTCTACGAGCAGGCACGCCAGGAGCGCAACCGCTGGCTGGCGACGACGCTGGACGACTGGGATCCCGCCGACGTCGAGCGGCTCATCGGCCTGCTCACCCGGCTCAACACCGACCTCGCCGACAACATCGGCGCCGCAGAGAAAACCGCACAGGGGGAGATGCATGACAAGCACCGTGAGTAGCTCCGGCAGACCCGCCCCCGCCGGTGATCCGCCGCTGCTGAGCCACCGGCAGATCCTGACGATCCTGTCCGGGCTCATGCTGGGCATGTTCCTCGGCGCGCTCGACATGACCATCGTCAGCACCGCCGTGCGCACCATCGCCGACGACCTCGACGGCCTGAGCATCCAGGCGTGGGTGACGACGGCGTACCTGATCACCGCGACGATCATGACGCCGATCTACGGCAAGCTGTCCGACATCTACGGCCGCAAGCCGCTCTTCCTCGCCGCGATCTCGGTGTTCCTCGTCGGCTCGATGGCGTGCACGCTCGCGACGTCGATGTACCAGCTGGCGGTGTTCCGGGCGGTGCAGGGCCTCGGCGCCGGTGGGCTGATGTCGCTCGGCATCACGATCATCGGTGACATCGTGCCGCCCCGGGAGCGCGCCCGCTACCAGGGCTACATCGTCGCGGTGTTCGGCACGTCGAGCGTGCTCGGCCCGGTGTTCGGCGGCCTGTTCGCGGGCATGGACTCGTTCCTCGGCTTCGACGGCTGGCGCTGGGTCTTCCTCATCAACGTCCCGATCGGCATCGTGGCGCTGTTCGTCGTCGCCAGGGTGCTGAACGTGCCGCACGAGCGGCAGAACCACCGTATCGACTGGTGGGGCGCGGTGTCGCTGGCGCTGGGGCTCATCCCGCTGCTGATCGTCGCGGAGCAGGGCCGCGACTGGGGCTGGACCTCGACGGCCGCGCTGGCCTGCTACGCCATCGGCGCCGTCGGCATCGCGATGTTCCTCCGGGTGGAGGCCGCCATGGGCGAGGCCGCGCTGTTCCCGATGCGGCTGTTCCGGAACTCGACGTTCAGCGTCGCCATCGGCGCGAGCCTGCTGGTCGGCGTCGCGATGTTCGGCTCGATCACGCTGATCCCGCAGTACCTGCAGATCGTGCAGGGATACAGCCCGACGGAGGCCGGTCTGCTGTCGTTGCCGCTCATGGCCGGGATCATGGTGTCCACCACGATCATCGGCCGGTTCACCGCGAAGACCGGTCGCTACAAGATCGCGCCTGTCATCGGGACGCTGCTGATCTCGCTGGGCGCGCTGCTGTTCGCGCAGCTCGCGTGGAACAGCCCGCTGTGGCAGCCGATGGCGTACATGGCGGTGATCGGCATGGGTCTCGGCGGCTGCATGCAGACGCTGGTCATCGCGGTGCAGAACGCGGGCCCGCGCAGCGACATGGGGATGTCGACCGCGGCGGCGACGTTCTTCCGGCAGATCGGCGGGACCATGGGCGTCGCCGTGTTCCTGTCGATCCTGTTCAGCACGCTGCGCGACAACGTGCGGACGGCGTTCGCCGAGCTCGGGGTGCCGCCGGCGGCGGCGAGCACCGGCGGCGGCCAGAACATCATGGCGGACTCCTCGTTCCTGCAACGCATTCCGCTCGAGCAGGCGAAACCGTTCCTGATCGGGTTCACCGAGTCGATCAACACCGTGTTCTACGTCGCGGCCGCCGTCGCCTTCGCCGCGAGCCTCGTGGTCATGACGATGCGCGAGCTGCCGCTCCCGGAAGTCCGGCGATAACAGAAATTCACCCCTAGGACGGCATCCCGGCCCCACTCACCCGTACCCTGTGGAGTCGTGGATGTCGTGCAAGCCACCGCCGCCGCGTTGGGTGTCGGGTGGTTGGAGAACTCGGGGCCGGCCCTGGTGTGGGCCATCGTGCTCAGCTTCGTGTTCCTCGAGTGCGCCGTCATCATCGGCCTGTTCCTGCCCGGCGACTCGCTGCTGTTCGTCGCCGGTGTGGTGCTCGCCAGCCATCAGGCCCAGGCCAGCGCGTGGTGGCTGTCGGTGGCCGCGCTGCTGGTGGCGACGATCGGGAACCAGGTCGGCTACCTCATCGGGGACAAGAGCGGCACCGCCTACATCGCCCGCAGCGGCGGCAAGATCCTCAGCGAGGAACGGCTCAACCGGGCACGCCATTTCCTTGACCGCAAAGGGTTTTTCGCGATCGTCGCGGCGCGCTGGATTCCCTGGGTGCGGACATTCGCGCCGCTGATCGCCGGTGCGGCTGGCATGAACCCGCGCCGGTTCGCGCTCGCCACGTTCACCGGGGCGGTGCTGTGGGTGCCGACGCTGGTGCTGGCCGGCTACTACGCCGCCGACCTGGTCAAGTCGATACCGTGGGCGCAGACCGTCGCCGCGTGGATGGGCGTCACCTTCCTCATCGGCGGCACCATCTACGGCATCTGGCAGTACCGGCAGGAGACCCGCAAGCCCGTCGTCGACGAGCGCGAGCCGCTGCCGAGCGCCTGGAGCTGAGGCTAGAGAGCGGCGGCCGCCTCGAGCGCCAGCCATCCCCCGAGCTGCACCGAGAGCTGCTGCGACGGACAGCCGTCGCCTCTACTGGGCACCGTCGCCGGTTTCGCCCAGTCCGGGGCGAAGAGCGGACCCGACGCGAGCGCGGCGCCGCGCCAGCAGGCGTCCGCCGAGGCGAGCACGATCTCCCGCGCGGTTCCGGTCGCCGTGCCCTGCGGCAGCTCGGTCGCGGCCAGCGCGAGATAGCGCGCGCAGATGCCGGGGAACAGCCCGCCGTCGCCACCGCCGTGGCCGCGCAGCACGCCGTTCGGCGCCAGCGTCGCCTCGATCGCCTCGATCGTGCGCTCCGCGCGTTCCCGCCACGTCGTGCCGGAGTCGGTGCGCGCCAGCTCGACACAGCCGCCGAGGTAGACGCCCTGGCAGTAGGTGTAGATCCGCCGCACGAGCGAGACCGTCTCGCCGGTCTCCTTGTCGACCCGCAACCCGTCGAAGACGAGACCGGTCGCCGGATCGACGAGGGTGTCGGTCAGCCAGGTCATGATCTCGGCCGCGCGCGTCTTGTCGCGGGTGCGGGCGTGCAGGATCGCGGCCGGGCCGTTGGCGGGCGCGTTCTTGTAGCCGTCGCCGCGCCGCCACCAGATGCCGCCGCCCCCGTCCGGGGTCCAGGCGATCGCGAGCTGGTCGGTGAGCTCGGTAAGCGCGTCGCCTGCGTCGAGCCCGGCGACGTCCTCGGCGCGCTGCATCGCGAGGCCGAGCCAGGCCATGTCGTCGTAGTAGTCGTTGGCCCAGCTCAACCGGTTGCGCAGTTTGATCCCGATGGCCAGCCTGCGGATCAGCGCGGCCCGGCGCTGCGACGGGGCGCGGAGCTGGGCGTCGACGAGGCAGTCGAGCAGCTGCGCCTGCCACCAGTGGTTCCACCGCCGGTGCCAGCGCTGCCCGAGGGCGGGCGGCCAGCCGGCACGGCCGAGCGCCGTGCCCGGCAGGCCCCACAGCCTGCGGACGTGCCTGCCGATGACGGCGTCTTCCGCTGCGTCGGCGCGATCGGCGAAGGAAACCACAACCGCCACTGTGCCATGCGGTTCGACGGGCCACCTCCGAAAGGCGTAGCCCGCGTCGGTGACACGGAATACTGTGGTGGCTATGCCGAATACCGCTCACGTCACCTGCCCGCTGTGCGAGGCGACCTGCGGGTTGTCCGTCACCATCGAGGACTCCGTCGTGACCGACGTGAGGGGTGACCACGACGACGTCTTCTCGCGCGGATTCATCTGTCCGAAGGGCGTCTCGCTCGGCGCGCTGCACGCCGATCCCGACCGGCTCAGGGCACCGCTCGTCAAGCGCGACGGCGAGTTCGTCGAGGTGAGCTGGGACGAGGCGTTCGCGGAGATCGACACCCGGCTGCGGGCGGTCGTCGCGGAGCACGGCAACGACGCCGTGGCGATGTACGCGGGCAACCCGTCGATCCACAACGTGTCGTCGGCGCTGTACGGGCCGGTGCTGTACCGCGCGATGAACACCAAGAACTTCTACAGCGCCAGCACCGTCGACCAGATGCCGAAGCACTACACCTCCGGGTACATGTTCGGCGCGCCGCTGACGATCCCGATCCCGGACGTCGACCGGACGCAGTACTTCCTGATGCTGGGCGCGAACCCGCTCGTCTCGAACGGCAGCCTGATGACGGCGCCGGACATGCGCGGCAGGCTCAAGGCGCTGCGGGCGCGCGGCGGCAGGCTTGTGGTGGTCGACCCGAAGCGCACCCGCACCGCCGAGCTGGCGGACGAGCATCACGCGATCCGGCCGGGCACCGACGCGCTGCTGCTGTTCGCGCTGGTCAACGTGCTGTTCGAGCGGAAGCTCGTGGATCTCGGCGCGCTGGCCGAGCACACCAACGGCGTCGCCGAGATGCGTTCGCTCGCCGAGCCGTTCACGCCGGAGGCGGTGGCGCCGGTGACCGGCATCGAGGCGGCCGATATCCGGCGGCTGGCGGCCGAGCTGGCGGCGGCGGAGCGCGCGGTGGTCTACGGCCGCGTCGGCACCACGACGCAGGAGTTCGGCACCCTGACGAGTTGGCTGGTGGACGTGCTGAACGTGCTCACCGGCAACCTCGACCGGCCCGGTGGCGCGATGTTCCCGAAGCCCGCGGCGAGCGCCCCGGCCAGCGGCAAGCCGTTCCGGCACGGGCGCTGGCGCAGCCGGGTGCGCGGGCTGCCCGAGGTGTTCGGCGAGCTGCCGATCGCGACCCTGGCGGACGAGATCCAGACGCCGGGCGAGGGGCAGGTCCGGGCGCTGGTGACGGTCGCCGGCAACCCGTGCCTGAGCGGACCGAACGCCGGCCGCCTCGACGCCGCGCTCGGCGAGCTGGATTTCATGGTCTCGCTCGACGTCTACCTGAACGAGACCACCCGGCATGCCGACGTCATCCTGCCCGGTCCGACGCCGCTGGAGCGGCCGCACTACGACCTGGCGTTCTATCAGCTCGCGGTGCGCAACGTGGCGCACTGGACGGCCGCGGCGCTGCCCTCGGAGCTGCCGCAGGAGTGGCGGACGCTGTTGCGGCTGCTGGGGATCGTCACCGGGCAGGGGCCGGACGCCGACATCGCCGCGCTCGACGAGTTCGTGGCCGGGGAGATCGCGCGCCGCGCCGGCGTCGAGGTCGCCGATGCGGGTGACCGCACCGGCCCGGAGCGACTGGTCGACCTGATGCTGCGCGCCGGGTCGTACTCGCTGACGCTGGCCGACCTCGAGGCGGCGCCACACGGAATCGACCTCGGGCCGCTGACGTCGCGGCTGCCGGACGCGGTGACCACCGCCAGCGGCAAGATCGAGCTGGCGCCGACGGCGATCACCGACGACGTGCCCCGGCTGGCGGCGCGGCTGGGTGACGTGCCGAACGGGCAACTGGTGCTGATCGGCAGGCGGCAGCTCTCGTCGAACAACTCGTGGATGCACAACGTGGAGTCGCTGGTGCGCGGCTCGAACCGCTGCACGGTGCAGGTGCACCCGGCCGACGCGGCGGGCATCGGGCTCGTCGACGGCGGGCGGGCGACGGTGTCCTCGGCGGCGGGGACGGTCGAGCTGCCGGTCGAGGTGACCGAGGTGCTGCGGCAGGGCGTGGTGAGCATCCCGCACGGCTGGGGCCACGACGTCGACGGCGTGCGGACCTCGGTCGCGGCCGCGCACGCCGGTGCGAACTCGAACGTGCTCACCGAGGACGGCCCGCTCGACGCTCCCACCGGCACCGCCGTCCTCAACGGCATCCCGGTCCACCTCATGCCCGCGTAGGGGGTCCCCGGAGGTTCGTGTCCCACCTTCGGGACGTCGTGTCCTGCGCTCCTGCCGTCGTGTCCTGCTGTCACGCCTGCGTGTTCGACGTTCAAAGTCGGGACTCGCGGCACCAGAAGTCGGGACTCGCGAGCTCACCAGGCGCGGCCGAGGTCGGCGTGCTGGCTGACCCAGGTGTGCATGACGATGCCGGCCGCGACGCCCGCGTTGATCGAGCGGGTCGAGCCGAACTGGGCGATGGCCACCGACAGCTCCGCGATCTCCCGCGCCGCTGCGGACAGCCCCGGCCCCTCCTGGCCGAACAGCAGCACGCACCGGCGCGGCAGCCGCGCCGTCTCGATGCGCTCCGCGCCGTGGGTGTTGTCCACCGCCACCACGGTCAGCTCGTGCTCGCGCGCGAACGCCGCCAGCCCGTCAACGTCCGGGTGATGGTGCAGGTGCTGGTAGCGGTCGGTCACCATGGCGCCGCGCCGGTTCCACCGGCGCCTGCCGACGATGTGCACGGCCGCCGCGGCGAACGCGTTCGCCGTGCGCACCACGGTGCCGATGTTGTGGTCGTGCTGGAAGTTCTCGATCGCGACGTGGAACGGATGCCGCCGTCGGTCCACATCGGACACGATCGCCTCGCGCCGCCAGTACCGGTACGGGTCGACGACGTTGCGCCGGTCGCCGTGGGCGAGCAGCTCGGGGTCGTAGCGATCGTCGTCGGGCCACTCCCCCTGCCACGGGCCGACGCCGACCTCGTCCGGCCGGGTCCACTCGGTGGGGCCAGGGCCAGCGTCCTCGGGCACCGGCTCAGCCGAGGCCGAGATCGTCGAGGCCGAGCAGCGCCCGGTAGCGCAGCCCGCGTGCCTCGATGGCCTCGCGGGCGCCGGTGTCCCGGTCGACGATGGTGGCCACGCCGGCCACCGACGCGCCCGCCGCTTCGAGCGCCTCGACGGCGGTGAGCACGCTGCCGCCGGTGGTCGAGGTGTCCTCGACGGCGAGCACCTGCTGCCCCGACACCTCGATGCCCTCGATGCGGCGCTGCAAGCCGTGGGTCTTGGTCGCCTTGCGCACCACGAACGCGTCGAGCACGACGCCGTCGGCGGCGGCAGAGTGCATCATCGCGCAGGCGACCGGATCGGCGCCGAGCGTCAGACCGCCCGCGGCCACGTAGTCCCAGTCCGCCGTCAGCTGGCGGAGCAGCGTGCCGATCAGCGGCGCCGCGGCGTGGTGCAGCGTGGCCCGCCGCATGTCGACGTAGTAATCGGCCTGGGCGCCGGACGAGAGGGTGACCGTGCCCCTGACGACGGCGAGCTCCGTGACGAGCCGGGCGAGTTCGGTCTTGGCCGCGAGGTCGATCGCACTGCGTGACTCAGGAGCGTTCACCACTCGGGGACCCCCTATCGGTCAGGTGCGGTTCCGTCGAGCCGCGAGCTTACCCGTGAGTCTCCTGAGTACCGGCGGCGGCAGCAGCCTGCTGACGCCGACGATCGCCTGCCACCGCTTGCCGGGGATCGAGATCGTCTTGCCGCGTTCGAGGTCGCGCAGGCAGTCGCGCACCACCCGCTCGGCGTCGAGCCACAGCGCGCCGGGGATGCCCGTGGTGTCGTCGCCGGAGCGCGAGTGGAACTCGGTGCGGGTGAACCCGGGGCACAGCGCGAGCATGCGCACTCCGCTCGCCGCCAGCGACACCGACATGCCCTCGGTGAACGCGGTGACCCACGCCTTCGTCGCGCCGTAGGCCGCGCCCGTCCACGGGAAGAACCCCGCGACGCTGGAGACGTTGACGATCGCGCCGCCGCCGCGGTCGATCATGCCGGGCACCGCGGCGCGGGTCAGCCGCAGCACGCTGGTCACGTTGACGTCGAGCTGCGACTGCAACCGCTCGGGGTCCACCCCGGTGAACGCGCCGTTGAGGCCGAAGCCCGCGTTGTTGACCAGCAGGTCGACCGGCCTGGCGCCGAGGACGTCCTCCACGGTGCGGCGCTGCTCGGCGTCGGACAGATCGGCGGCCAGCACGTCCACGCTGACGCCGTGCCGGGCCGACAGCGCGGCGTCGAGGGAATTGAGCCGGTCGGCGTCTCGTGCGACGACGATCAGGTCGTAACCCTTCGCGGCGAGCTGGCGGGCGAACTCGGCGCCGATGCCCGCCGTCGCACCGGTGATCAACGCGGTCGGCATGTCAACCTCAGCCTATGTCGCCGTGCGGCTTCTCGTGCATGGAGTCGACGTGCCGGACGCCTTCCGGCGGGTCCTGCCAGACGTGCTTGCCGCCCGCGTCGTCCTCGTCCTCCGGGTCGATGATGTCGGCGATCTCGCCGACGTCGCGCAGCAGCCGCTCGAGCCGGGACGGCCCGGCGTTCGGCGAGACGGCGGCGAGCACCCAGTCGTGCTCCATCCACACCACGCTGACATCGCCGCCCAGCTCACCGGCGGCGTCGATGAGCAGCTGCGAGATCACCGAGCGCGCCGCCTCGACGTTGTCGGTGAAGGCGTAGCGCTGTCCGGCCGGGCCGAGCAGGTCGGGCATCTCGGACCGCTGGAACGGCACGCTCGCCAGCCACAGCTCGAGCAGCACCGGGAACGCCTTGCCGCAGCGCACCGCGACGACGGACGCTGGGATCTGCCGGTTGGCCTCGATGTCGAACACGTACACCGAGCGACGGCCCTCGCTGGTGAACGTCGTGCCCGCGACGACGTTCACCGCGGCCTCGGCCCGGTAGTAGCCCATGGCGCCCTCGGTCCAATGGCTGACCATGCGCGGGTCTTCCTCGGCGAACTGCCAGCCGCGCAGGTCGGCCCAGCGCAGCCGCTCCCGGTTGCGCGAGCCTTCGCGAGCGCGGTCGACCGCGAGCAACGCCAGCCCTGTCACGAGGGCGATGAAGGCGATGAGAAACCACATCCACGCTGGCATACCCACGTCGGACACCCTATCGTCTGCCATCGCGTGTGGACGTCAACCGCGCTCGGGCGTGCCCCGAGCCGTGTCATCGGGGACGGCGGCCGCACGCCAGCAGCACCACCGGGCACAGTGGACTCGGGTCGGGGCCGATCGCGCTGGTCGCGTCCCTGGTGAGCCGGGCCTGCGTCGCGGGCGAGAGCGTGGCGATGAACGGGGCGAGGTGGGCCATGCCGAGCCGCCACGCCACCAGCTCCGGCGCGGTGCGCAGGCTGGCGTCGACGGTGCGCTCCTCCACCTCGACGTCGACCAGCCCCGCCGCGCGCAGCGTGACCGCGATTGCGCCCGCCGTCCCGAACGCCACCGACGTCTCCGCCTTCAGATCGGCGTACCAGCCCGGTTCGGCATAGCCGTAGCGCGCCGCCGCGTCGTCCACAATGTCCTTCGCGGGGTGGGTCCAGTCCGCCTCGAAGCTGGACGCGAGCACCCAGCCGCCCGGCCGGGTGACGCGGACGGCCTCCGCCAGGCCCTCTCGCGGGTGGGCGACGTGGTTGAACACGAACGAGCCGACGACCGCGTCGAACACCCCGCCGGTGAACGGCAGCCCGGCCACGTCCGCCACCACGGCGGGCGGTCGACGCTCCCGGTCTGCGGCGAGCATGCCCCACGCGGCGTCGGCCGCGACGACGTTCGCCCCGAGCGCCCCCGCCGCCCGGGAGACGGCGCCGGTGCCCGCGCCGAGGTCGAGCACGCGGCAGCCGGGCAGCGTGCCGGGGCAGCTGTCGACCAGCACCTCGGCGAGCCGGTCGTACAGCTTGGCCGGCCCGCGCTGCCACGCGGGTGCCGCGGCGTTGTAGCTATCGCGAGACGTGCTCACGTCCCTATGGTGCACCGCTACCCCTTGCTCACCGCCAGGGTGTCCGCGGTCGCGTTGTCGTCGGGCACGTCGACGCGCACCGTTTCGCCGTCGCGGATGTCGCCGGAGAGCAGCGCCTTCGCGAGCTGGTCGCCGATGGCCGACTGCACCAGCCTGCGCAGCGGACGCGCGCCGTAGATCGGGTCGAATCCGTTCACAGCCAGCCACTCCCGCGCGCCGTCGGAGACGTCGAGCGTGAGCCTGCGCTGCGAGAGCCGCTCGGCCAGCCGCGCCACCTGGATGTCCACGATGGCGGTGAGTTGTTCGGTGCCGAGCGAGTGGAACACCACGATGTCGTCCAGCCGGTTCAGGAACTCCGGCTTGAAGTGCTGCCGCACCACCGACAGCACCGCGTCGGAGCGCTGCCGCTCGTCGAGCGAGGCGTCCGCGATCGCCTGCGTGCCGAGGTTCGACGTCAGCACCAGGATGGTGTTGCGGAAGTCGACCGTGCGGCCCTGGCCGTCGGTGAGCCTGCCGTCGTCGAGCACCTGCAGCAGCACGTCGAAGACGTCCGGGTGCGCCTTCTCCACCTCGTCCAGCAGCACCACCGTGTACGGCCTGCGCCGCACCGACTCGGTGAGCTGTCCGCCCTGGTCGTAGCCGACGTAGCCGGGTGGCGCGCCGACGAGACGCGCTACGCTGTGCTTTTCGCTGTATTCGCTCATGTCGATGCGCATCATGGCGCGCTCGTCGTCGAACAGGAACTCCGCCAGCGCCTTGGCCAGCTCGGTCTTGCCGACCCCGGTCGGGCCGAGGAACAGGAACGATCCGGTCGGCCGGTCGGGGTCGGCGACCCCGGCGCGCGCCCGGCGCACCGCGTCGGACACTGCCGTGACCGCCTCCGGCTGGCCGACGACGCGCCTGCCGAGCTCGGCCTCCATCCGCAGCAGCTTGCCGGTCTCGCCTTCGAGCAGCCTGCCCGCCGGGATGCCGGTCCACGCGCTCACCACGTCGGCGACGTCGTCGGCGCCGACCTCCTCCTTGAGCATCACCTGCTCGGTCGAGGTCGCGGCGGTGCTGGACTCCAGCTCCTTCTCCAGCGCGGGGATCTTGCCGTAACGCAGCTCGGCCGCCCGCCCGAGGTCGGCGTCGCGCTCGGCGCGCTCCGCCTCGCCGCGCAGCTGCTCGAGCTGCTCCTTGAGATCGCGGATCTTGTCGATGGAGCCCTTCTCGTTCTGCCAGCGGGCGGTGAGCGCCGACAGCGCCTCGCGCTTTTCGGCCAGCTCGGCGCGCAATGCGGCCAGCCGGTCCCGCGACGCGGCGTCGTCCTCCTTCTCGAGCGCCATCTCCTCGATCTCGAGGCGGCGCACCGCGCGCTCGACCTCGTCGATCTCCACCGGCCGGGAGTCGATCTCCATCCGCAGCCGGGACGCG
The DNA here is from genome assembly GCA_009377395.1 of Actinophytocola sp. Lineage (GTDB taxonomy): Bacteria > Actinomycetota > Actinomycetes > Mycobacteriales > Pseudonocardiaceae > Haloechinothrix_A. The sequence continues at coordinate 21,301 of WHUB01000054.1, read as the reverse complement.
GCCTCGTCGACCAGGTCGATCGCCTTGTCCGGCAGGAACCGCGCGGTGATGTAGCGGTCGGACAGCGTCGCCGCCGCGACCAGCGCCGCGTCGGTGATGCGGACACCGTGGTGCACCTCGTAGCGCTCCTTGAGCCCGCGCAGGATGCCGATGGTGTCCTCAGTGGACGGCTCGCCGACGAGCACCTGCTGGAACCGGCGCTCCAGCGCGGCGTCCTTCTCGATGTGGCCGCGGTACTCGTCCAGCGTGGTCGCGCCGACCATGCGTAGCTCACCGCGCGCGAGCATCGGCTTGATCATGTTGCCCGCGTCCATGGCGCCCTCGCCGGTCGCGCCGGCGCCGACGATGGTGTGCAGCTCGTCGATGAACGTGATGATCTGCCCCGCCGAGTCGGTGATCTCCTTGAGCACCGCCTTGAGACGTTCCTCGAACTCGCCCCGGTACTTCGCCCCGGCGACCATCGAGCCGAGGTCGAGCGCCACCACGCGCTTGCCGCGCAGCGACTCCGGCACGTCACCGGCGACGATGCGCTGCGCGAGCCCTTCGACGATGGCCGTCTTGCCGACGCCGGGCTCGCCGATGAGCACCGGGTTGTTCTTGGTGCGCCGGGACAGCACCTGCACCACGCGGCGGATCTCGGTGTCGCGGCCGATCACCGGGTCCAGGTCGCCGGAGCGGGCGCGCTCGGTGAGGTCGACGCCGTACTTCTCGAGCGCTTGGTACGTGCCCTCCGGATCGGGGCTCGTCACCCGCGCCGAGCCGCGCACCTTCGTGAACGCCTCCCGCAGCGCCTCCGGGGTGGCGTTGTGGCGCTTGAGCAGGTCCGCGACCGCGCCGCCCTCGGCGGCGAGCCCGACGAGCAGGTGCTCGGTCGACACGTACTCGTCACCGAGTTCGGTCGCGAGCTGCTGCGCCCTGGTCAGCGACTTGAGCGCGTGGCCGTCGAACTGCGGCGTCGCCACCGTCGCGCCGGTCGCGGCGGGCAGCGACCGCGTGATCGGCTCCAGCTCGGTGTGCACCTGCCGCGGATCGGCCCCGACGGCGGTCAGCAGCGGTCCCGCGATGCCGTCGCCCTGCGCCAGCAGCGCGCCGAGCAGGTGCGCCGGCGTGACGTCCGGGTTGCCCGCCACCGTCGCCGCCTGCACCGCGGACGAGATGGCCTGCTGGGCCTTGGTTGTCGGGTTGAAAGCGTCCATCCCCTGCCCGTTTCTCTGGTTCCCTACGGCTACGAGGGTGCACCATCGGCGGCCTCGTCGCCGATGCGTTGCCCTCGACTCGTACAACGTCAGCAAAGTTGAGCTAGTTCCACTCAACTTTCTCGCTCAAGCGGTGACATGGGCCACTTCAGCCAAAAGGCGCATTCCACTCGGGGGTCTTGTGTCGTAAGCGATCTTGCTGTCCACTCTGGCGACATGTCTACGAGCACACATACAGTGATCACGAGTCACTCGAATGGGCCGCCGTCGATTCTCGCTCAGGGGGATGTCGAAGGGGCCCAGAGTGAGGTACTAGCGCGAGTCGAAGAGGCGATCAACGCCGCCTTCGCGCCCATCGCGGATGGGCTCAGCGCCTTCGTCTTCTACGAGTTCCCGATCTTCGGCACGGCCTTCCCCTGGATCGTGGGCTGGCTCGTGCTGGCGGGCCTGATCTTCAGTGTCTACTTCGGGTTCATCCAGTTCCGGGCGTTCAAGCTCGCCACCGAGGTGGTGCGCGGCAAGTACACCCGGGCGGACGAGCCGGGCGAAATCCCGCATTTCCAGGCGTTGGCGTCGGCACTGTCGGGCACGGTGGGGCTCGGCAACATCGCCGGTGTCGGTGTCGCCATCACCATCGGTGGTGCGGGGGCGACCGTCTGGATGATCCTGGTCGGTCTGCTCGGGATGGTCACCAAGTTCGTCGAGTGCACGCTCGGCGTGAAGTACCGGACCATCCACGAGGACGGCACCGTCTCCGGCGGGCCGATGCACTACCTGCGCAAGGGCTTCGCCGAGCGCATCCCGGGTGGCGGCGGCAAGATCCTCGGCACCGGCCTCGCCGGGCTGGTCGCCGTCGGCATCCTGCTGTTCGGCATCGGCGGCGGCAACATGTTCCAGGCCAACCAGTCGATCGCGCAGCTGCGCCGGGTCACCGGTGGTGAGGCCAGCCTGCTGTCCACCGACGGCGCCGGGCTGATCTTCGGCATCGTGCTGACCATCATCGTCGCCGCGGTGATCTGGGGCGGCATCAAGTCGATCGGCAAGGTGACCGGCAGGCTGGTGCCCGCGATGGGGATCATCTACGTCATCGCCTGCGCGATCGTCATCCTGTTCAACCTCCCGCAGGTGCCCGGCGCGATCGGGGAGATGCTGTCCGGGGCGTTCTCCGGCGAGGGTGTCGTCGGTGGTGTCATCGGCGCGATGATCCAGGGCTTCACGCGGGCGACCTTCTCCAACGAGGCCGGCCTCGGCTCGGCGCCGATCGCGCACTCCGCGGTGAAGACGCAGTACCCGGCGACGGAGGGGATCGTCGCACTGCTCGAGCCGTTCATCGACACGGTGGTCATCTGCACCATGACGGCGCTGACGATCACCATCGCCAACAGCCAGTTCTACAACGCGTCGCAGGAAGCCATCCGCAACGGCGCGTCGGGGGACAACCTCGACGGTGTCGTGGTGACATCGAGCGCGTTCGAGACGGCGCTGCCCGGCTTCCAGTACGTGCTGGCGCTGGCGGTGCTGCTGTTCGCGATCT
>WHUB01000054.1:0-18561 GCA_009377395.1 Actinophytocola sp. | reverse complement strand
CGGTGTTCAACGTCATCGGGCTCTACCTGCTCGCCCCCATCGTCAAGCGGGAGCTGAAGCTCTACCTCGGCAAGCTCAAATCGGGTGAGATCCAGGAGGTCGAGCGGGTGTGACCGCTACCGAATAAGTCGATCAAGCTAGTCGATTGCGCAAGACGAGTGATCCCGTCCCGTCGGTGGGGCGGGATCACTCGCGTGTGGGGCTAGGGTTACGGCTACGCTGGCTGACCCAGGCCGCGTCCCCTCCGTGCCCCGACGTCCAGTTAGAGACCTATGAGCCCACCTGACTCCGTCAGCCCTGTCCCGCGCGGGGCAGTGGCCCGGAAGGCGCCGCCCGAGGTCACCGCCATGGTGCGGCTCATCTCGGACACCTGGGCGCGGGCGGAGCCGTACCTGCCGGAGATGTCGCAGACGTTCTACGGCCTGCTGTTCACGCTCGCGCCCGACACCCGCGAGCTGTTCCCGATCAACGTCGAGGTGCGCCGGGGCAAGCTGATGCGGGCCATCGCGCGCGTGGTGCAGATGGTCGACCGGCCCGACGACCTGGTGCCATTCCTGACCCAGCTCGGCCGCGACTACCGCAAGTTCGCCGTCGAGAGCCGACACTACGAGGCCATCGGCACCGCCATGCTCGCCGCGTTGCGGGAACAGCTCGGCGACGCGTGGACGCCCGACGTCGAGCGGGCGTGGGCCGAGGGCTACACCATCGTGGCCCGGTCGATGCAGGAGGCGGCGGCGTCCGACCCGAGTCCCGCGCTGCTGAGCGCGACCGTGACCGACCACCGCAGGCTGAGCTGGGACCTCGCGCTGGTGCGGGTCGAGCCGGACGCCCAGGTGATGTACCGGGCGGGGCAGTACCTGAGCGTCGAGATCCCGCAGCGGCCGCGGCTGTGGCGCTACCTCTCGCCCGCCAACGCGCCCCGGGAGGACGGCTCGCTCGAGTTCCATGTGCGGGCCGTCGACGGCGGCTGGGTCAGCCGGGCGCTGGTCAGCCACACCCAGCCGGGCGACATCTGGCACCTCGGCCCGCCGCTCGGCAGGCTCAGCGTCGACCGGGACTCGGGCCGGGACGTGCTGATGATCGGCGGCGGCACCGGCAGCGCGCCGCTGCGCGCGCTGGCCGAGGACCTCGCCCGCTGGGGCAGGAACCCGAACGTCACGTTGTTCTTCGGTGGCAGGACCGCTGACGACGTCTACGAGCTGGAGAGCCTGCGTGCGCTGGAGTCGGTGAACCCGTGGCTGAGCGTGGTGCCGGTGGTGGAGCGCGGCGACGGCGTATCCGGCGCCGAGCAGGGCACCCTCGCCGAGGTGGTCACCAGGCGGGGCGCGTGGCCGGACCACGACGTGCTCGTCTCCGGCTCACCGTCGATGATCAAGGCGACGGTGTCACGACTGCTCGTGGCGGGCACCAGCCTCGACCAGATCGCCTACGACCCGTTCACCCTCGACTGAAACGCGGGCACCCGCTCCCGGCTGGCCGCCTTGCGCGCCTTGCGCGCCTTGCGCACGTCGAAGTAGTCGCCGCCCTTGCGTTTGACGTCGTCGGTGCCCCACGCCTGGTCGGAGTCGGCGTGCAGCATCCGGGGAATGTGCTTGCGGCAGTGGATGTAGGCCTCGTCGACCTCCACCAGCACCCACCGCTCCGGCGTCCGGCCGCGCTCGACGTCCTCGGGGATGCCGTCGAACTCGGCGCGCATCTCGTCGTCGTCCACGATCATCGCCCGGCCGTTGATGTGCAGGCCGATCCGGTCCCGCACGAAGTCGATCAGCATGATGCCGATGTGCGGGTTCTCGCAGATGTTGCCGAGGCTGGCCATGACGCCGTTGCCCCGGTACTCCGGGTAGGCGATGTGGTCGCGGTCGAGCACCTGGATGAAGCCGGGCGGGCCGCAGCGCAGCGAGCAGTCTGCCTCGCCCTTGGCGTCGGCGGTGGCGACGAAGGCCATCTCCATCCGCCGCACGAACTCGACCATCTCGTCGTTCAGCGCCTCGCACATCTGGTCCCGGTAGAAGCGCTCCGCGCGGTCACGGCTGCCGTACGTCGTCTGCAGCAGGTGCTCGCCGGACGAGCCGGGCAGGTCGGTGGCGTCATCGGCGGCGGGGTCTTCCGGTTCCGGCGGCGCCGGGCGCCAGACGACCGGGGGCGCGTTCCAGGTCTGCGACGGCTGGGGCGGCGGCGGGGGTTGCCGCTGCGGGTCAGGTGGGGGTGCAGGCGCTGGCGGGACGTCGTCGACCGGGTTGGGCGTCAGATCCTTCCGGGACATGCGAGAGAGTCGGAGCGAATGTCTCACCGGGTTTCCAGACGATTCTCGGGGGCGTGGGCGGGGACTCGGGTTGTTGCCAGCCGCCAAGTCTGACACGACCTGGCGCCGATTCCCACCTCGGAGTTGGCGGAAACACGCAGACTTGCACCGGTTGGCCCAAGCACAACTGCTTCATTTCAAGCAAAATCGCGTTAGTCTCGATTGGGTGACAGCAGCGGGCACCCCTGCCCGCGATGAGCAGCGATCGTGGAGAAGCCTCGCACAGATGACAGTGAACGCCGTGCTCGACGAGCCAGAGGAGCCATCGGGCTCCACCAGCGCACGCCAGCGCGACGCTGAGCGGGTCGTCGGCATCATCAGAGACAGCTTCTCCAAGATCGAGCCGCAGGCGGACGCGCTGGCCAACAAGTTCTACGCGCTGCTGTTCGCCATCGCGCCCGACACCCGCGCCATGTTCCCCGCCAACATGGAGGTGCAGCGCAGCAGGCTGCTGCGCGCCCTGGTGCACTTCGTGCAGATGGTCGACCGGCCCCACGAGCTGACGCCGTTCCTGCGCCAGCTCGGCAGGGACCACCGCAAGTTCGGCGTGGTCACCAAGCACTACGAGTCCGTCGGCACCGCGCTGCTCGGCGCGCTGCGCCACTACGCGGGCGACGACTGGACCGACGAGGTTGAGCGGGCCTGGGCGGACGCCTTCGCCATCATGGCCGGAGCGATGCAGGAGGGCTCCGCGGCCGACGACGGGCCCGCCTGGTGGGAGGCCGAGGTCCTCCACCACGAGCGGCTGGACTGGGACACCGCGCTCATCAGGGTCAAGCCGGACCAGGAGATGCCGTACTACACCGGCCAGTACGTCAGCGTCGAGAGCCCGCAGCGGCCGAGGCTGTGGCGGTACCTGTCGCCCGCCAACGCGCCGCGCAAGGACGGCACGCTGGACTTCCACGTGCGGGCGGTCGACGGCGGCTGGGTCAGCAGGTCGCTGGTCAGCCAGACCCGTTCGGGCGACGTCTGGAAGATCGGCTCGCCGCTCGGCAACCTGTGGGCCAACCCGGCGGCCGAGCGCGACCTGCTGCTGGTCGGCGGCGGCAGCGGGATCGCGCCGCTGCTCGGCGTGATCGACGAGCTGGCAGGCAGAGACACCCGGCCGTACGTGACGATGTTCTTCGGCGGGCGCGCTGTCGACGATCTGTACTACCTCGGTGAGCTGCGGACGCTGGCCGAGCAGCACTCCTGGCTGACGGTCGTGCCGGTGACCGAGGACGGGTCAGCCGAGGGCGGCGAGCAGGGTCAGCTCGCCGACGTCGTCACCGGCCACGGCGTGTGGCGCGACCACGACGTGCTGGTCTCCGGCTCCCCCGGCATGATCCGCTCGACGGTCTCCCGCATGCTCGTCACCGGCACCACCTTCGACCAAATCTCCTACGACTCCTTCACCACCGACTGAGCCGGCCGGGGTTTGGCGTCGTGTCCTGCGCTCGTGCCGTCGTGTCCCACCTTCAGGACGCCGAGTTCCACAGTCACGCCGGTCGCGAATGTAGAACACGCAGGCGTGAACGCAGGACACAACACAAATGGCGCCCGCCTTACCTCCGGCGGCGCTTGGGTTTCCAGACGACGAGGGCGGTCTCCTGGCGCATCGGGACGAGCTCCTTGCGGTAGGAGGCGTGCACCGCGGCGGCGGCCTGCTCGGCAGCCGCGTACGCCGCCGCCAGCTCCTCACGCAGCTCCGCCACCTGACCGCGCAGCGCGTCGACCTCGCTCTCCAGCTCGATGATCCGCTTGATGCCGGCGAGGTTCACGCCGTGCTCCTGCGACAGCCGCTGCACCTCCCGCAGCAGCGCGATGTCACGCATCGAGTAGCGCCTGCCGCCACCGGACGTCCTGCCGGGCGAGACCAGCCCCAGCCGGTCGTACGACCGCAGCGTCTGGGCGTGCAGACCGGACAGCTCGGCCGCGACGGAGATCACGAACACCGGCGTCGTCTCGTCCGCCCCGGTGGGCAGACCACCGAACCCCGGCGGGAAGCCGAACGCCATCATCGCTCCTTCAGCAGCTGGGTGATCTCCGGTCGCGGATCATGCTTCTTGATCTTCTCCGCGTACTCCCGCAGCGTGGTCTCGGCGTCCTCCGTGAGCCGATCAGGCACCGTGACCTGCAACGTCACCAGCAGGTCGCCGGTCGTGCCGTCCCGTTTGGCGATGCCCTTGCCACGCACCCGCAGCACCTTGCCGGAGTTGGTGCCCGCGGGCACCTTCACCGACACCTTGCCGTCCAGCGTCGGCACGCTGATCGTGGTGCCGAGCGCCAGCTCGGTGAACTCGACCGGCACGGTGATCGTCAGGTTGTTGCCCGATCGCCCGAACGTCTTGTGCGGCGTGACGTGCACCCGCACGTAGAGGTCGCCTGCCGCCGCCCCGCCCCGGCCAGGCTCGCCCTGACCGGCGAGCCGGATCCGCTGGTCGTTGTCGACGCCGGGCGGGATCCGCACGGTCAGCGTCCTGGTCCTGGTGCTGACGCCGTCGCCGTGGCACTCGGGGCACGGGTGGTCGATGATCGCGCCCCGGCCCCGGCAGTCGCGGCACGGCTCCGAGAACGCGAACGCGCCCTGGCTGGAGTTGATCAGTCCGGCGCCACCGCAGGTGGGACAGGTGCGCGGGGTCGTGCCCGGCTTGGCGCCGGACCCGGCGCAGGTGCCGCACTTCGCCGGGCTGGACAGCCGCAGTGGCAGCGTCGCGCCCTTGACCGCCTCGGTGAAGTCGATCCTGATGTCGGTCTCGACGTCGGAACCGCGCTGCGAGGCCGTCGGACCCGCGCCCGCCGCTCCCCGCCTGCCGAACAGGCCGCCGAGCATGTCGCCGAGGCCGCCGAGTCCCGCTCCCTGGTTCGCCGACGTCGCGCCGAACAGGTCGCCGAAGTCGAAGCCACCCGTACTGCCACCGCCGCCGGGGAAGCCGAAGCCACCCCCGGCGCCACCGGCACCGGCACCCGCGCCGAAGAGACTGCGCGCCTCGTCGTACTCCTTGCGCTTCGCGGAGTCGGAGAGCACACCGTAGGCCTCCGAGACCGCCTTGAACTTCTTCTCGGCCTCGGGGTTGCCCGGGTTGGCGTCGGGGTGGTTCTCCCGCGCCAGCTTCCGGTACGCCTTCTTGATCTCCTCCGTCGACGCGTCGGAGGAGACGCCCAGCTCACGGTAGAAATCCTTGCCGAGCCACTCACGAGCGGTCACCGGACGTCTCCTCCTTTCGTCAGTTGTCGTTGTCGCCGCGCACCGGCGGTTCAGCCGGGTCGGCCGGGTCCACCAGCGTGTCCGGCCGCTCCTCCTGCTCCGGTTCGTGGTCGGTCACGGCGACCATCGCGGGCCGCAGCACCCGGTCGCCGAACTTGTAGCCACGCCGCAACACCGTCGTCACCGTCGGTCCCGCGACCTCCGGCGAGGTGCTGTGCTGCACCGCCTCGTGCACGCTCGGGTCGAACGGCTCACCCTGCGAGCCGAACGCCTCGAGCCCGGCGCGCTGCAGCGTCCCGGCCAGCTTGTCCGCGACCGCCTTGAACGCGCCGTTGAGATCGCCGTGCTGCTCGGCGCGCTCGATGTCGTCGAGCAGCGGCAGCAGCTCGTTGGCGACCGACGCCTTGGCCGCCGTGGTGTTGGCGACCTTGTCGCGCTCGACCCGCTTGCGGTAGTTGGCGTACTCCGCCTGCACCCGTTGCAGGTCGGCGGTGCGCTCGGCGAGCTCCTTCTCCAGACCGGAGGCCGGTGTCACCGCCTCGTCGACGATCTCCCCGCCCGCGGGCGGCCCCGACCCGTCGCCGGGCCGGGGTGCGTCCTCGACGACGGGCTCCCTGCGAAGCTCACCCGTCTCGGGGTCGATCTTGCGACGGTCCCGCACGATAACTGGCTCCTCCGCCCTGACGCCTTCGCCTTCGTCGTAGTTGCCACTCACTTCTTGTCGTCCCCGGGCTTGTCCTCGTCGACGATCTCGGCATCAACGACGTCGTCGGCGCCCGTGGCGTCGGATGCGCTGCCGGCGTCACCGGCCGCGCCCGCGCTCGCCGCGTCCTGCTGCGCGTCGGCGTACATCGAGGAGCCCATCGCCTGCGACTCCTGCGTCAGCTTCTCCATGGCCGACTGGATCGCGGCGATGTCGGTGCCCTTCAGCGCCTCGTTGAGCTCGCCGACCGCGTCGTTGACCTTGGTCTTGACCTCGTCAGGCAGCTTGTCCTCGTTCTCCTTGACGAACTTCTCCGTCTGGTAGGCGAGGGTCTCGGCCTGGTTGCGGGTCTCGGCCTCCTCGCGCCGCATGCGGTCCTCCTCGGCGTGAGCCTCGGCATCCTTGACCATCCGGTCGATGTCGTCCTGCGGCAGCGCCGAGCCGCCGGTGATCTTGATGCTCTGCTCCTTGCCCGTGCCGAGGTCCTTCGCGGTCACGTGCACGATGCCGTTGGCGTCGATGTCGAAGCCGACCTCGATCTGCGGCACGCCACGCGGCGCGGGCGGAATCCCGGTCAGCTCGAAGCTGCCCAGCTTCTTGTTGTGCGCCGCGATCTCCCGCTCACCCTGGAACACCTGGATCTGCACCGACGGCTGGTTGTCGTCGGCGGTGGAGAAGATCTCCGAGCGGTTGGTCGGGATGGTGGTGTTGCGCTCGATGAGCTTGGTGAACACGCCGCCCTTGGTCTCGATACCCAGCGACAGCGGGGTGACGTCGAGCAGCAGGACGTCCTTCACCTCGCCCTTGAGCACACCGGCCTGCAGCGCGGCGCCCACGGCGACGACCTCGTCCGGGTTGACGCCCTTGTTCGGCTCCTGGCCGCCGGCCAGCTCCTTGACCAGGTCGACCACGGCGGGCATCCGGGTGGAGCCACCGACCAGCACGACGTGGTCGATGTCGCCGACGGAGATGCCGGCGTCCTTGATCACGTTGTGGAACGGCGACTTGGTGCGGTCGAGCAGGTCCTGCGTGATCTTCTGGAACTCGGCCCGCGACAGCGTCTCGTCCAGGAACAGCGGGTTCTTGTCCGTGTCGACCGTGATGTAGGGCAGGTTGATGTTGGTGGTCGAGGAGCTGGACAGCTCGACCTTCGCCTTCTCGGCGGCCTCCTTGATGCGCTGCAGCGCCATCCGGTCCTTGGTCAGGTCGATGCCCTGCGAGGCCTTGAACTTGTCCACCAGCCAGTCGACGATCCGCTGGTCCCAGTCGTCGCCACCGAGGTGGTTGTCACCGCTGGTCGCGCGGACCTCGACGACGCCCTCGCCGAGCTCGAGCAGCGAGACGTCGAAGGTGCCGCCACCGAGGTCGAAGACCAGGATGGTCTGCTCCTTCTCGCCCTTGTCGAGGCCGTAGGCCAGCGCGGCCGAGGTCGGCTCGTTGACGATCCGCAGCACGTTCATGCCCGCGATCTGGCCCGCCTCCTTGGTGGCCTGCCGCTGGGCGTCCTCGAAGTACGCGGGCACGGTGATGACCGCGTCGGTGACCTCCTCGCCGAGGTAGGCCTCCGCGTCCCGCTTCAGCTTCATCAGCACCCGGGCGCTGATCTCCTGCGAGGTGTAGTTCTTCCCGTCGATCTCGGTCTTCCAGTCGGTGCCCATCTGCCGCTTGACCGACCGGATGGTGCGGTCGGAGTTCGTCACCGCCTGGTTCTTGGCGGGCTGGCCGGTGAGCACCTCGCCGTTCTTGGCGAACGCGACGATGGACGGGGTGGTACGGGCACCCTCGGAGTTGGCGATGACCGTCGGCTCGCCACCTTCGAGGACAGCGACGACCGAGTTGGTCGTCCCGAGGTCGATGCCGACCGTTCGCGCCATGGGTGGTCCTCCTGTTGTCTAGCTGGGGGTCTTAGGTCTAGGTTGAGTGACTCTGACTCAAGTATTAACCGGATCGCTCCGGCTGCGTCAACTCAGACTTGAGTGAATCACACTCAACCTCACCGACCAGCCAACGGGTGGGGCGTCCCGTGAGTTCCCAGCCGGCGCGTCAGCCGATGCGAACCTCGATGTTCCCGCTGTCGGCGTCGAGGTCGAGGACGTACGGCGAGTCGGGATCGGTGCGGACGTCGATCTCCTCGCTGCCGGAGTCGACCTGCGACGACACCCGATAGGCCACGTCCGGCAGGGTCAGCTCGATGCTGCCCGAGTCGGCCTGCGCGGTGACGTCGCCAGGTTCCGCGAGCGTCAGCTCGACGTTGCCGGAATCAGCCGCCACCTCGACCGGACCGCTGCGGACCTCACCGGAGACGGTGCCGGAGTCGGCGTCGGCCTTGATCGGACCGGCCACGTCGCTGAGCGTGACGTTGCCGCTGTCGGCGCTGACGTCGACGCCCGAGACGCCGTCGAGCTCGATGTTGCCGGAGTCCGCGCTGCCGCGCACCGTGGTGCCGAGCGGCACCACGACCTCGTAGTCGACGTCGCACCGCCAGCCGCAGCCGGCGAGTTCGAGCGTGCCGTCCTCGACCGAGAACGCCGTGTCCGGTTCGTTCCAGTGGTACCGGAACCGCTGGTGCACCGTCGTGGTCTCGACGTCCTCGGCGCGCACACTGACGCTGCCGCTGTCGTTGTCGATCGCCACGAGCCGCACCGGCTCGGTGACCTCGTCGTCCGCCGTCGCCGTCGACGGCCACCACCACCCGGTCGCGATCATCGCCGCGACGCCGAGAAACACCACCCCCACGATCGCCCTGCCCGTCCGTGACACCGTGTCCTCCGTTCCGAGATCCCTCTGGCTGACGACGGTAGGGCTCGGCGCACGATCTCCACATCAGGGACAACCCGGAATCAAACCCCGGTCCGCCACCCCTGTGCGGGCGCGGCGGCGCGTGGCGCGGGCTACTAGCCTCGCAGGCGCACGACTTCTCCCCAAGCAGGTTCGATTCCAGGAGGACCCCGATGGCACAGCCACCGAACCCGTACGACTTCCTGCCGCAGGTGCCCTCGTTCACGCTGCGCAGCAACGACGTCGCCGAGGGCGAGACGCTGCCGACGCCGCACCTGTCCGGCATCTTCGGCGCCGGTGGCGAGGACCGCTCGCCGCACCTGGCGTGGAGCGACTTCCCCGCCGAGACCCGGAGCTTCGTCGTCACCTGCTTCGACCCTGACGCCCCGACCGGCAGCGGCTTCTGGCACTGGGCGGTGTGCAACATCCCCGCCACCACGACGGAACTGGCTTCGGGCGCTGGCGACGCCAGCGGCTCGGGACTGCCCGCCGGGGCGGTCACGCTCAAGACCGACGGCGGTGTGAAGCAGTACCTGGGCGCCGCGCCGCCGCCCGGGCACGGCCCGCACCGCTACATCTTCGCGGTGCACGCGCTGTCGGCCGAGAAGCTGGACGTCGACGAGAACGGCACACCGGCGTTCCTCGGCTTCAACATGTTCGGCACCACGCTGGCGCGCGCGACCATCACCCCGATCTACGAGAACAAGGGCTGACTCAGCGGGGTTTCAGCAGATACGCGACCACCGGCCGCAGCTCGTCCGCGGTCGGTGGCTCGTCGTCGATCAGCCCCTGGATCAGCAGCCCGTCGATCCCGGCCAGGAACACCCGGAACGCCACCTCGTCGTCGTGGCGCACCATCGACGTCAGCACGTCGAGCCAGCGCCGGGCGGCGGGACGCAGTGCCGGACGCCGCGAGGCCAGCAGGTACAGCTCGTACTCGGCCATCGTCCTGCCCCGGCGCGGCCCGAGCGCCTCGGCGAGCAGCGCGGACACCTCGTCCGCCGCGCTCGGCCCGCTGCTCAGGTCCGACGACCGTCGCAGCCCCTCCCGCGAGCGCGCGCGGTCGATCATCCAGTACACCTCGGTCGCCATGTCCCGCGCGCAGGAGATCAGCGTCGCGATCAGCAGGTCGTCCAGCGTGGCGAAGTGATACGTCGTCGACGCCGTCGGGATGCCGGCCTCCTTCGCCACGGTGCGATGCGTGACGCCCGCGACGCCGTCCCGCTCGATCACCCGCAGCGTGGCCGCGATGATCTCCTTGCGCCGCCGGTCGCCGCGCGCCTTGCGGCCGTCGGTCTGCACGCTCACTGCGGCGCCCTCCCCAGTTCGAGCAGTACGACACCGCCGATGACCATCCCGAGTCCGACGACCATCGGCAGGGTCAGCTTCTCCTGGAAGAACACCACGCCGACGGTCGCGATGAGTGCGATGCCGAAGGCAGCCCAGATCGCGTAGGCCACCCCGACCGGCACGCCGAGCTTGAGCACCCGGCCGAGCGCGGCGAAGGCGAGCAGGTAGCCGACGACGACCACGGCGGACGGCCAGAGGCGCGTGAAGCCCTCCGACAACTTGAGCGCGGTCGTGCCGATGACCTCTAGCACGATCGCCGCGCCGAGCAGAACGTAGGCGGCCACGGCGTCTCCGATCAGTTTGTGTTTCTCCACACTACCTGAACCATCGTCCAAGTTTACCGGGAGTCGTAGAACACATCGACGGGACAGCGCTGCCGCCGATCGGTTACCCATCAGTAGGGAAATACCCGCCGTAACCACCACGCCAGCAGAAAGGCCGCTCTATGGGTGCGCTCGAGCTCACGCTCGGCGGTATCGCCGTCCTGTTCAGCGTCGTCGCCTGGGGCATGTTCGTCGCGACGGTCATCCGCATGGTCAAGATCATCCGGCTCGGTCAGCCGGACGCCACGCGCAACGGACCGTTCCGGCCCCGCATGACGACCCTGGTCAAGGAGTTCGCCGCGCACACGCGGATGAACAAGCTGCGCCACGTCGGGCCGTGGCACTGGCTGGTGATGTGGGGCTTCCTCATCGGCTCAGCCGTGCTGTTCGAGGCGTACGGCGAGGTGTTCGTGCCCGGCTTCCACTGGCCGATCATCGGCGAGTGGCCGGTGTGGAGCCTCGCCGTCGAGCTGCTCGGCCTCGGCACCGTCGCCGGTGGCGTGGCGCTGGCGATCATCCGCCAGCTCAACCATCCGCGCCGCGCCGACCGGCAGTCGCGCTTCGCCGGGTCGAACTTCTGGCAGGCCTACTTCGTTGAGGCCGTCGTGATCATCGAGGGGCTCGGCATCCTCGGCGTCAAGGCGTTCAAGATCGCCAGCGGGCTCGACCACTCGCCGCTGTGGGCCAGCTTCACCACCGCTCCGCTCGCCGAGCTGCTGCCGACGAGCGCGGCGGGCGTCGTGATCGCGGCGTTCGTCAAGCTGATGGGCGCGATGGTGTGGGTGGCGGTCGTCGCCCGCAACATGACCATGGGCGTGGCCTGGCACCGGTTCAGCGCGTTCTTCAACATCTACTTCAAGCGCGAGGACGACGGCGGCCAGGCGCTCGGCGCGCTCAAACCGATGTTGAGCGAGGGCAAGCCGCTCGACTTCGAGGAGGCCGACCCGGAGAAGGATGTCTTCGGCGCCGGTCAGGTCGAGGACTTCTCCTGGAAGGGCTGGCTGGACTTCACCACCTGCACCGAGTGCGGGCGGTGCCAGTCGCAGTGCCCGGCGTGGAACACCGGCAAGCCGCTGTCGCCGAAGCTGCTGATCACGCAGCTGCGCGACCACGCCTACGCCAAGGCGCCGTACCTGCTCGCCGGCGGCAAGAAGGACATGATGGGCGAGGAGATCGGCCTGGAGGGCGAGGACCCGCACGCCGGAATCGACGTCCTCGCGCTGGCCGAGTCGGAGAAGTCGTTGGTCGGCGACGTGATCGACCCCGACGTGCTGTGGTCGTGCACCAACTGCGGCGCCTGCGTCGAGCAGTGCCCGGTCGACATCGAGCACGTCGACCACATCGTCGACATGCGCCGCTACCAGGTGATGATCGAGTCGAACTTCCCCACCGAGCTCGGCGGGATGTTCAAGAACCTGGAGAACAAGGGCAACCCGTGGGGCCAGAACGCCAAGGACCGGCTGGAGTGGACCAAGGAGGTCGACTTCGAGGTGCCGGTGTTCGACGGCGAATGGGGCGACGCCGAATATCTGTTCTGGGTCGGCTGCGCCGGCGCCTTCGAGGACCGCGCGAAGAAGACGACGAAGGCCGTCGCCGAGCTGCTGCACCTCGCGGGCGTGAACTACACGGTGCTCGGCTCGGAGGAGACCTGCACCGGCGACCCGGCGCGCCGGGCGGGCAACGAGTTCGTGTTCCAGATGCTGGCGCAGCAGAACGTCGAGGTGCTGAACTCGGTGTTCGAGGACGTCGAGCCGGCCAAGCGCAAGATCGTCGTGACCTGTGCGCACTGCTTCAACACCATGGCCAACGAGTACCCCGAGCTGGGCGGGCAGTACGAGGTCGTGCACCACACCCAGCTGCTCAACAAGCTGGTGCGGGAGAAGCGGCTCACCCCGGTCGCGCCGGTCGCGGAGGGCGTCACCTACCACGACCCGTGCTTCCTCGGCCGCCACAACCAGGTGTACGAGCCGCCGCGCGAGCTGGTCGGCGCGTCCGGCGCGCAGCTGCGCGAGATGCCGCGTCACGGTGACCGGTCGATGTGCTGCGGCGCGGGTGGCGCCAGGATGTGGATGGAGGAGCGCATCGGCAAGCGCATCAACGTCGAGCGCGTCGACGAGGCGCTCGGCACCGCGCCGACGAAGATCGCCACCGGTTGCCCGTTCTGCCGCGTGATGCTCACCGACGGGGTCACGCAGCGGAAGAACGACCAGCAGGCCGACGAGCGCGTCGAGGTCGTCGACGTCGCGCAGCTGCTGCTGTCCTCGGTCAAGCGCAAGCCGGAGCCTGAGCCGGAACCGGACGTCTCACAGCCCGAGGTTGGCGGCGAGGCGGAAGCCAACGGCAAGGCCGATGTCTCCACGGCGTCCGTCTCCAGCGGCACGCCGCTCCCCGAACAGCAGGACAAGCAGGACGGCGGCTCGACGTCGTCCTGACGGAAACCCGCCCGCCGCTGACCGGGTAAGCTTCACCGCGTGCACCGGCTGTACCCCATCACCCCACCGCCCCGCCGCTGAGCGGGGCGGTGACGCTGCGGCGCACGACGATCGTCGTGTACCGACCTTTGTGATGACCACTGCGGTGTCCGAGTCCGCAGCATGGTGCTGATCGCTCAGCGCGCGCCCCGCGTCGTCGTGTCCCATTCCTTCGACGCTGGAGCGTTTCCTCATGCTTTCTGGAATTCAGTCACGGGTGGGCGGCGGTGGCACCGTCGCCCTGGTCGTCGCGGGCGTGTGCTGGGGAACCGGTGGTATCGCCGGGTCCCTGCTCGCGACGTACGGCGACTTGCACCCACTCTCGATCGCGGCCTATCGGCTACTGCTGGGCGGCGCGTTCGTCACGATGTTCCTGCTGGCCACGTCGGGGTTGCGGGTGCCCCGCACGGGCGCGAGCGCGCGGCGATTGCTCGTCGTCGGTGCGCTGCTCGCGACGTTTCAGGCTGGCTACTTCGCCGCCGTGACCCTCACGTCGGTCAGCCTCGCGACCATGATCACGATCGGCAGCGTGCCGGTGTTCGTCGTCGCGGCGACCGTGGCGCGAACCCGGCGCAGGCCGTCCGGGACGACGTTGGGTGCGCTCGGCACCGCCATCGTGGGGTTGGTGCTGCTGATGGGCGCCCCGACCGGCGAGGGGTTGCCGCTCATCGGGATCGGCTGTGCGCTGCTCGCGGGCGCGGGCTTCGCGACGGTGGCGGTGGTGACCCGGCGGCCGGTTGCGGGGCTGGACCCGTTGCGGACGGCGGCGTTCGGCTGCTGGGTGGGCGGGGCGCTGCTGCTGCCCGCGGCGTTGACGGTCGGCGTCAGCATCCCGCTGCGGCCGGACGTGATCGGCGCGGCGGTGTACCTCGGCGCGGTGCCGACCGCGCTTGCCTATGCCGCGTACTTCACCGGGCTGCGTAGTGCGCATCCGGTGGTCGCCGCGCTGACGGTGTTGCTCGAACCGCTGACCGCCGCGCTGCTGGCCACACTGCTGCTCGGTGACCGGCTCGGCGTCGTCGGCTGGTGTGGGGCGGCGTTACTCGTGGCCGCGCTCGCCGTGAGCCAGTTGCGTCCGGAGCCGGTCGTGACGCCTTAGCGACGGGTGTCCGTGCGGTGGAAGTTCCGGTAGGCACGGCTCGGCGTCGGCCCGCGTTGCCCCTGGTAGCGGGAGCCGGCCTGCTTCGTGCCGTACGGGAACTCCGCCGCACTGGACAGCCGGAAGAGGCAGAGCTGCCCGATCTTCATGCCCGGCCACAGCGTGATCGGCAGGTTGGCGACGTTCGACAGCTCCAGGGTGATATGTCCGTTGAAGCCGGGGTCGATGAAGCCTGCCGTCGAATGGGTAAGCAACCCCAGCCTGCCGAGTGACGACTTGCCCTCAAGACGTCCCGCGAGATCGTCCGGCAGGGTGACCATCTCGAACGTCGACCCGAGTACGAACTCGCCGGGGTGAAGCACGAACGGGTCGTCGCCGGTTTGCTCCACGAGCGACGTCAGCTCGTCCTGCTGCAATGACGGGTCGATGTGGGTGTACTTCGTGTTGTCGAAGACCCGGAAGAACCGGTCGAGGCGCACGTCGATGCTGGACGGCTGCACCATCTCGACGTCGAAGGGGTCCAGCTCAAGGCGTCCGGCTTCGAGCTCTTTGCGCAGGTCGCGGTCACTGAGGAGCACACGGACACCCTAAACCGAGTTGAAGGCGGCCGAGAGGCGGCGTACTCCTTCGTCGTAACTGTCCGCCGGCGCGCCGCCGAAACTCAGCCGTAGGTACGGTGCCGGTGCCTCGGCCGCGAACCACGGGCGCCCGCCGAATACCACGACGTCACGGGCAGCGGCGGTGGTGACCAGCGCGGCCTCATCGACGTCGTCCGGCAGTCGCAGCCACACGTGCAGCCCGCCGCGCGGAACGCGCTCCGGCGCGAGCTCAGGCAGGTGGGTGTGCAGGGCCCGCAGCAGCGCATCACGGCGGGTGCGCAGTCCCGACCGCAGTGCGGTGAGATGCCTGCGCCAGGCGGGTGACGTCACGAAGTCGATGGTCGCGACCTGCAGCGGTCCGGCCACGAAGAAGTCGTCCAGCACGCGCGCGGTGCGCAGCCGGGTGCCTGCCACTCCCCGCGCGCCGATCGCCGCCACCCGCAGGCCAGGCGCGACCACCTTGGTGAGCGACCGCAGGTAGACGACGTGTCCGTCGGTGTCATCGGCCGCGAGCGGGGGCGGCGGCGTGCCGTCGATGGTCTGTCCGCGCGCGTAGTCGTCCTCGATGATGAACGCGCCTGCGTCGGATGTCGCTGCGAGCACGTCCGCCCTACGGGACGGCGCCAGGGTGCCGCCGTGCGGGTTGGCGTGCAACGGCTGGCAGTAGAACAGCTTCGCTCCGGTGCGCCGGAAGGCGGCGGCGAGCAGGTCAGGGCGCACCCCCTCGGCGTCGGCGGGAACGGGCACGACCCGCAGGCCGGCGTCCCTGCCCGCCGCGATCGCACCGAGGTATGTCGGTGACTCCACCAGCAGGACGTCCCCCGGTGCTGCGAGTCCCCTGAATGCGGTGGCGAGCGCGGGCTGACCGCCAGAGCAGATCGTCATGTCGCCTGCGCGCAGCGCGCCGCCCACCTCGCGTGCGAACCAGTCGCGCAGGTCGTGGCGGCCTTCGATCGGTCCGCGCGCCCAAGACGCCGGCTGCCGCGCCGCCCGCGCCAGCGCGCTGCCGAGCGCTGACACCGGTTGCAGTGCGGAGTCGATGTAGCCACTCGAGAGCGTGATCGCCCGCTCCGGCGGCACCGCGAGCAGCGACGACAGCACTTCCTCACCTTGCCTGCCCGGCCCGAGCGCGACGGGCTGCCAGGACAGGTCGGCCGTTGGCGTTTCGGCGTGCCGGGCGGCGATGTAGCTGCCCCTTCCCGGCTGAACGTCGATGAGCCCCTCCGCGCTGGCGGTGCGGATCGCCGCCTGCACCGTCAGCGGCGAGACGCGGTGGCGTTCCACCAGAGTGCGCACCGATGGCAGCCGGGCACCGGGCGGGCCCTCGCGTGCGTGCGCCCGGATCTCACGCAGCACTTCGATAACGCTGCCGGATGCGTTATCGTCATTCATGAGAATAGAGGATAGCGTTATCGCTCGCCCTGGGGTAACGGGTCTCGCACTCGGCGCGCTGGGCGTACTCGGATTCAGCTTCAGTCTGCCCGCGACTCGGCTTGCCGTCGCCGATCTCGACCCATGGTTCGTAGCCTTCGGCCGCGCCGCGATTGCCGGGATGCTCGCGCTGGCGTATCTCTATGGCGCCGGCGCTCCTCGGCCGACCGTGGTACAGCTGCGCAGGCTTGGTCTCGTGGCGCTCGGGATCGTCGTCGGCTTCCCGACCTTCACCTCCCTGGCGCTGGTCACGCAGACCGCGTCGCACGGCGCCGTGGTGATCGCGTGCCTGCCGATGGCGACCGCCGTGTTCGCTGTGCTGCGTGCGGATGAGCGGCCGCCGTCGATGTTCTGGCTGGCGAGCGGGGTCGGCATGATCGCGGTGCTCGGGTTCATCGCTGTCAGCGGCGGTCTGACGGGCGTGCCGGGGCTCGCCGACGTGTTCCTGCTACTGGCGGTCCTGTTTGCCGGGCTCGGCTACGCGGAAGGCGGTGCGCTCGCGCGGGAGCTGGGTGGCGGCACCACGATTGCGCTGGCCCTGGTGCTGTCACTGCCGGTCACGGTGCCTGTGACGCTGGCACTGGCGATGACGTCGAGCTTCGTGGACGTCGAGCCGTCCGCGTGGCTCGGGTTCGGCTACGTGACCGTGGTGTCGATGTTCCTCGGATTCGTTGCCTGGTACGCGGGCCTCGCGCGCGGCGGTGTCGCCCGCGTGGGTCAGGTGCAACTCGCGCAGCCGGTGCTGACCTTGGGGTGGTCCGTGCTGCTGCTTGGGGAGCAGGTGGGATCGGCGACGGTGCTGACCGCGTTCGCCGTCGTGGCGTGCGTGGTGTGGACGCAACGGGCGCGTGACTACGCCGCGCCGTCCACCGGGGTATCCAAGGGACGGGAGTAGCTGCGGTCAAGCGGCAAGGTCTTGCTGACCTGCGCGAGATAGCGCGAGCGAGTCAGCTCGCCGACCTTGCGCTGCAGGAGGGTCGCGCCGGGAAGGCGCATCCGCGCGGTCTCGGCGGCGAAGGTGACCGCGGCGATCCCGCGCACGGCGGCGTCGGTGAGCCGGTTGTGCGGCAGGCCGAGGTAGTCGGCGTTGGAGCTGCCGAGCAGCATGCGGCTGATCGCGGCGTGCAGGCTCACCGACGCCGAACCGACGACGCCGGACAGCGGGCCGAGCCCGGCGCCGATGCCCGCGTTCTGTGCCAGGAGGGCCTTGGCGAGCCGCCGCGAGTCGTCGTCGGGGATGAACTCGGTCGCGGCGAGCAGCCACAGCAGCCGCCAGGCGTCGGACTCGTTGGCGGGCAGCAGCTCATCGTCGACGCCCATCAGCCAGCCGACGTAGCGCCACAGGTGCATGACATCCTCGCGCTCCTGCCGGGTGTAGCGGATGCCGAGCAGCTGCGTGCCGACCAGGAAGACCAGCGAGAAAAGGAGGAGGGTGCCGACGGTCTGCACCTGGTTCACTGGGCGGTCCCAGGCGTCGTAGTCCCAGTCGTCGCGGCGGTTCATTGCATCGCGCACGAAGGCGTGCACCAGCCGGATGCGCAGCGCTGCTTGGGTGCCGGTGCCGTTGGGCCGCAGCGCGCCGGGGGTGGTGACGTCGATCCACCACGACGCGGTCTCGGCCAGCCTGCGGGCGGCGGTGTGCTCGAGGTCGCCCGTGCCGACCAGCGTCTTGACGGCGCGGGAGGCGAGGTAGCCGCCCATCAGCGACATGTCGCCGAGCGGGAACATGCCCAGCAGGCCGGTCCGGATGATCGTGCGTGCGCCCCGGTCGATGCGAGCGAAGTCGACCCAGTACGGCGTGGCCTCGACGTCGTGAAAGAAGTCGGCCAGCGGTGTGGGTGGGTCGTCGATGCTGGCGATGCCCGAGGTAAGGGCCTGCTCGAACAGCGCGCGGCCTTCGCCGCGCGACAGGGCGTGCATCATGGCGACGACGGCGTCGGCGCGGGAGTCGTCCGCCTGCGCGAACCGGCGAAGCCGCGCGAGCTGGGCGGCGTCCGCCCTGAGGTCGCCGCCGGCGGAGGATTGCATCGCACGGCGCAGCGGCCCGGTGGCGAACAGCTCGGGATCGGGGAGGCGGTCGTCGTCGGTCATCGGTCTCACCCACCGTCGTTGGCCGAGTGCCAGCTATCGACAACAAGTGTTGTCACTTTGCGGCGAGCGGTCAACCCTGGCGATTGAGGTGAGGGAGGGTGCACGCGGATGATCGGGCGGCATGTATCCTGATTGACGCCGTGCGGATGTAGTTCAATGGTAGAACATCAGCTTCCCAAGCTGAGAACGCGGGTTCGATTCCCGTCATCCGCTCTCATCGAGAAACC
>WHUB01000549.1:334-540 GCA_009377395.1 Actinophytocola sp. | reverse complement strand
CGCGCTTCACGCGCGTCCCTCGCGAGTGGGAGGACCAGGTGATGGACGGCAACGCCCGCGCAGCCTACCGGCTGCCCTCCCGGGAACCGGAAGCCGAGGAGGTGCTCGTTGGGGGCGCGCGCTGACATGCCCGTGCGCCGGCACGTCGTCTGCGCCGTCGGCGACCTGCCGAAAGGCACCCGGCGCATCGTCGACGTCGACGGCCG
>WHUB01000549.1:0-254 GCA_009377395.1 Actinophytocola sp. | reverse complement strand
CAAACAAGGGCGGCGCCCTGTGTGAGGGCCGTATCACCGGCACCACTCTCCCCACAGACGGCAACGACTTCTCGTATGGCAGGAATGGCGAGATCGTCCGGTGCGCGTGGCACGGCTGGGAGTTCGACATCGCGACCGGGCAGGCCATCGCCGACCCCGCCGTACACGCCCGCACCTACTCGGTGCGGGTCGAAGACGGCTACGTCGTCGTCATCATCTAGCCGAAGGAGGAACCATGACGCTGCTGCCGCCGA
>WHUB01000548.1 GCA_009377395.1 Actinophytocola sp. | reverse complement strand
ACAAGAGCGTCCGCGGTGGCAAGGTACTGATCGACTGGAGCCAGAATGCCGCCGCCAAGACCACCGTCGCGCCGTACTCCATGCGCGGCCGCGACGAGCCGACCGTGTCCACCCCGGTGACCTGGGACGAGGTCAGCCAGGCGGCGTCGGCTAGCAGCGCGGACGGGCTGCCATTGCGGTTCGACTTCCGGGCCGCGCTGGAGCGGATCGAGGCGGACGACGACCTGCTGGCCCCCCTCCACACCGAGACCTACCCCCTGCCGACCCCGACTCCGGATTGATCATGGGCAAAAGCCCCGATTTCGTGATCGAAAAGGGCTCTCTCCGATGATCAACCCGAGTGGGGACCGCTACGGCTCGCGGGTGACCTCACTGGGCGATTTGTCCGGACGGAGCCCTCGCCAGGTCGGATGCCGCATCCGGTCATCGTCGGTCCACCCCGAGAACGCCACCTCTCCTACCAGCTCCGGTCGCACCCAGCGCGCGGTCCGCACCTGACGGGGGTCGACCGGCCCGACGAACGGCGATTCCGGCCTGGCC
>WHUB01000547.1 GCA_009377395.1 Actinophytocola sp. | reverse complement strand
TGCCCACCGACGCGGCCGCGTTGGCATACCGCGGCACCACCTCGTCGATGATCCCGGCCACGTCCAGCCGTTCCATCGTCGACCACACCGCTGCCAGGTCGCCGAACCGCTTGTGCTGGCTGCGTACCGGCTCACCGGTCGGCGCACCGGACAGCTTGGCCATCACCTCTTCTGCACTGCCCAGGTACTGCTGGGAAACGATGCGTGGCTTGCCCTCCACGCGGGCGGACTCCACCAGATAGTAGTAGGTGTGCTTCCCGCGGCGCTTACCCACGATCGAGGCCATATGTGGGTAATACGCTATCCAGGCCAGGAACTCAAGCACCACAAGGAAAGACACGCCGGTCAACTATGAAGGCCGGAAACTCCCGCTAGGCCCAACCGTCTTTTCCCTCGGCCAGGGTCAGCTTCACGGCCATCTCCTTGACCGCCTCGGACAGCCGCGCCACCTCGGCCTTGGCCAGCTCCAGTTCGTAGTCGCGTTCCTTCGCCTGCACCCCCGGCTTGGACGCCGCCAGCGCCGCCAGCGCACCCTCCTTC
>WHUB01000546.1 GCA_009377395.1 Actinophytocola sp. | reverse complement strand
CGATGGCCGACAGGACGTAGTCGAAGCTGGCGTCGGCGAACGGCAAGTTCTCGGCGTCGCCTTCGCGGAAGTCGACCCGGAGGTACTCCGCCCGCGCCCGCCCCTTGGCGATGTCGAGCAGGGCGGGGACGTAGTCGATACCGGTGACGTCGCAGAACCGGCGGGCCGCGGCGAGCGCGACGTGTCCGGTGCCGGTGGCGACGTCGAGGACCCGCTTCCCCGCCGTGATGTCGACGGCGTCGCACAGGGTGTCGGCCAAGGGAACGGTGAGCCACGCGATCTTGTTGTAGTCGCCGCTGCTCCAGGTCGCCTGCTGCTTCTGCTTGATCTCAGTGAACGCGTCAGTGGTCATTGGTCCTGTCCTTTTGTGAACCCGGGAACGTCGCGGCCGTCCGGGGGCCGATGGCTTTGGTGAGCTGAGCTTGCGGAGTTTCACCGGCACGCCGCTGTCGTTGTGCTACGCGGTGTACTCAGCAACCACCATGCATCCGGCGACCGGCCAGAACTTGGAGTTCACGTGGAGGAGATATGGGGGGGGGGT
>WHUB01000545.1 GCA_009377395.1 Actinophytocola sp. | reverse complement strand
CGGGCGTCAGAGCCAGGTGGTGCTGCCCGAGCAGGGTCTTGATCTCGATCGACGCGCGGGTGGCGTCGGGAAGGTCGGCACCCTTGGCGAAGAAGGACACCACCACCTGCGCGCCCTCCAGCTCGATCTCGTCGACCTTGCCGACCTTGATGCCGGCGAGCGTGACGGCCTCACCGACCTGTAACCCGGCCGCGTCGGCGAAGACCGCCTGGTACTTGTCTCCGTCGCCGATGACGGGGAGCTTGCCGATATTGAGCACGCCGAGCAGCAGCAGCGCGAAGGGTTTCATCGTGGCCTCCCCGCGCAGACGGTGTCGCGCTCGTTGGCCTCGACCGAGGCCGGTGACTGCACCTGGATGGCCTGGCCGAGCAGGCTGACCCGCACGTCGGCGCGGCAGAGGTAGAAGTTGAACCAGGACCCGTAGGAGGAGGTTCGGTTGATCGCCGCGAGCTTGCCGGGCAGTTGCCGCAGCACCTCGTCGACGGTGCCCTTGTTCGCCGCCAGGTTGCCGGACAGCTCGCCGAGGTGCTCGATGTCGGCC
>WHUB01000544.1 GCA_009377395.1 Actinophytocola sp. | reverse complement strand
ACCGATTCCTCGGCCGGGTCGGTCTGCTGCGGGTAGGCGCTGCGTTCGATTACTCCGCGGACATGGGGTCGCTTGTCTCTCAGGCCCAGCTGGAGAAGGTGACGAACCATGTCGAGGACGCCACCAGGAAAGGTGCCACGCTGCTCGCTGGAGGTGCGGCGCGTCCGGATCTCGGTCCCTGGTTCTTCGAGCCGACGGTGCTCGACGGCGTCCGTCCAGGCATGTTGGCCGCGGATGAGGAGACGTTCGGCCCGGTCGTGTCGGTGGGCACGTTCCAGACCGACGAGGAGGCCGTCGCGCTCGCGAACGACACGCCGTACGGGCTCAACGCCAGCGTCTGGACGCGGGATGTCCGCCGCGGCATCGAGGTGGCCAAGCGTGTTCGGGCTGGCGCGGTCAACGTCAACGAGGGATACGGGGCGGCGTTCGGGAGCCATGACCTCCCGTTTGGCGGGATGGGCGCCTCCGGGCTTGGTCGGCGGCACGGCCGCGACGGGATCCTCCGCTACACCGAGCCGCAGGCCATCGCCGTTCAGCGGCTG
>WHUB01000543.1 GCA_009377395.1 Actinophytocola sp. | reverse complement strand
TGTGTGATCCCGCGCGACCGCACGTGCTCATCCCCATGCCGGGTCAGCGCCACCGGATCGAGTTTATGCTCCTTCCCGGAGAGGACGCGGCCACGATGCAGCGCCCCGAGAGCGTCGACGGAGTGCTACGCAGACTCATCGGTGACCAGCCAGTCACCGTCGAACGAGCGGCGGTCTACACCTTCCACGGCCTCATCGCAGAACAATGGCGTTCCGGCCGCATTCTCTTGGCCGGGGACGCGGCGCACCAAATGCCGCCCTTTCTGGGCCAGGGCATGTGTTCGGGATTCCGCGATGCCACGAACCTGGCATGGAAGTTGGACCTGGTTCTGAAGGGTGCTCCCGACGCACTCCTAGACACCTATGAGACGGAGCGCAGCCCTCATGTACGCGAGGTCGTGAAGCGCGCGATCGACTACGGCGCCATCGTCGGCAAGATCGATCCGGAGGCAGCGTCGGAGCGCGATGCCGCGATCCGAGCCGACCATCGGTCGCTGCTGTTCGGACTTCCGCCGCTGCTGCCCGGCCCACTCGTACTGACC
>WHUB01000542.1 GCA_009377395.1 Actinophytocola sp. | reverse complement strand
GCTCGTTCCGGTTGCCCAAGCAGAAGCAGGGCGAAGGCGTCAGCTACACCACGGACGACAAGTCGCTGCTGCTCAGCACCGAGGGAGCACGCAGCAGAGTACTGAGCGTCGACCTCGAGGAGGCGCTGGCGTCCGCCTCGAAGCCGCCGCGCAAGACCGCGTCGCCGATGCAGACCGACAAGGCAGAAGGCGACGACGACGGGCCCGGACTCGTCAACAGCCTGTTCATCGCCGGCCCGTTCGCCATCGCGCTGTTCGCCGCCGCCGCGGCGTATCTCCTGCACCGGCGGCGGCCCGCGGCCGCAGGCGCCCACGGTGCGGGCGGCAGCCGGCGGCGGGAACACAAGTACGAGCGGGACCAGCCGCATCCGCCGCCGCAGTACGGCGGCGGAGTGCCGGAGGTCGCGGGCGACGACGACGGCGGCTGGCCGGTGCCGCCGTCCGGTCGCCGGGGGCACCGCGCGGGACAGCACTCGGCGGGTGCGTCGCGGGCGGCCCCGTCACCGCCCGGCGCCGCGCCCCAGGGGAGTCCGCCGGCACCC
>WHUB01000541.1 GCA_009377395.1 Actinophytocola sp. | reverse complement strand
GTTCACCGAGGACGATCACGGCGCCGATGGTCCCGCCGGTGATCGCCCCTGTCGTGGTGATCGTGGCGCGCAGGAACCGACGGGTGACCGCCACGCCGACCTCGAACACCTTGTTGTCGTCCGCGCTGCCGATCGTCGGCGACGCACCTTGAAGCTGCGCGGAAGGCACCGCAGCCCACCCGGATAATCCGTCGTCGGAGTCTTCGACGCTAACCGCATGCGACCCGTCGGAGATGCTCCCGATGACCACGGCGACGATGGCCTCCTGGTTGCCGCCCGCGACGGCGCGGTCGACAGCGGCGCCGTTGACGGAGCTGGTGCGCGCCGCCGGGAACAGGGTCGGAACGACAAGCGTGTATTCGATCAGCAGCTTGGCCACGCCCCCGCCTCCTATAGCAGTCGCTGGTAGGCCTGTTCCCACAGCGCGGCACCCTCGGTGATCGTCCAGCCGGCGGCGTGCTCGCGGGCTTTGACGCCCATCTGCTCACGCAACCCCTCGTCGGCGATTAGCTCGGCCAGCCGCTGCTCCCACTCCTGCTCGGAG
>WHUB01000540.1 GCA_009377395.1 Actinophytocola sp. | reverse complement strand
CGGGCAGCCAGACGCCTCGCCACGGCCTCACCGACCTGCTCGTCCAGGATGCCGGTCCACAGGCAGTGGCCCATGTTCGAAGCGGCAACCGCGAGCGGGCGCTTGTCCCCGTCCAGCGCCATCGCCACGATGCCTTCGTCCGGCAGCCAGAACTGCTGCCGAAACGCCGCCTGGAGCTCGCCCGCGCGCCAGCGCAGCGCGACAGCGCTCCGGGGCTGCCCGAGTCGCTCCTCCAGCAGCGCCAATCCTGTGTACGCGCCGTAGACGTACGCCTGGACCTCCGACAGCGCGATCGGCCCGTGCGCCAGGCTGCCGTCGGCGTGGACCATCGCGTCGCCCGAGTCCTTCCACCCGTGGTTGTCAAGCCCCTGCTCGTGGGGCGCGTACTCGACGAACCCGTCCCCGTCGAGGTCTCCTGAGTCCGCGCACCAGGCCACCGCGTCCCTTGCAGCAGGCAGCAACGCGGTGACCTCCTCGTCTCGTGCGCCCCACCGGTGCGCCTCGGCGAGGAGCATCACGAACAGCGGGGTCGCGTCGACGCTGCC
>WHUB01000053.1:8404-33111 GCA_009377395.1 Actinophytocola sp. | reverse complement strand
GCGGGCGCGACCTTCCACGACATCTGCAGCAGCGGATAGTTCCACGGCGCGATCAGCGAGCACACCCCGACCGGCTCGTGCACGACGCGGCTGACGACGCCGGGGTCGCCGGTGTCGACCACGCGGCCCGCCTCGTTGTCGGCGAGGTTGGCGTAGTAGCGGAACACCGCGGTCACGTCGTCGACGTCGACCCTGCCCTCGGCGAGCGTCTTGCCGGTGTCCAGGCTCTCGATGCGGGCGATGTCTTCCTTGTCGCGTTGCAGCAGCCGCGCGATCTCGCGCAGCAGCTCGCCGCGCTCCCGCGCGGTGGTGGCCCGCCACGGGCCGTCGTCGAAGGCGCGGCGGGCGGCGGCGACGGCGGCGTCGACGTCCTTCTCGTCCGCCTCGCAGACGGTGGCCAGCTCGGCGGCGTTGGCGGGGTTGAGGACGACACGGGTCGGCGCGGTTCCCGCCGTGTCGACCCGGCGGCCGTCGATGAACAGCTCGCGCATGGGGCAGGTTCCTCCGGTCGGTCTGCTTTTGGGATGCGGACAACCGTACACAAGATGTGTACTGGCGTCCACAACTTGGCCAAGATACGGTGGTAGCCAGGGAGTTGTGCCAGTAGCGAGGGGACGTACGCAGCCATGACGACGAGCCAGGTGGCCGGCAAGCGCAGACAGCGAGGCCCGACCGATCCCGACCGCCGCGACCGCATCGCGCGGGCGGCGATCCAGGTCATCGGCGAGCAGGGGGTCGACGCGCTCACCCATCGGCGGGTGGCCGCCGCCGCCGGGGTGCCGCTCGGCTCAACGACGTATCACTTCGCGACGCTGGACGATCTGATCGCGGCGGCGCTGGCCACCGCGGCCGAGCGCAGCGTCGCGCAGCTACGGGAGTGGGAGCGCGCGCTGCCGCCCGAGGCCGATCTCGCCGAGGCACTCGCCGACTTCGTGATGGACTCGGTCAGCGTCAAGCGCGAGGACACCATGGCCGAGTACAACCTCTACGCGCTCGCGCTGCACCGGCCCCGGCTGCGCAAGGCCGCCGTCGAGTGGGACCGCGCGCTGGCCGACGTGCTGGCCGAGCGCACCGACCCGGTGACCGGCGGGATGCTGGGTGTGCTGCTGTGCGGGCTGTTGATGCAGGCGGTGCTCAGCGACGAGCCGGAGGACAGAAAGCACCTGGTGACACTGCTGCGGCGAGCGCTGGACGGAGCGGCGTAGCTTCAGGGGCCGAGCGCTACACGACCATTTTTACACGATCTACGCTACCGTTCTTCGCGCTCTCAGCCGTCCAAGACGACGGAGACGATCCCGGCGAGGTGGGCGAGCCGGGCGACCTCGGCGGCGCGGAACTGCGGGCCGCCCGGCCTGCCGACCAGCAGCGCCCGATCCGGCTTGCCGAGCGGCGTCGCCGCCAGCTCGGTGCCCAGCTCCCGCCAGGTCGACGGGACCCAGTCGTCCTCGGCGTCGAGAATCGTCGCACGTTCGAGTGGCATCCAGGGCAGCGCGGTGATCGGTGCCTCCGGCGCCGCGCTGGACGCGGCCAGTCGTTGCACCTCGTCCTCGCCGTGGCCGACCACGAGCGCCCAGCCCGACCGGATGATCCGGGGCACCCCGTTGGCGAGCACCGCGAGCCCTTCCTTCGGGGCGCCCGCGATCTCCTCGACCAGCTCCAGCTCACGGTGGGTGTCGAGCACCCCGGCGTAGGGCCGCACCGCGTCGACCACAACCCCGTCGACGCTCTCGGCCGCGGTGATCAGTGCGTCCGGCAGGCTGCCCGCCGGAAGGTCGACGACGAGGTCGTCGACGGCGACCCCGCTGGAGCGCTCGACCACATCAACACTGAGTATGTCCGCGTCGACCATGCCGAGAGCCGTGGCGACCGCACCGAGCGATCCTGGGCTGTCCGGGAGCTGTACCCGGATCAGAAAAGACACGCGAACCTCTTCCCCTGATTATGAATGCCGCAGCGATTCTTCCAGACCGGCGCGCGGGCATGGATCCGCCGTCGGTCTTGTCGCCGGCGCGCCATAGACTCGGACATCTCAAGCTCAACACCGAACCGCACCATCCGGGGGTTGCCCGCGTGCCCAACATTTCCCGCGACGAGGTCGCGCACCTCGCCAAGCTGGCGAGACTCGGCGTCACCGACGAAGAGCTCGACACCTTCGCCCCGCAGCTCGACGTGATCCTGGAATCCGTCGCCAAGGTCAGCGAGGTCGTCGGCACGCAGCAGGACGTGCCACCGACGTCGCATGCGGTCGAGCTGACGAACGTCTTCCGCGAGGACGAGGTGCGGCAGGGCCTGACCCAGGAGCAGGCGCTGTCCGGCGCGCCCGCCGCCGAGGACGGCCGGTTCCGCGTGCCGCGCATCCTGGGGGAGGAGCAGTGAGCGTGATCAAGCAGACCGCCGCCGAGCTGGCGGCGCGCATCCACTCCGGCGAGCTCAGCTCGGTCGACGTCACCCAGGCGCACCTCGAACGCATCAGCAAGGTCGACGAGCAGCTCAACGCGTTCCGGCACGTCGACGCCGACGGCGCGCTCGAAGCCGCCGCCAAGGTGGACGCCGACATCGCCGCGGGCAAGCCACCCGCCTCGCCGCTCGCAGGCGTGCCGCTCGGGCTCAAGGACGTGCTCACCACCCAGGGCGTGCCGACCACCTGCGGCTCCAAGACCCTCGAAGGCTGGCTGCCGCCCTACGACGCCACCGTCACCCGCAGGCTGCGCGAGGCGGGCGTGCCGATCCTCGGCAAGACCAACATGGACGAGTTCGCCATGGGCTCGTCCACCGAGAACTCCGCCTACGGCCCGACCCGCAACCCGTGGGACACCAGCCGCATCCCCGGCGGCTCGGGCGGCGGATCGTCGGCCGCGCTCGCCGCGTTCGAGGCGCCGCTGGCGATCGGCACCGACACCGGCGGCTCCATCCGCCAGCCCGGCGCAGTCACCGGCACCGTCGGCGTGAAGCCCACCTACGGCGGCGTGTCCCGCTACGGTCTCGTCGCGTTTTCGTCCTCCCTCGACCAGGCCGGTCCGTGCGCCCGCACCGTGCTCGATGCCGCGCTGCTGCACGAGGTCATCGCCGGCCACGACCCGCTCGACTCGACGTCGATCGACGCGCCGGTGCCGCCGGTGGTCGAGGCCGCCAAGCAGGGCGCGAACGGCGACCTCACCGGCGTGAAGGTCGGCGTCGTCACCCAGTTCACCGGCGAGGGCTACCAGCGGGGCGTGCTCGACTCATTCCAGGCCGCCGTCGAGCAGCTGCGCGCGCTCGGCGCCGACGTCGTCGAGATCTCCTGCCCGAGCTTCGACTACGCGCTGCCCGCCTACTACCTGATCGCGCCGAGCGAGTGCTCCTCCAACCTCGCCCGGTTCGACGCGATGCGCTACGGCCTGCGGATCGGCGACGACGGCGACCGCAGCGCCGAGGAGGTCATGTCGCTCTCCCGCGAGGCGGGCTTCGGTCCCGAGGTCAAACGGCGCATCATGATCGGCACCTACGCGCTGTCGTCCGGCTACTACGACGCCTACTACGGCTCGGCGCAGCAGGTGCGCACCCTGATCACGCGCGACTTCGCCGCCGCGTACGAGCAGGTCGACGTGCTGGTCTCGCCGACCACGCCGACCACGGCGTTCCGCATCGGCGAGCGCGTCGACGACCCGATGGCGATGTACCTCGCCGACCTGTGCACCATCCCGGCCAATCTCGCGGGCAACGCCGCGATGAGCGTGCCGAGCGGGCTCGCCGACGACGACGGCCTGCCGGTCGGCCTGCAGATCATGGCGCCGACGCTCGCCGACGACCGGATGTACCGGGTCGCCGCCGCCTACGAGGCCGCGCGCGGTCCCGTCCTCGACCAGATCCCGGAGCTGTAAGTGACTGCTGTAGCCGAAACGCTGGACTACGACGAGGTCCTCGACCATTTCGACCCGGTGCTCGGACTCGAGGTGCACGTCGAGCTGAACACCAAGACCAAGATGTTCTGCGGCTGCGCGAACGTCTTCGGCGGCGAGCCCAACACGCACGTCTGCCCGACCTGCCTCGGCCTGCCGGGCGCGCTGCCGGTGATGAACGCCCGGGGCATCGAGTCGGCCATCCGCATCGGGCTGGCGCTGAACTGCGAGATCGCGCCGTGGTGCCGGTTCGCGCGGAAGAACTACTTCTACCCCGACATGCCGAAGAACTTCCAGACCTCGCAGTACGACGAGCCGATCGCGTTCAACGGCTACCTGGACGTCGTGCTCGACGACGGCGAGGTGGTGCGCGTCGGCATCGAGCGGGCGCACATGGAGGAGGACACCGGCAAGTCGCTGCACGTCGGCGGCGCGACCGGCCGGATCCACGGCGCCGAGCACTCGCTGCTGGACTACAACCGCGCCGGGGTGCCGCTGATCGAGATCGTCACCAAGCCGATCGAGGGCATGGGCCACCGGGCACCGGAGGTCGCGCGGGCGTACGTGACCGCGCTGCGGGAGCTGATGCTCGCGCTCGGCGTCTCCGACGTGCGGATGGACCAGGGCTCGATGCGCTGCGACGCCAACGTGTCGCTCATGCCCAAGGGCGCGACCGAGTTCGGCACCCGCACCGAGACGAAGAACGTCAACTCGCTGCGCAGCGTCGAGCGGGCGGTGCGCTACGAGATGACGCGGCAGGCCGCGGTGCTGCGCGGCGGTGGCTCGATCACGCAGGAGACCCGCCACTTCCAGGAGGCCGACGGCACGACGTCGTCCGGCCGCCCGAAGGAGACGTCGGAGGACTACCGGTACTTCCCGGAGCCGGACCTGGTGCCGATCGCGCCGAGCCGGGAGTGGGTCGAGGAGCTAAGTGGCACGCTGCCGGAGCTGCCGTGGCAGCGCCGCAAGCGCGTCCAGCAGGAGTGGGGCCTCACCGACGAGGAGACCCGCGACCTGTTCAACACTGGCGCCGCCGACCTGGTCGCGGCGACCGTCGACGCGGGCGCCTCGGTGTCCGAGGCCCGCAGCTGGTGGGTGCAGTACCTGACCCAGCAGGCGAACACCCGCGAGGTCGAGCTGCCCGAGCTGCCCATCACGCCCGCCCAGCTCGCGCGGGTGATCGAGCTGATCGGCGAGGGCACGCTGACCCACAAGCTGGCCCGCGAGGTGGTGCAGGGCGTGCTGGCCGGTGAGGGCGACCCGGACCAGGTCATCGCGGACCGAGGGCTTGAGGTCGTCTCGGACGACTCCGCACTGCTCGCCGCCGTCGACGAGGCGCTCGCCGCGCAGCCCGACGTCGTCGACAAGATCAAGGGCGGCAAGGTGCAGGCGGCCGGTGCGATCGTCGGCGCGGTCATGAAGGCCACCAAGGGCCAGGCCGACGCCAAGCGGGTCCGCGAGCTGGTGCTGGAACGCTGCCAGTAGCGCTCAGTCTTTGCCGCCGCCACCCTTGGGCAGGATCGGCAGCAGCACGACGCGGTCGTCGCTGGACACCGGGCTGCCGCCGTCCCGGTTGACGGTGCCGCCGACGGCGACGGCCGGGGTGAGCACGCTCAGCCCCGACAGCCTGCCGTATCCGCTCTCGCCGTCGAGGGCGACGGTGGGCTCGCCGGTCACCGACCCGCGTCGGTCGAGCGGCAGGAACTGCAGGTTGCCCGCGATCGAGGTGGCGATCGTGACGCCCCGGGTCGCGGCGGCGCAGCCAGCGACTCCCGGCTTGTCCGGCCAGGTCCAGACGGCGCTGCCCAGCCCGTCGCCCGGCGTGACCTGGTACAGCGCGTCGGCGTCACCGGCCCGGTCGGTGACCCAGGTGCGGGAGCCGTCTGCCGAGGTGCACAGCCCGCCGGGGGAGTGCAGGCCGTCGGCGATGACCCGGGAGTCGCCGGGGTTGCCGGGGGCTGGGTTGCCCGAGGTGTCGATGCGCAGCACCTTGCCCGCCAGCGACGACGGATCGGCCGCCGCGCGCGGGTGGCCCGCGTTCCCGGTCGCCACCAGCACCGCGCCGGTGGGGTCGGTCGTGAGCACGCCCCGGTTGCCGGTCGCGCCCTTGGGGATGCCGGTCACCACGGCTTGCGGCGGCTGGCCCGGCGCGAACCGCACCACCCGGTTGTCCCTCGGCGTGGTGATGTAGGCGAAGACGAGCTGGTCCTCGGTGTAGGTCGGCGACAGCGCGAGGCCGGTCAGCCCGCCGCCGCCGGTCGCCGTCACGTCGAGGTCGGCGATCTCCTTCGGCCGCTGGCCACGCTGGACGAGCAGCACTCGGCCGGAGTGGCGTTCGCCC
Organism: Actinophytocola sp.; assembly: GCA_009377395.1. GTDB lineage: Bacteria > Actinomycetota > Actinomycetes > Mycobacteriales > Pseudonocardiaceae > Haloechinothrix_A. Next base: position 26,892 of record WHUB01000053.1, on the reverse strand, counting down.
GCCAGCGCGGTCGGCGCGGCGGTGCCCGTGATCGCGGCCACGGCGGACACCGTGTCGAGGCAGGTGGCGATCACGGCGGGATCGTGGTCGTGGCAGCCGTCCGGCGGCGGGATCTCCTGCGGCGGTTTCTCACCCGCGACCGGCGGTCCCTCGTTCCTCGGCTGCGGGGCCTGTTCCGGGGTGAGCTGGGGCGGGCGGTGCCATCCGGTGTCCGCCGCCGTGGTGTTGCTGAAATCGGCACAGCCGGTGAGCACCACCAGGAGCGACGCGGTCGCAGCCAGCATCCGCATGGCATCGAGGCTACGACGAGGGTGGTGAATGTCCTGTAAGTGCCTCACTGTGCGACCCGGACCGCCATTTGCCGCACTCGGTGTCCGATCACAGTCGTCATTGGCTACTGTGACCGCCCATGAGCACATTTGATGATCGCTACGGTCAGGATGCCACCCAGGCCATTCCGACTCCTGGCGGCAGACGGCACAGTGGCGAGCCGCCATCGCACCCGCTCAACGACTACGACGCCGAGGAGGTGGAGCCGGAGTCCGAGACTCGGTGGCACGGCGGGCTCGACCTCGGCCTGCTGATCCTGCGGGTCGCGGTCGGCGGCACCGCGCTGCTGCACGGGCTGTACCGGTTCGGTGTGTTCAACGGGCCGGGCATCGACGGCGTCGCCGACGGGCTCGCCGAGCTCGGCTTCACCCAGCAGACGACGCTGCTGGCGTGGCTGCTCACCGCGGGCGAGGTCGGTGGCGGCGGGCTGCTGATCGTCGGCATGTTCACCCCGGTGGCCGCGGCGGCGATCCTGGCGATCACGGCGGTCGCCGTGTTCGTGAACCGCGCCATCGGCTACTTCCCGGTCGTGCAGGAGGACGGCGCGCAGCTGCCCGGGTACGCGTTTCCGCTGATGACGGGGGCGGCGGCGCTCGCGCTGCTGTTCACCGGGCCCGGCAGGGTCGCGATCGACGTCGCGACGACGTGGCGTCGCAAGCCGGTCCCGTTCGGCATCGTCGGGGTGCTGCTCGCGGCGGGTGCCGCCGTCGCGGTGCTGGTGCTGGCGCGCTGAGCCTGCCCCTACAGGCTCGGGTCGCGCACGGCGCCGGTGTCGGCCGACGTCGCCAGCCGGGCGTAGGCGCGCAGCGCCTTGGTCACCGGCCGGTTCCGGTCCACCGGCTGCCACGGCCGCTCCGACGCCTCCATCTTCGCGCGCCGCTCGGCGAGGACGTCGGCGTCGACGAGCAGTTCCAGCCTGCGCTCGCGGACGTCGATGAGCACCTGGTCGCCGTCCTCGATGAGCCCGATGGCGCCACCGGCGGCCGCCTCCGGCGAGATGTGGCCGACCGAGATGCCCGAGGAGCCGCCGGAGAACCGGCCGTCGGTGATCAGCGCGCACTGCTTGCCGAGCCCTGTGCCCTTCAGGAACGCGGTGGGGTGCAGCATCTCCTGCATGCCCGGCCCGCCCGACGGGCCTTCGTAGCGCACCACCAGCACCTCACCGGGCTGGAGCTGCTTGCCGAGGATCACCGACACCGCCTGCTCCTGGCTCTCCACGACCCGCGCCGGGCCCTGGAACCGCCACAGCTCCTCCTCGATGCCAGCCGACTTGATCACGGCGCCGTTCTCGGCGAGGTTGCCGCGCAGCACCGCGAGCCCGCCGTCGGCGGTGTAGGCGTGCGCGACGTCGCGGATGCAGCCGCCCTCGGCATCGGTGTCCAGGCTGGACCAGCGGTTCTCGGTGGAGAACGCCTGCGTGGTGCGCACGCCGCCCGGCGCGGCGTGGAACAGCTCGACCGCCCGCTCGCTCGGGTTCTCCGCCCTGATGTCCCACTCGCCGAGCCACTGTTCCAGCGACGGCGAGTGCACCGCACGTACCCCGGTGTTGAGCAGCCCGCCCCGGTACAGCTCGCCCAGGATCGCCGGGATGCCACCGGCCCGGTGGACGTCCTCCATGTGGTAGTCGGAGTTCGGGGCCACCTTGGACAGGCACGGCACCCGCTTGCCGATGGCGTCGATGTCGTCGATGGTGAACTCGATCTCGCCCTCCTGCGCGGCGGCGAGGATGTGCAGCACGGTGTTGGTGGAGCCGCCCATCGCCATGTCGAGCGCCATGGCGTTCTCGAACGCCTCCCGGCCCGCGATCGAGCGCGGCAGCACCGAGGTGTCGTCGTCGCGGTAGTAGCGGGTCGCCAGCTCGACCACGGTGCGCCCGGCGTCGGAGAACAGGTCCCGGCGCAGCGCGTGCGTGGCCAGCGTTGAGCCGTTGCCGGGCAGCGCGAGGCCGAGTGCCTCGGTGAGGCAGTTCATCGAGTTCGCGGTGAACATGCCGGAGCAGGAGCCGCACGTCGGGCAGGCCGAACGTTCCACTTCGGACAGCCCGTCGTCGTCCACCTCGCTGCTGGCGGAGGCGGCGATGGCGGTGATCAGGTCGGTGGGCGCCTGCGCGACGCCGTCCACGACGACGGCCTTGCCCGCCTCCATCGGGCCACCGGAGACGAACACCGCGGGCACGTTCAGCCGCATGGCGGCGTTGAGCATGCCCGGGGTGATCTTGTCGCAGTTGGAGATGCACACCAGCGCGTCGGCCTGGTGTGCGTTCACCATGTACTCCACCGCGTCGGAGATGACCTCGCGGGACGGCAGCGAGTACAGCATCCCGGAATGGCCCATGGCGATGCCGTCGTCGACGGCGATGGTGTGGAACTCGCGCGGCACCCCGCCCGCCTCGCGCACGCCTTCGGCGACGATGTCGCCGAGGTCGCGCAGGTGCACGTGCCCGGGCACGAACTGGGTGTAGGAGTTGGCGATGGCGACGATCGGCTTGCCGAAGTCGCTGTCGGTCATGCCGGTGGCACGCCAGAGCGAGCGGGCGCCTGCCGCGTTGCGGCCGTGGGTGGTGGTGCGGGAGCGCAGTTCGGGCATCGTTACTCCTGGGACTGTGCCTGGTGATCCGCCTCGTCGTCCGGCTCCGCGAGCGGGTCGCTGAGGTGGCCGTCGCTGACGTAGGCGAGTACCGGCAGGTGGCGGGTGCGCACCGTCGGCAGCCGCACCTCGGAGCCGTCGGTGAGCACGGCGCGGACCTCGGCGCGCGAGGTGATCGTCAGACCCTTCAGCTCCGACCAGGGCAGTCGCCTGCTGCTGAAGACGGTCCGGGTGACGAGCCCTTCCGCGTCGGCCACGGTTCGCGTGCGCACGAGCCAGACGATGTAGCCGAGCGGGAGCAGATAGATGGGGGTGAGCCACCAGGACGACCAGGCCAGTGGCGTGCCACAGAACATCACGAAGAACGCGGCGAAGATCGCGGCGCCCGGCATCCGGAACACCGCGCGTTTCGGCGCGGCGGGAGCGGGTTCTGACTCGTCATGTGGACTGCTGCTCACCCGATGATGGTGCCTCTACCGGCCGGATGACGTGCAGCCGGGGTCATAGTCGCGTGGCGGTGCTCTCAGTGTTTCTTGCCGAACGCGCGACCACGATCGCGCCGCCGGGGCTCGGGCTTGGTTGTGTGCGTCTCTTTTCGCTGCCGGGACGCCCCGCCGCCTCGATCGTTGGGCTTCGCCGAGCGCGTCTTGTGGTCGATGTCCTAGATCAACTCGAGCTGCGCTGCCTCTCAGTATCCGGGAGGGCGATCCCGCAGAGTTGACACGCGCACGCGCGGGTAAGTAGCGTCAGCGGCGTGGAAATGCCGACGAGCCTCGTACTTCTTTCGCGCGTCGACGCGTGAGAGAAGCCGCTGGCTGCGTCGACGCGCGACCCTCGTACGACCGCATGGTCGGCGGGGGTTTTTTGTTGGACAAGGGGGACCGGGTCCATTTACCACCGGCCTGCTTGGTAAGCGATAATCAAACTCGATAACCACGACCAACGAGGCAGAACCGATGACAAGCGCCACCTCGCGGCCGAGTTCGCGCGCAGGGCAGCAGCCCGCGGGCGATGCGAAGCCAGGTACTCGACCCAAGCCGGCACCCCCCGCTGGTGCCCCCGTACGGCTCACCGGCGCCCAGTCGCTGGTGCGCTCGCTCGAGGCGGTTGGTGTCGAGGTCGTGTTCGGGATTCCCGGTGGGACGATCTTGCCCGCGTACGATCCGCTGCTCGACTCGACGAAGGTGCGTCACGTGCTGGTCCGGCACGAGCAGGGCGCGGGTCACGCGGCGACGGGATACGCGCAGGCGACCGGTCAGGTCGGCGTCTGCATGGCGACCTCGGGGCCGGGCGCGACGAACCTCGTCACCCCGCTGGCCGACGCCCACATGGACTCGGTCCCGGTCGTGGCGATCACCGGCCAGCAGACCCGTGCGCTGATCGGCACGGACGCGTTCCAGGAAGCCGACATCTGCGGCATCACGATGCCGATCACGAAGCACAACTTCCTGGTCACCGATCCGGCCGACATTCCGGCCGCGATCGCGGAGGCGTTCCACCTGGCGAGCACCGGACGGCCCGGCCCGGTCCTGGTCGACATCCCCAAGGACGTGCTGCAGGAGCAGACGGCGTTCACCTGGCCGCCGGAGATGCAGCTGCCCGGCTACCGGCCGACGCTGCGCCCGCACGGTAAGCAGGTGCGGGAGGCGGCCCGGCTGATGATGTCGGCGCGGCGCCCGGTGCTCTACGTCGGCGGCGGCGTGATCAAGGCGAAGGCCTCGGAGCAGCTTCGGACGCTGGCCGAGCTGACCGGGATTCCGGTGGTGACCACGCTGATGGCGCGCGGGGCGTTCCCCGACTCGCACGCCCAGCACCTCGGCATGCCCGGCATGCACGGCTCGGTGGCCGCCGTCGCGGCGATGCAGCGCTCGGACCTGCTGGTCGCGCTGGGCGCGCGGTTCGACGACCGGGTGACGGGCAAGCTGGACTCGTTCGCGCCGGACGCGGCCGTGGTGCACGCCGACATCGACCCGGCCGAGATCTCGAAGAACCGCAAGGCCGATGTGCCGATCGTCGGCGACTGCGCCGAGATCATCAACGAGCTGATCGACGCGGTGCGGGCCGAGATCAACCGGGACGGCGAGCCGAAGTACGACGCCTGGTGGACGCAGATCGAGGCGTGGCGCGACACCTACCCGGCCGGCTTCGATTGGCCGGCCGACGGCGCGCTCGCGCCGCAGTACGTGATCGAGCGGATCGGTCAGCTCGTCGGGCCGGATGCGCTTTACACCGCCGGGGTCGGCCAGCATCAGATGTGGGCGGCGCAGTTCATCGGGTATGAGAAACCGGGCACCTGGATCAACTCCGGCGGGCTCGGCACGATGGGCTTCGCGGTGCCCGCGGCGATGGGGGCGAAGTTCGCGTACCCCGACAAGCAGGTGTGGGCCATCGACGGCGACGGGTGTTTCCAGATGACCAACCAGGAGCTGGCCACGTGCGCGATCGAGGGCGCCCCGATCAAGGTCGCGGTGATCAACAACGGCAACCTGGGCATGGTGCGGCAGTGGCAGAACCTGTTCTACGCCGAGCGCTATTCCAGCACCGACCTCGGCACCCACGCCCACCGCATCCCGGACTTCGTGCTGCTCGCCGAGTCGATGGGCTGCGCGGGGCTGCGGTGTGACTCGAAGGACGACGTCGACGACGTGATCAAGAAGGCGATGGACATCAACGACCGGCCGGTCGTCATCGACTTCATCGTCGGCAAGGACGCCCAGGTGTGGCCCATGGTCGCGGCCGGGACCGGCAACGACGAGATCATGGCCGCCCGCGGCATCCGCCCGCTGTTCGAAGACGACGAGGTGTAACCCGTGACGACACATACCCTCAGCGTGCTGGTGGAGAACAAGCCCGGTGTGCTCGCGCGCGTCGCTGGCCTGTTCTCGCGGCGCGGGTTCAACATCGAGTCGCTTGCGGTCGGCCCGACCGAGAACCCGGAAGTCTCGCGGATGACGATCGTCGTCGCCGTCGAGGACCTGCCGCTCGAGCAGGTCACCAAGCAGCTCAACAAGCTCGTCAACGTCATCAAGATCGTCGAGCTCGACCCGGCGACGTCGGTGCAGCGCGAGCTGCTGCTGGTCAAGGTCCGCGCCGACGCGACGGTCCGCAGCCAGGTGCTCGAGACCGTCCACCTGTTCCGCGCCAAGGTGGTCGACGTGTCCCCCGAGGCGCTGACCGTCGAGGCAACCGGTACCGCCGACAAGATCAACGCGCTGCTGCGCATGCTCGAGCCCTACGGGGTCAGGGAGCTGGTGCAGTCGGGCATGGTCGCGGTCGGCCGCGGCGCGAAGTCCATCACGGCGACGTCTACCCGCTAGTCGACTCGCTACGTCCAGTCAGGAAAGGAAGAAAGCAGCCCTCATGGCAGTGGAAATGTTCTACGACGACGACGCCGACCTCGGCATCATCCAGTCCCGCAAGGTCGCCGTCATCGGGTACGGAAGCCAGGGTCACGCGCACGCGCTGAGCCTGCGTGACTCCGGTGTCGACGTGCGGGTCGGCCTGCCGGAGACGTCGAAGTCGCGCGCCAAGGCAGCCGAGGAGGGCCTGCGGGTGGTCACGCCGTCCGAGGCGGCGGCCGAGGCCGACGTGATCATGATCCTCGCGCCGGACACGGCGCAGCGCAAGATCTACGCCGAGGACATCGCGCCGAACCTGAAGTCGGGCGACGCGTTGTTCTTCGGGCACGGCTTCAACATCCGCTACGGCCTGATCCAGGCGCCGTCCGACATCGCGGTGGCGATGGTCGCGCCGAAGGGCCCCGGTCACCTCGTCCGCCGCCAGTTCGTCGACGGCAAGGGCGTGCCCTGCCTGATCGCGATCGAGCAGGACCCGGACGGCAAGACGCAGGACCTGGCGCTGTCCTACGCCAAGGGCATCGGCGGCGCCCGTGCGGGCGTCATCAAGACCACCTTCGCCGAGGAGACCGAGACCGACCTGTTCGGCGAGCAGGCGGTGCTCTGCGGTGGCCTGAGCGCGCTGATCCAGAACGGCTTCGAGGTGCTCACCGAGGCGGGCTACGCCCCGGAGATCGCCTACTTCGAGGTGCTGCACGAGGTGAAGCTGATCGTCGACCTGATGTACGAGGGCGGCATCGCGGGCCAGCGCTACTCGGTGTCCGACACCGCGGAGTACGGCGACCTCACCCGCGGCCCCCGGGTCATCGGGCCGCAGGTCAAGGAGGACATGCGCAAGATCCTGGGCGAGATCCAGGACGGCACTTTCGCCAAGGAGTGGGTGGCCGAGGACGAGGCGGGCCGCCCGAACTTCACCAAGCTCGCCGAGCAGGGCGCGCAGCACCCGATCGAGGAGGTCGGGAAGAAGCTGCGGGCGCTGATGGCCTGGGTGAGGTAACCGGGCGACGAACACCGCACGAACAGGGCGGCACCCCTCATTCGCGGGGTGCCGCCTTTTCGCGTGTGCGGGTACGGTGGAGGTAACTGGGGTTCCACTACGACATCAGGAGATATCCCATCACACCCTCCGCCACAACGGCCGCGCCCGTCCGCACGCCGAGCGACTTCGCCGAGCTGTCTCGCACGATCAGGTCCGCCGGCCTGCTCAAGCGTCGGTACGGCTACTACGCGGCCAGAATCGGCATCAATCTGCTGATGCTGGGCGGCGCTTGGGTGGCGTTCGCCTTCATCGGTGACTCCTGGTGGCAGCTGCTCATCGCCGCGTCTCTCGCGGTGGTGTTCGCGCAGCTGGCCTTCATCGGCCACGACGCCGGCCACAAACAGATCTTCCGCAGCAAGCGGCTCAATGACGTCGTCGGCTATCTGCACGGCGGGTTGGTCGCGCTCAGCTACGGCTCGTGGCTCAAGCAACACAACCAACACCATGCGAACCCGAACCATGAGGGTTCCGACCCTGACATCGAGATCCCCGCGCTGGCGTTCACCAACGGCCAGGCCGGCACCAAACGCGGCCTGCTGCGCTGGATCGCGAAGTATCAGGCGGTGCTGTTCTTCCCGCTGCTGCTGCTCGAAGGTTTCAGCCTGCGCGTGACCGGCGCGATCTCGATCCTGCGCGGCGAGGTGCGAAGGCCCACCCTGGAGCTCGGTCTGATGATCGCCCACCTGGCCGTCTACACGACGGCGCTCTTCCTCGTGCTCTCGCCGGCGATCGCGGTGCTGTTCATCGTGGTGCACCAGGGCCTGTGGGGCGTGTACATGGGCTGCTCGTTCGCCCCCAACCACAAGGGCATGCCGGTGGTGCCGGCCGGTCAGAAGCTGGACTTCCTGCGCAAGCAGGTGCTGACCGCCCGCAACGTGCGCGGCGGGCGAGTGGTCGACTTCGTGCTCGGCGGGCTGAACTACCAGATCGAGCACCACCTGTTCCCGACCATGCCCCGGCCGAACCTGCGGCATGCCCAGCGGATCGTGCAGCGGTTCTGCGCCGAACACGGCATCTCATACAGCCAGTGCGGCTTGTTCCGCTCCTACGGCCACGTGCTGCGCTACCTGCACCAGATCGGCGCGCCGCTGCGGGCCCAGCCCGCGTAGCTCCCGCGAGTCCCGCGATCCGGGGCCGCGAGTCCCCTGTTGCGGGGCTATCGTGACCCCATGCCCGAGGAGCCGTCGCGGCGTTCCGACGACAAGGCCGCCGTGCGGGACGAGCTCGACCTCAGCGAGGCGCGCTGGCAGCGTCCCATCGCCGCCGGTGACACCCCCGCCGAGGTCAGTGAACCGTTCGAGCTGGCCTTCGTGCCGCACACCGACGGGCTCACGTACGTCGCGCTCCGGCAGGCCGGCACCACGCTGATCTTTACTCCGACCGAGTGGCAGGCGTTCGTCGCGGGCGCCAAGGACGGCGAGTTCGACGCGCCCTGGTAGTTCTTCTCAGCCAGTGGAACACGTCTGACCTGGCGGTTCAGCATCCACCGGCGGTCAAGGGTCGAACGGGGATGCGCTGCTGGCTACACTCACCCCGTGCGCGCTACACCGTGGTAACGCGTCCGCGAGAGCCTCCCAGCGGTCGCGACCGTGGTTGGGCCGCGCTCTCGCCCCTTCCTGTGCACGCCACAACCGACCGGAGTCGTTTCGTGACCAGCGCTACTCGCCCTGTTGTCCTGCTCGCCGAGAAACTCGCGCCGTCCGCCGTCGAGGTGTTCGGCGACGAGGTGGAGATCCGACGCGTCGATGGCACCGACCGTCCCGCGCTGCTGGAAGCGGTCGCGGACGCCGACGCGCTGCTGGTGCGGTCGGCCACCAAGGTGGACGCCGAGGTGCTCGCCGCGGCCGGCAAGCTCAAGGTCGTCGCGCGCGCCGGTGTCGGCCTGGACAACGTCGAGGTGCCCGCCGCGACCGAGCGCGGCGTGATGGTGGTCAACGCCCCCACCTCGAACATCGTCTCCGCCGCCGAGCACGCCGTCGCGCTGCTGCTCTCGGTGCTGCGCCGGGTGCCGGCCGCGAACCAGAGCCTGCAGGGCGGGGAGTGGAAGCGCAGCTCCTACACCGGCGTCGAGCTGAACGGCAAGACCGTCGGCGTCGTCGGCCTCGGCAAGATCGGCCAGCTCTTCGCGCACCGGGTCGCCGCGTTCGGCACCGAGCTGATCGCCTACGACCCGTACGTCTCGGCCGCCCGCGCCAAGCAGCTCGGCATCGAGCTCGTCTCGCTCGACGAGCTGCTGTCCCGCGCCGACGTGATCTCGATCCACCTGCCCAAGACGCCGGAGACCAAGGGCCTGATCGACGCCGACGCGCTGGCCAAGACCAAGCCGGGCGTCATCGTCATCAACGCGGCCCGCGGCGGCCTGCTCGACGAGGAGGCGCTGGCCAAGTCCGTCACGGACGGCCACGTCGGCGGCGCTGGTGTCGACGTGTTCGTCACCGAGCCGACCACGTCCAGCCCGCTGTTCGGCCTGGAGAACGTCGTGGTCACGCCGCACCTCGGCGCGTCGACCGCCGAGGCGCAGGACCGGGCCGGCACCGACGTCGCGAAGTCGGTCCGGCTCGCGCTGCGCGGCGACTTCGTGCCGGACGCGGTCAACGTGGCCAGCGGCGCCGTCAGTGACGAACTGCGGCCGTACCTGCCGCTGACGCAGAAGCTCGGCACCGTGCTGTCGGCGTTCTCCTCCAAGGCGCCGACGTCGGTGTCCGTGCAGGTGTCGGGTGAGCTGGCGAGCGAGGACGTCACCGTGCTCTCGCTCGCCGCGCTGCGCGGCGTGTTCGACGCCGTGGTCGAGGACCAGGTCACGTTCGTCAACGCGCAGCGGCTCGCGGACGATCTCGGAGTCAGCGTGGACGTCGGCACGCAGCCGGAGAGCGTCATCTACCGCAGCGAGGTCACGGTGCGCGCGGTGCATGCCGACGGCACCGCGCTGTCGGTCTCGGGCGCCATCACCGGGCTCGACGAGGTGGAGAAGCTGGTCGAGGTCAACGGCAGGCACTTCGACATCCGCGCCGAGGGCCACATGCTGCTGCTCGAGTACCCGGACCGCCCCGGCGTCATGGGCCGGGTCGGCACCCTGCTCGGGGAGGCCGGCGTGAACATCGAGGCTGCCCAGATCAGCCAGACCACCGACGGCGCGGAGGCCATCATGCTGCTGCGGGTGGACCGGGCCGTCGACGCCGATGTGCTCGCCCCGATCGGCTCGACCGTCGGCGCCCAGACCGTGCGAGCAGTCACCTTCCCCTGACACCCCGTCGGCGACCGTTCGTGTGGTTTGATCACGGTTGCACGACCCTCGGATCGCAGTGCGCTGCCCCAATTGAGTGATGCGCACTGCGATCTGGGTCTCTGCTGAGGGTGCCGAGGTTACGGATCGTGTGATGGACCGGTAACCTGCCGTGGCTGGGGAAGCCGGATGACGTGCAGTCCTTAGTACATGGAGGTGTTGGATGCGGCTCGCGGTGATCCCGGGCGACGGGATCGGGCCCGAGGTTGTGACAGAGGCGTTGAAGGTGCTCGCCGAAGTCGCGCCGTCGGCGTTCGACTTGGAGACCACCAACTACGACCTCGGCGCGGCACGCTGGCATTCCACCGGTGAGCTGCTTCCCGAGTCGGTGCTCGGCGAGCTCCGGCAGCACGACGGCATCCTGCTCGGCGCGGTCGGCGACCCGACGGTGCCGAGCGGCATCCTCGAGCGCGGTCTGCTGCTGCGGCTGCGGTTCGAGCTCGACCACCACGTCAACCTGCGTCCGGCACGGCTTTACCCCGGTGTGCGCGGCACGATCATCGACCCCGGCGAGATCGACATGATCGTCGTCAGGGAGGGCACCGAGGGCCCCTACGTCGGCAACGGCGGCATCCTCCGCAAGGACACCGAGCACGAGGTGGCCACCGAGGTCAGCCTGAACACGGCGTTCGGCGTGAAGCGGGTGGTCTCCGACGCGTTCGCGCGGGCGGCGCAGCGGCCTCGGCGTCATCTGACGCTGGTGCACAAGACCAACGTGCTGACCCACGCGGGCTCGCTGTGGTCGCGCATCGTGGAGGAGGTGTCGCTGCAGCACCCCGAGGTCACCGTCGAGTACCAGCACGTCGACGCGGCCACCATCCACATGGTCACCGACCCGTCGCGGTTCGACGTCATCGTCACCGACAACCTCTTCGGCGACATCATCACCGACCTCGCGGCGGCGATCACCGGCGGCATCGGGCTCGCCGCGAGCGGCAACCTCGACGTCAGCAGGGCCAACCCGAGCATGTTCGAGCCGGTGCACGGCAGCGCGCCGGACATCGCCGGGCAGGGCATCGCCGACCCGACGGCCGCCGTGCTGTCCGTGGCGCTGTTGCTCGACCACCTCGGGTACAAGGAGGCGGCCCGGCGGATCGAGGCATCGGTGGCGTTCGACCTCGCCACCCGCGACCACTCCTCGCCCGGCACCACCAAGGCGATCGGTGACCGCCTCGCCGCCCTCGTCTCCTCCAACACCGTCCGCGAAGGCGCGTAAGTCCGGGCGCCGTTTGCGTCGTGTCCCGCGTTCACGCCGCTGTGTCCTGCGTTCGTGCCTGCGTGTTCGGCGTTCGCGACAGCCGTGATATCGGCCACAGCCAATCGAGCGCAGGACACGACGGCATGCAGGCAGGACACGACGTCGGGAACGCAGGACACGACGGCCTGAGAGTGAAACACGCGGGTCTGGGTGTGGGACACGACGAGCGTGTGGCATGATGTCGGCCATGGCTAGCCACGGCCTTAGTGCCGCGATCATTATTCGCAAGCGCGCCGAGTAGCGCTCGACACGAGCACTCGGCGCGCTGACCTCTCGCATTGTGCGGGAGGTTTTTTTGTTGCCACCGCCAGCGGCCAGACGACCCAGGAGTGACCTGTGAACCGAACGGAACCCGCCGATACGCCCCTCGGTGACACCTTCCACGTCTACGACACCACCCTGCGCGATGGCGCGCAGCGCGAGGGGATCTCGTACTCGGTCACCGACAAGCTGGCGGTCGCCCGGCTGCTCGACGAGCTCGGCGTCGGCTTCATCGAAGGCGGCTGGCCCGGCGCGCTGCCCAAGGACACCGAGTTCTTCGCCCGGGCGAGTCAGGGGGAACTGGTGCTCAAGCACGCCGCCCTCGTCGCGTTCGGCTCCACCCGCAAGGCAGGCACGGCTGCGGCCGAGGACGCCCAGGTGCGGGCGTTGCTGGATTCCGGCGCCCCGGTCGTGACGCTGGTCGCGAAGTCCGATCGCCGCCACATCGAGCGGGCGCTGCGGGTCGACGTCGACGAGGCCTGCGCGATGGTGCGCGACACGGTGTCGTTCCTGGTCGGCGAGGGCCGCCGGGTTTTCCTCGACGCCGAGCACTTCTTCGACGGCTACGCGTTCGACCCGGACACCGCGCTCCGGGTGCTGCTCGCGGGCGCCGAGGGCGGCGCCGACGTCGCCGTGCTGTGCGACACCAACGGCGGACAGCTTCCGCTCGGGCTCGCCGAGACCGTGCGCGAGGTCGCCGAAAAGACCGGGCTGCGGCTCGGCATCCACTGCCAGGACGACACCTCCTGCGCGGTGGCCAACAGCGTCGCCGCGGTGCAAGCCGGTGCCACGCATGTGCAGTGCACCGCCAATGGCTACGGCGAGCGGGCGGGTAACGCCGACCTGTTCGCCGTGATCGGGAACTTGGTGACGAAGCTCGGCATGGACGTGCTGCCCACCGGCGGCGCTGCCGAGCTCACCCGCGTCTCCCATGCCCTTGCCGAAATCGCGAACATCGCACCCGACACCCATCAGGCCTATGTCGGGTCGTCGGCCTTCGCCCACAAGGCGGGGCTGCACGCGAGCGCGATCAAGGTGGATCCGTTGCTGTACAACCACATCGATCCATCCGTCGTCGGCAACGACATGCGGGTACTCGTCACCGAGATGGCCGGCAGGGCCAGCCTTGAGCTCAAGGGACGTGAGCTCGGGGTTGACCTTGCCAGCCAACCCGGCGCGCTGACCAGCGTCGTCGACAAGGTGAAGACGCTTGAGGCGAAAGGGTGGTCGTTCGAGGCCGCCGACGCCTCGCTGGAGCTGTTGCTGCGCCGGGCGATGGACGACGACGGCGACGGATCGGGTGACCCGCACGTGCCGGAGGCGCCGTTCGAGCTGGAGTCCTACCGGGTGGTGCTCGACCACCGCTCCGACGGCGAGGTGATCGCCGAGGCGACGGTGAAGGTGCACGTCGCGGGGGAGCGGGTGATCGCGACCGCCGAGGGCAACGGGCCGGTGAACGCGCTCGACGCCGCGCTGCGCAAGGCGCTGGCACCCCGCCTGACTTGGCTGGACAGCGTGGAGCTCGCCGACTACAAGGTGCGCATCCTGCCCGGCATGCACGGCACCGACGCCGTCACCCGGGTGCTGATCGAGAGCTCTGACCGCGAGCGCGAGTGGACCACGGTCGGCGTGCACGAGAACATCGTCGAGGCGAGCTGGCTGGCGCTGTGCGACGCGTTGGTGCACAAGGCCATGCGCGTCGGCCACTGAGCACAGCGTCGATAGGGTGCGGGTATGCGCCTAGCTCGAATCGCCCATCCCGCCGGTGTCGCGTTCGCCTCGATCGAGGGCGACGAAGTGCTGGAGATCGCCGATCACCCGTTCGGCGCCCCCAACTTCACCGGAAAGCGCTGGCCGCTGGCCGAGGTGCGGCTGCTCGCGCCGATCCTGCCCACCAAGATCATCGCGGTCGGCAAGAACTACGCCGCGCACGCGGCGGAGTTCGGCGGCGAGGTGCCCGAGACGCCGTTGATCTTCATGAAGCCGAACACCAGCGTCATCGGGCCGAACGTGCCGATCAAGCTGCCGCCGAGCTCGGAGCGGGTCGATTTCGAGGGCGAGCTGGCGGTGGTGATCGGCCAGCCGGTGAAGCACGTCTCGGCGGCCCGCGCCGGGGCGGCGGTGCTCGGCTACACCGTTGCCAACGATGTCACCGCGCGGGACCAGCAGCGGGCCGACGGCCAGTTCACCCGCGCCAAGGGCTACGACACGTTCTGCCCGCTCGGGCCGTGGATCGAGACCGGCCTCGACCCCGCCGACCTGGAGATCCGCACCGAGGTGGACGGCGAGGTCAAGCAGCAGGCCCGCACCAGCGCGATCGTGCACAAGGTCGCCGACCTGATCGAGTTCGTCTCGCACGTCATGACGCTGCTGCCCGGCGACGTGATCCTCACCGGCACGCCGGAGGGCGTCGGCCCGCTCGCCGACGGTCAGAAGGTGTCGGTCACCGTCGAGAAGATCGGCACGCTGACCAACCCGGTCCAGGCGGGCTGAATCAGCGGCGGGCGAACGTCGGGGCGTGCTCCGGGCGGATCCCGACCCCGATGACATAGGCGGGCACGAACGACAGCCAGGGGGCGCGCCGCATCAGCGTGACTACCTGCGTCGGCGGCCCATCGCGGCGGCCCTCGACCACCGGCTCGGCGACCAGCCGGTGCAGCATCCGTTGCAGCCGCTGTACCACGGCGGTGGGCAGCAGCCGCCGGGTGCGCACCTTCGCCAGCGCCCGCGCGTCCGCCTCGCCGCGCCGCAACGGCTCGGCGAGCAGCGTCGCGGCGGCCACCGCGTCCTGCACCGCCAGGTTGATGCCGACGCCGCCGATGGGCGACATCGCGTGGGCGGCGTCGCCGAGGCACAGCACGCCGTCGGCGTGCCAGCGGCGCAGCCGGTTGAGCCGGATGTCGAGGTGCTTGACGTCGTCCATCGAGGCCAGCGCGTCCACCCGATCCGCCAGCGCGGGCACGACCTCGGCGACGTCGCGGCGGAACCGCTCGATCCCCTGCTCCCGCAGCGCCGCGTCCGAGCCCTTCTTGCCGATGTAGGCGATCTGGTAGTAGCCCTCGCGCGGGATGACGATGGCGAACCGGCGGCGCCGCATCCGTGGCATGAGCGTGGCGCCGGTCTCCTCGGGGCCGCGCGGCAGCCGGAACCACCAGGCGTCGATCGGCACCGGGAACTCGGTCGCACGCAGCCCGGCCTCGTGCCGCACGGTCGAGTGGCGGCCGTCGCAGGCCACCGTCAGGTCGGCGCGGATCTCGCCGGTCGTGCCGTCCTCGGTGCGGTAGCGGACGCCGCGCACGGCGCCCGCCTCGCGCAGCAGCCCGGTCACCTCGGTGCGCATCCGCAGCGTGAACGTCGGTTCCGCCTCGGCGGCCTGCGCGAGCAGCGTCAGCAGGTCCCACTGTGGGGTCATGGCGATGTAGGGGTGCCGCACCGGCAGCCGTCGCAGGTCACCGATGACCACGCGGTCGTCGTCACCGACCGGGAACGCGATCTCCGTAAGCCTGCTCTGCGGCAGCGCGGCGAACTTCTCGCCGAGACCGAGCTCGTCGAGCAGCTGCATGGTCGACGGGTGCACCGTGTCGCCCCGGAAGTCACGCAGGAAGTCGGCGTGCTTCTCCAGCACGGTGACCTCGACACCGGCTCGCGCCAGCAGCAGCCCGAGCACGATGCCCGCCGGTCCGCCGCCCGCGATGAGGCAGGTCGTCCGTTCCGTCATGCCGCACCTCCGCAGTATTCAGCACATGTTGAATAATTCTGGCTTGCCGGAGTCCCCGCGTCAACCGCGCCGACGCCGCTATACGCTGAACGGGCTATGACTGACACCGCAAGCCACCAGCCCGTCCGTGTCCGCTTCTGCCCGTCGCCGACCGGGACGCCCCATGTCGGACTGATCAGAACCGCGCTGTTCAACTGGGCGTTCGCTCGCCATCACGGCGGCACGCTGGTGTTCAGGATCGAGGACACCGACACGTCCCGCGACTCGGAGGAGTCCTACACCGCGCTGCTCGACGCGCTGCGCTGGCTGGGCATCGACTGGGACGAGGGCCCGGAGGCCGGCGGCGACTACGGCCCGTACCGGCAGAGCGAGCGGCGTGCGATCTACGACGACGTCGTCAAGCGGCTGCTCGATGCCGGTGAGCTGTACGAGGCGTTCTCCACGGGCGACGAGGTCAAGGCGCGCCGGGAGGCGGCGGGGCAGGACCCGCAGCTCGGCTACGACAACTACGACCGCGACCTCACCGAGGAGCAGAAGGAGCGCTTCCGCGCCGAGGGCCGCGCGCCAGTGCTGCGGCTGCGGATGCCGGCGGGCGAGCTGGCCTGGCACGACCTGGTGCGCGGTGAGATCAGCTTCGACGCGGCCACCATTCCCGATCCGGTGATGGTGCGCGGCAACGGCGATCCGCTGTACCCGCTGACCAACCCGGTCGACGACGCGTTGATGGGCATCACGCACGTGCTGCGCGGGGAGGACCTGCTGCCGTCGACGCCCCGCCAGCTCGCGCTGTACGCGGCGCTGCGGCGGGTCAGCGTCACTGACTTCACGCCCGAGTTCGGCCACCTGCCCTATGTGATGGGGGAGGGCAACAAGAAACTGTCCAAACGCGACCCGCAGTCGAACCTGTTCCTGCATCGCGAGCGGGGCTTCATCCGCGAGGGCTTGCTGAACTACCTCGCGCTGCTCGGCTGGTCCATCGCGCCCGACCGCGACGTCTTCAGCGTGGACGAGCTGGTCGCCGCGTTCGAGATCGGCGATGTCAGCGCCAATCCGGCACGGTTTGACGTCAAGAAGGCGGAGGCGATCAACGCGACGCATGTGCGGGCGCTCGACGTCACGGACTTCACCGAGCGGGTCGTGCCGTACCTGATCGAGGCGGGTGTGCTGCCGGAGCGGCCGGACGAGGACCGGCTCGCCACGCTGCGCGCCATCGCGCCGCTGGTGCAGGAGCGGGTCACGGTGCTGTCCGAGGCGGCGCTGCTGGTCCGGTTCCTCTTCGTCGACGAGGAGTCGTTCGAGGTGGAGGAGGCCGCGGCGGCGAAGACGTTCAAGGGCGACGCCGGTGACGTGCTGCGAGCGTCTCTCGACGCTCTCGGTGCTCTCGAAGTGTGGGAATCGGACGCGATCGAGCAAGCGTTGAAAACTGCCTTGGTCGATGATCTCGGTCTCAAACCGCGTAAGGCATTCGGCCCAGTGCGCGTTGCGATAACCGGACGCACCGTGTCGCCGCCGCTCTATGAGTCGATGGAATTGCTCGGCCGCGAGAAATCGATCTCTCGCCTGAGCAGGGCGCTGAACGAATTCGAAGCGTGAATAACTTGACCGTGACAGTGTGACTCGATTTCACCTCGTTGGACGAGGCGGAAATGGCCCCCCGGCATCTAGTCTCTCCAGGTGGAGTTCGCGCTTGCCCCGACCGAGCCGTGTGACGCGCAGTCCTATCCCAATATGTGGGATGGATCTGTGCTGCGCGCGGTGTGTTTCGACATCGACGACACGCTGATCGATTTCACCTCGGCATCACGAGATGCCCTGACGGCGATGACCGGCAGGGACGATCTGTGGCCATTGTGGGACTGCGTGACCGAAGCCCATGTCGCCATGGTCGTCGCGGGTGATCTCGATTACCCGACGATGCATCGCAGACGCACCAAGGAATTTCTCGCCGAAATCGGCATGCCCGTAAGCGATCACGATGCGGCACGGTTCGAACGGAGCCGTGCCGCGGTCATGCGTTCCAGCTTCCGCGTTTTCGACGACGTGCTGCCGTGTCTCGACTGGCTGCGCGCCGCCGGGGTCAGCATCGCGGCGGTGACGAACGCCTCAGGATCACACCAGCGGGCGAAGCTCGACAGTCTCGGGCTCGGCCGGTTCATCGACCACGTCGCCATCGCGGGCGAGGTGGGCGCCGCCAAACCAGACCCGATGATCTTCCACTCGGCGTGCGCGGCGCTGGACTGCGAGCCGTCCGAGGCGATGCACGTCGGCGACCGGCTGCGCACCGACGCCATCGGCGCTCGCGCCGCCGGGATGTGGGGGGCGTGGCTGAACCGCGGCGAGCAGGGCGGCGACGCGGTCGACGCGGACTCCGGCGTGCTGCGGATCGCCAGCCTCGCCGAGATCCCGGAGCTGCTGGTGTGCGAGTTCGCGCAGCTCGGAGCGCCGGAGCCGCGCTGAGCCGACCCGCCCGTCGTGGCGTGAATACCGTGGTCTACTATGTATTTCCGGCAGGCACGGGCCTGCCCTTGGGGTATGGTGTAATCGGCAGCACGACTGATTCTGGTTCAGTTAGTCTAGGTTCGAGTCCTGGTACCCCAGCTGCGAGTGGATCGCAGCGGTCTGGTAAGTTATTCCAGGTCGCACAAGCAAGCCCCCGT